>JADFJC010000053.1 GCA_022566315.1 Planctomycetota bacterium
GCCGACGGCGGTAATCAACTCGAGTGCCTGTGGCGTAATACAGGAAGCGATGAAATCCGGTAAAATCGGAAGTGTAATCGGCGCAACCAATGGCATATTAGGGGTGCTTAAGGAAGATTTGTTTGATATTTCGGCGGAAAAACCCGAGGCCATCGAGGCACTAAAGCAAACGCCCGCAGCGGCTATTGGTTCGTGCAGATACAAACTGAAATCACTCGAAGAATCCAAAGCGGATTTTGAACGAGTGCTCGACGTCTTCAAAGCTCATAACATCCGTTACTTTTTCTACGCCGGCGGTAATGACTCGATGGACACAGCCGACAAGGTCAACAAGTTAGCCGCGGACGCCGGCTATGAACTGGTTTGTATGGGCATTCCGAAAACGGTCGATAACGACCTTGCCTGCACCGACCATTGTCCCGGGTACCCAAGCGTGGCAAAATATGTCGCAACCTGTGCGGCTGAGGCAGGCAAAGATACCGAGGCACTCTATACGACGGACACCTGCACGATTCTCGAAGTGATGGGAAGAAACGCCGGCTGGATAGCGGCAGCAACAGGCCTTGCCGCTCGATGTGAAGAAGATGCACCGCATCTTGTATATATGCCGGAAGCAGCTTTTTCCTTCGATAAATTCGTCAGCGATGTCAAGGAAGTGTTAGAACGATTGGGCAGGGTCTTTATCGTTGCCGGCGAAGGACTCAAAGATGATAAGGGCCAATACGTTACCGCAGACAAGGGAACATTTGGAAAAGACAGTTTCGGGCATGTTCAGCTTGGCGGTGTCGCTGAGATGCTCAAAGCCGTGATAGAAAAAGAAGTAGGCATAAAGGCCCGCTTCAATAAGCTCGGCACTAATCAACGAAGCGCTATGCACTTTGCCTCTCTGACCGACGTCAACGAGGCATATATGTGCGGGCAGATGGCGGTAAAGCACGCGATGGAAGGCCAAAACGGCAAAATGGTAACGCTGGTTCGCGAAGAAGGCCCACAATACAAATGCACAACAGGCCTGGCGGAGCTGAGAGATGTGGCCAACGGCGAAAAGAAAGTGCCGGCTGAGTTTATAAACGATAAGGGCAACCATATCACCGATGCGATGCGGGATTACGTTCGACCTCTGGTACAGGGCGAAGCGCCTATCAGAATCGATGAGGATGGCCTGCCCGTGTTTATGAGATTCGAACGTAAACCGTTAGAGAAAAAACTGCCAAAATATTTATAGTGAATGTGTGGATGAGTAAATGAGTAACCACGTCCACGAGAAAGGATAAAAGATGAAAGAATTGTTCGATATTAAAGGCAAAGTAATCGTAATTACCGGAGGCGGCGGTGTTCTTTGCGGGACAATGGCCAAGGCGCTTGGTGAGGCCGGTGCGAAAATCGCTGTTCTGGATTTAATCGAAGCCGCTGCAGAAAAGATCGTCGATGAAATTAAATCCAACGGCGGCCGGGCTGTTGCGGTTAAATGTAACGTATTAGACAAAAACAGTCTGGAGCGTGCACACGAGAAAATCACATCCGAATTAGGCAAAATCGACATATTGATTAACGGGGCCGGCGGGAACAAAAAAGAAGCAACCACCTCACCTGACCTTTCTTTTTTCGACCTGCCGAGCGAGGCTGTTCGGTTTGTTTTCGAGCTGAATTTCATCGGGACTTTACTGCCGAGCCAGGTTTTCGGCAGAGAAATGGCTAAAAACGGCGCCGGTATTATATTGAACGTTTCCAGTATGTGTGCTTTTAGTCCCTTAACCAAGGTACCTGCATACTCAGCGGCCAAAGCAGCCGTGAGCAACTTTACACAGTGGTTAGCGGTGCACGTTTGTCAGAACTATTCCAAAGACATTCGCGTCAATGCAATTGCGCCGGGCTTTTTTCTGACCGAACAAAACCGGTTCCTCCTGACCGATGAAAAAACCGGCGAACTGACCGCCCGCGGCAAAACAATTATCGACCATACGCCGATGGGAAAATTCGGCCAGCCGGAAGATCTGATTGGAACAGTTATGTGGCTGCTGAGCGACGCAGCAAAATTTGTTACCGGAGTTGTCGTCCCCATTGACGGCGGATTCTCCGCCTTTAGCGGAGTCTAAGAATTGACTATTGACTATTGACTATTTTCAATTTTGATTTTTCAACGCGAAATAGGAGATACGAGATGCAAGATACGAGATACGAGATTGACCCGGCAAAACCACTAAAGGATTTCAAACCGAAACACAAATTCTTTGTCGGCATTGATTCGGACGGCTGTGCCTTTGATACGATGGGAATCAAGCAGCGGGAGTGTTTTTGTCCGTGGCTGATTGCTTATTTTGGCTTGCAGCCGGTAGCCCAGGCGGCACGCGAATGTAAGGACTTTGCCGATTTGTTTTCCAAAACGCGCGGCGGCAACCGACACAAAACAGCCAAACGCATAATATCAGAACTGCTGCCCAATCATCCGATGACCAAGGCCAGAGACTTTAAGGTTCCGCAATACCCGCACTACTTTGCGTGGGTCGATGACCCCGATAGTCTGCTGAGCAACGATGGTTTAAAGCAAGCCATCGATGAGGCCTCGGACCCGGAGGTTAAACATGAGCTGGAACATGCGCTTGCCTGGAGCGAGCGAGTCAATTGGGCTATCGGAGAAACCGTCAAGGGTATGCCGCCGTTTCCTTATGTGCGGGAGAGCTTAGAGAAAATCCGGCTGTTGGCTGATGTAATCGTTGTCTCGGCGACTCCCTGCGAAGCGCTTGCGCGTGAGTGGGAAGAACACGACATTGCCAAATACGTAGAAATTATAGCCGGCCAGGAAATGGGTAAAAAAGCCCGGCACCTTGAGTATGCCACAAAGGGCAGGTACGAAATGAATCACGTCCTGATGGTCGGTGATGCACCGGGTGATATGAAGGCCGCTAAGGCAAACGATGCCCTGTTTTATCCAATCAATCCCGGCGACGAGGTCAAATCGTGGAAGCGGTTCCACGATGAGGCATTTGATAAATTTATCAATGGTGAATACGCCGGCGAATATGAGCAAAAAGTAATTGCAGAATTCGACGCATATTTACCCGAACTGCCCCCGTGGGAAAAATAAGAGTGGTGAATAGTAATTGAACAACAAATCCAAAATCGGTTTTATTGACAGCGGTGTGGAGTGATTCAGTGAAAGCGCTCGTTTTGAAATCTCCTGAGCAGATAGAATTGATGGACGTGCCAAAGCCGAAGCTTTCAGCCGGGCAGGTGCTAATCAAGGTCTCCAAATGCGGTATCTGCGGCAGTGACGTTCGTTACTTCCACGGCGAGAACCCCTGGGCCAAGCAGACTCTCGGCCGTCATATCGACAACCCGCCGAACATCATCCTCGGCCACGAGTTTACAGGTGTTGTCCACGAGGTCTTCGATAAATCCGATAGTCATCTGCTCGACAAGCGTGTCGGCGTTAATACCTTTATTACCTGCGGGAGATGCAGCTTTTGCCGAAACGGGCAGGAAAATCTGTGCGGCTATACAAAACACCTCGGCCACGGGCAAGGGTGGGGCAAAATGGACTTCTATCCTGGTGGGATGGCGGAGTATTGCCCTGCGTTCTCCAGTCAGCTCTTCGAACTGCCCGAAAACGTAACCGATGAGCAAGCTACGTTTTTTGACCCTCTGATTGCCGCCATTCATGCCGTGGATGTAGGCCGGCCAAAGCCGTTGGATAAGGTCGCCATTCTCGGGGCCGGCCCCATCGGCCTGCTGATAGCACAGCTTGTCAAGGTTTACGGGGCGACTCGGACCTTCATTACTGATATCGCCGCTGAGAATGTTACTATCGCTGAAAAAGTCGGTGTCGATTATACCCTGAATCTCAGCAGCGGTTCGAAGTGCCTCTACGACCTTGTTATGGAACAAACGAATTCCCAGGGCGTTAATCTTGCCTTTAACACGGTCGGCATATCGGCAAGTATTCTCGAATCACTGAAAATCCTCAAAAAAGGCGGGACGCTGGTTCTGATGGCTGCGAAGGAAGATGAGCTTAGCTTTCCATCACTGCTGCTCAGCGGAGAGCGGACGATAAGAACGTCCTCAAACGCTATGTACACCGATTTTCCACGGGTCATCGAATTAGTGTCAGCCGGACAGGTAAAAGTGGACCCGCTGATTACGCACCGCTTCGAGCTGTCCGATGCCGTAAAGGCCTTCGAGGTGGCCTGTAATAAGAGCAAAACCGGAGCGGTCAAGGTAATCATCGATTGTCAATTATGAACGCCGACATAAATAAATTTCGAGGGACAACTGATAAGCACAATCTTCGTTACCTGATAATGGATTACGCCGGCTCTATTCATTTTCCCAAGGAGACAAAAGATGGAGTTCAAAGGTAAAGTTGCACTGGTTACCGGGTCAAGCAGGGGCATCGGCAAGACTATCGCTCTTGAGCTGGCTCGCAAGGGATGCAAAGTGATTGTTCACGGCCCCCAAGACTCCAGCGACCTTTGCCGTTCTTTAGAAGAGGTCAAAAAGTTAAGTCCGGACTCCATCATGGTGGTAGCTGACTTCTCAAAATCCGCAGCGATTGACAAAATGTTTTCGCAGATAAAAAAAACTTTCGCCGGACTGGATATACTCGTCAACAATGCAGCCACACAGAACCCCAGTCCGATTCTGGAGCTTAAGGAGGAGGATTGGGACCACGTGCTTTCGGTTAATCTCAAGGCGCCTTTTTTGTGCTCTCAACATGCGGCTAAAATGATGTGCACTAACAAAGCCGGTGGAAAGATTATTAATATCAGCTCTGTCCATGCCTATGACCCCAGGCGATACTTTGCCCACTACAGCGCCTCAAAGGGCGCTCTGGAAATCCTGACAAAGTCTCTGGCCCTGGAATTGGCGCAATTCAATATTCAGGTTAACTCTATTGTGGCCGGCGCCATCGCTACCGAATTGACCCCGCTGGAAAGACAATCACAATTTCTGACCTCCATCCCGGCAGGCAGAATCGGCACCACAGAAGAAATAGCTCACCTCGTTACTTTTCTGAGCTCGAACCAGTGCGACTACCTGACGGGGGCCAGTATCACTGTGGACGGCGGGCTGACATTAGGGTTCTGCGCGAGCCGTCCCGATTTATAAAAATGAAATGTCAATGATAAAAAAAAAGGTGAGATACGAAAAATGGTAATTGAACGACAAAATAAAGATGGTTATGTTGAAAATAGTCAGGCCGGCGAAGCAATTGCCGAGTTCTTTGCGCAAAACGACTACACCGGTAAACGTATTCTGCTGATAATTCCCGACAATACCCGTTCGGGGCCTATAGGTGATATATTCAAAATCATTTATGACTGCCTGGGGCCAAAAGCAAAGGCCGTCGATTGTCTGGTTGCGCTCGGAACCCATCAACCTTTGAGCGAAGAACAAATCTGCACCAGACTTTGTATGACAGCGGAAGAGCGCAGCAGCAAATACGCATCGATAAAATTTTTCAACCACGAATGGGAAAAGCCGCAGATTTTCACTTCCATAGGCAGAATTTCCGCCGATGAGATCGAGCAAATAAGCGGTGGTCTGTTTCGCGAAGAAATTGACATAGCTATTAACAAACTGATTTTTGAGTATGATGAATTTTTCATCTTAGGCCCTGTATTTCCTCACGAAGTTGTCGGCTTTTCCGGGGGGCATAAGTACATCTTTCCCGGTATTGGCGGTGATGAAATCATAAACTTTTTTCACTGGCTAAGTGCCGTGATAACAAACCCTGTTATAAACGGCAACAAATGGACGCCGACACGGCAGGTGGTTGAAAAGGCAGCTTCGTTTATAAAAATGCCGCACAAACTATTCGCTATCGTAGCTGTGGGAAACAAGCTCAAGGGAATATTCATCGGTGATTGCACCGAAGCCTGGGAAAAAGCGGCGGATTTGTCTAAGGACGTCCATATTATTTACAAGGACAAGCCTTATCGTACGATTCTCGGAATCGCACCGAAGATGTACGACGATATCTGGACGGCGGGAAAGGTGATGTACAAACTCGAACCGATACTCGCCGACGGCGGCACGCTGATTATCTACGCCCCGCATATTACGGAAATATCATATACGCACGGCAAGATTCTTGATAAAATCGGCTATCATACGCGTGATTACTTCCTGAAGCGAATGGACAAATTCGCCGGCATCCCGCGGTTAGGAATGGCGCACTCTACTCACGTTAAAGGCATCGGCACATATATCGACGGCGTCGAAAAACCGCGGGCTAATGTGGTGCTTGCCACCGGCATCGACAAACAGCGCTGCGAAAAGGTAAATCTTGGTTATATGAATCCGGATGATATAAATATAGCTGACTATGAAAACAAAGAGGACCAGGGCATTCTGGTCGTGCAACACGCCGGCGAAGTGCTGCACCGATTGAGCAACGGATATATACCGACTATTCCGAACAAATAGTCAACAAGAAACTATATGAGAACTGTCACCCTGAGCGAAGCGAAGGGTCTGGTCGGCTTAAATAGTATCTGTTGTGGAAAGCAAAAACCGACGACGTCACCCCTGCGAAAGCAGGGATCCAGAGCTAAAAAACTGGATTCCCGCTTCCGCGGGAATGACAAATACTGTTTCCGCAACAGGAACTAAATAAGAGATTCTTCGCTACGCTCAGAATGACATTTGTGTATTCGAATAGTTTCCAATTAGCAAAAAGTGAACTAAAAAAGGAGTAAAAACAAAATGGCAAAAGCGGACATCGGCCTTATAGGCCTGGCGGTAATGGGTGAGAATCTCATCCTGAATATGGAAAGCAAGGGCTTTACAGTGGCCTGCTTCAACCGTACCGTATCGAAGGTGGATAACTTTATCAACGGCCGAGCCAAGGGCAAGAATATCATCGGCTGTCATTCTATCGAAGAGCTTATTGAAAACTTAAAGACGCCCCGCAAGATTATGCTGATGGTCAAAGCCGGTGCAGCGGTCGATGCCTTCATTGAAAAACTGCTTCCGAATCTCGAAGACGGTGACATCATCATCGACGGCGGCAATTCGCATTTCCCCGACACTATCCGACGCACCGAGTACGTCGAGAGCAAAGGCAAACTCTATATCGGCACCGGCGTTTCAGGCGGTGAAGAAGGCGCGCTGTTAGGGCCTTCGATAATGCCCGGCGGCTCACCCAAAGCGTGGGAGCATATAAAGCCCATATTCCAGTCTATATGCGCCAAGACCGATGACGGCGAGCCGTGCTGTGACTGGGTCGGCGAGAACGGGGCCGGGCACTTTGTAAAAATGGTACATAACGGTATCGAGTACGGCGATATGCAAATGATATGCGAGACCTACCAGATGATGGGCGAAGGCCTTGGAATGACCAACCAGGAAATGCACGATTGTCTGGCTGAATGGAACGAGGGCGAACTTAACTCGTACCTTATCGAAATCACGCGGGACATACTTGGCTACAAGGACGAGGACGGCAATGAGGTTATCGACCTTATCCTCGACACCGCCGGCCAGAAGGGCACCGGCAAATGGACGGCCATCGAGTCGCTGAACCTCGGCCAGCCCCTGACGCTCATCGGTGAAGCTGTCTTTGCTCGCTGCCTGTCAGCTCTAAAAGAAGAACGCATTGCAGCATCCAAAGTTTTATCCGGCCCGAAGCCGAAGTTCAGCGGCGATAAAAAGGCCTTCATCAACGATTTGCGTCAGGCACTTTACGCCTCCAAAATCATCAGCTACGCCCAGGGCTATCAACTTATGCGAGCCGCCGCAACAGAACACAACTGGAACCTGAACTACGGCGGTATCGCCCTGATGTGGCGGGGCGGCTGCATAATCCGCTCGGTCTTCTTGGGCAAAATCAAGGAGGCCTTTGCCAAAAACCCGGACTTGACCAACCTGCTTCTGGACCCGTTCTTTAAGGATGCCGTCGAAAAGGCGCAACCCGCCTGGCGACGCGTCGTTACCACAGCGGTCGAGATGGGTATTCCGATGCCGGCTACGAGCTCGGCCTTGAGTTTCTACGACGGTTATCGCCACGAGCGCCTGCCGGCCAATCTGTTACAGGCCCAGCGCGATTATTTCGGCGCCCATACTTACGAACGTCTCGATAAACCGCGCGGTGAATTCTTCCACACGAACTGGACCGGCCGAGGCGGAAAAACCGCAGCTTCAACTTACATCGCTTGACGGTGGAGACAATAATTGATGTATAACAGTTTTCGGATGCAGTCTGTGCAGTCGCCTATCATCCCTGTGGTCGGCGAACTGATTCGTGCTAATCCCGGCACAATTTCGCTCGGCCAGGGTGTCGCCTATTACGGTCCGCCGCCGGAAGCCATCGGGGCCATCGAAACATTTTTGGCCGATGCGGAAAATCACAAGTACAAACTCGTCCAGGGCATCCCCGAACTACTCGAGGCGATTCAAACAAAACTTACAACAGAAAATAATATTTCCATAGAGGGCAGCCGAATTGTTGTAACCGCCGGCGCCAATATGGGCTTTGTCAACGCAGTCCTTGCCATTACCGACCCCGGCGACGAGATTATTCTCCAACTGCCTTATTACTTCAATCACGAAATGGCCGTCGTCATCGCCGACTGCAAGGCCGTCTGTGTGCCTACCGACGACGATTACCAATTGCAGGTAGATGCAATTGCCGCCGCGATTACCGACCGAACGCGCGCCATTGTTACCATCTCACCGAACAATCCGACCGGGGCGGTGTATCGCGAATCGGACCTTCGGAAAGTCAACAAACTTTGCCGGGACAACGGCATATACCACATCAGCGATGAAGCCTATGAGTATTTCACTTACGATGGCGTCAGGCACTTTTCGCCCGGCTCGATTGAGGATTGCGCCGAACATACTATCTCGCTGTTTTCCCTATCCAAGGCCTACGGCTTTGCAAGCTGGCGCATCGGCTGGATGGTCATACCGGAGCATCTATTTATGCCCATCAGGAAGATTCAGGACACGATTTTGATTTGTCCGCCGGTAATCTCGCAGTGGGCCGCGGTCGGAGCAATGCGGGCGGGGGTGGACTACTGCCGCCAAAAATCGCAGATGACCATCGAGGTCCGCGAGATATTGCTGAATGAATTGAACAGCATTAAGAATTTAGTAACCGTTCCTCGCGCCGATGGCGCGTTTTATTTTCTGCTGCGAATACACAAAGACCTGGACCCGATGAAACTTGTAAGACAATTGATTGAAGAGCACAAAGTAGCTGTTATCCCGGGGATGACCTTCGGGATGGAGAACAAATGCTACCTGCGGGTTGCCTATGGAGCGCTTCAGAAAAAAACTGCCGCCGAGGGTATCGGCCGCCTTGTCAAAGGCCTCAAAAGCATTTTGGGTACTTAGCCCGCGCAGATTTCGTAAAGCCACAAGACTCCCCCAGCGAATTTTCCCACACAACTGGACCAGCCGAGGCCGAAAAACCGACACTTTAACTTGTCCTCCAAATCATAACCTGTTTTGGGCAGAACTTACAAGAGTTGTTTTCACAGCTCGATTCACAATTCACTGAATGCTATATATTGACCTTGCCGGGTGATTCGGGTATTATTTTAGGCGATGCCAAATTGGCTAAAATTATGAAGATAACCGGTTAATATAGAGGAAATATACTATGTATAAAATCTTTATGCTAATCGCCGTACCGGCTTTGATAATCGGATGGATAGCATACGCCCTATGGGAACGCAAGATGCGGGCCGAAGAGGCACAACAGCCAAAACAAGAATCACAACGTCTTCAGCAAACAAAAAACGAGGTCGCTGATTACGCACAGAAACTGAAGGACTTTAAGAAACCAACTCGTAAACAACCAGACCAGGATAAGTAACCAGGAACAAAATAGAGTAACTGTAAGGACAAAAAATGGCTGAATTTATGTCGGAAGATTTTCTTCTGCAAACCGAAACCGCCAAGATTCTCTATCACGAGCACGCAAAGAAGATGCCTATCTATGACTATCACTGCCACCTGCCGGCTGACCAAATCGCCTCCGACCATCGGTTCGAAAATCTTACGCAGGCCTGGCTCTACGGCGACCATTACAAATGGCGGGCAATGAGGGCCAACGGGATTGCGGAGAAATATATCACCGGCGATGCAAACGATTACGAAAAGTTCGAGAAATGGGCACAAACCGTTCCATACTGTATCCGAAATCCGCTCTATCACTGGACGCATCTGGAGCTGAAAAACCCCTTCGGCGTAAAAGACAAACTATTAGGCCCCGAGACCGCTAAGGAAATTTACGAGACCTGCAGCGAGATGTTAAGGACGCCGGAATTCAGCGTCCGCAATATAATGCGCAAAGCCAACGTCAAGTTGGTCTGCACGACTGAAGGGCCGCTCGATTCGTTGGAGCATCATAAAAAAATTCGAGCCGACGGCTTTGAAATTAAAGTTCACACCGCCTTTCGGCCGGACAAGGCAATGGCTGTCGAGGATATTACAGGCCTGAACGTATTTATCGACAAGCTCGAATCAATCTGCGATATGGAAATAGCCAGCTTCCACTTGTATATCGAAGCGCTCCGCAAACGCCACGATTATTTCCACGAAAACGGCTGTCGGCTCTCCGACCATGGATTAGATACTGCTTACGCCGAGGATTATACCGAAAAAGAAATCGAAAAGATATTTGACAGGATAAGGTCAGGCAAAGAATTGGATTTGTCGCAGCGCCTCAAATTCAAATCGGCGATGATGGTCGAATTCGCTCTGATAGACTACGAATCGGGCTGGGTCCAGCAGCTCCACTTAGGGGCGATTAGAAATAACAGTGCACGGATGTTCAAAGCCATAGGCCCGGATATCGGATGCGATTCGATAGGTGATTTGGAGATAAGCCAACCGCTTTCAAAATTCCTCGACCGGCTGGATGCGAACAACACACTGCCCAAAACGATTCTCTACAACCTCAATCCGAGGGACAACGCCTTGTGTGCAACTATGGTCGGTAACTTTCAGGACGGCCCAGTGCCCGGCAAAATGCAATACGGCTCGGCGTGGTGGTTCCTCGACCAAAAGAACGGCATAGAAGAGCAAATTAACGTGCTGTCGAATATGGGACTGCTCAGCCGGTTCGTCGGGATGCTGACGGATTCGCGAAGTTTCCTGTCGTATCCAAGACACGAATATTTCCGCAGAATACTTTGCAATATGCTCGGCAGCGACGTCGAAGCAGGACTTTTGCCGAACGATTTGGACCTGCTGGGAAAAATGGTCGAGGATATCAGCTTCAACAACGCTAAAAAATATTTCCCAATGGAACTGGTTCCTTACCAGTCCTTATGGAAAAAACCCTAAGTTTGAGAAAGTTTTTCCTTGACGGCAGGGCATCTAATTTGGTACAAATAATGTTGACAAGTCTGTGGAGTTTGGGTTTCCGACGGGCGAAATTGCTATAGCCCTTTTTAGGTAGGTTAGTGAGTAAGGTGCTGCGATTTCAAATAAGAGCTTTGTGTCTCGAAGTTGAAATTTTTTAATAAGGAGGAGCATTATCATGAGAGTGTTTTCTAAACTTCCGCCGTTCTGTTTTTTCTTGATGTTGTCATTTTTTCATACTTTCGCTGTTAGTGCTGCGGTGCAGCCCCATGGCGGTATGATGCGTTACCCGGATGTCAGCTCGACCCATATCGTGTTTGTCTATGCAGACGACATCTGGGTGGTCCCGCGTTCGGGCGGAGCAGCGTCCCCATTGGCAAGTCCTCCCGGCGGAGAAACGTTTCCACGATTCAGTCCGGATGGACGCACTATTGCATTCAACGGGAACTATGATGGGAACAATGATATCTACACGGTAGCCGTCGAAGGAGGAATCCCGCAGCGGGTAACTTATCATTCCAGTAGTGAGCGTCTGTGCGACTGGTCTTTCGACAACCGGCTCGTGTTTGCGATGAATGGACTGGGTGGGCTGGGACGGCAGGCCCAATTGTTCACCGTGCCGAAAGCCGGCGGTCTGCCGAATCGGCTGCCGGTGCCTTACGGCGGGTACGGGACCATTTCGGGTGATGGCCAATGGCTCGCCTACACCCCGCGCAATCGCGACTTCAGGACATGGAAGCGTTACCGAGGAGGTTGGGCTTCGGACATTTGGCTTTTCCACCTGGAAAACCATACTTCAAAAAAGATCACTGATTGGGAAGGCACCGATACCATTCCCATGTGGCAAGGAAGGAAGATATATTACCTTTCGGATGCCGGAGCGCATCATCGTCTCAACATTTGGTGCTATGATCTGGAGACGAAAGAAAGGAAGCAGATTACCCGCTTCAAGGATTACGACGTGAAATGGCCTTCAAATGGTCCCGGGCCAAATGGCGAAGGCGAGATAATTTTTGAATACAATGCCAAACTTTACCTGCTGAATTTAGCTAACGAGCAGGCGAGGCCCGTTAATATCTCGGTTCCCGGCGCTCGTCCGAAGCTCCGCCCGATTCGCAAGGACGTCAGCGGCCGACTTTCAAGCTGGTTCATCTCTCCCAAAGCCAAACGTGTCCTGGTGCAGAGTCGCGGTGATATCTGGACTTTACCAGCCAAGAACGGCACGCCTCGCAACCTCACCCGCACGAGCGGTATCGCCGAACGCGGGCCTTCCTGGAGTCCGGATGGAAAATGGCTCACCTACTTTTCAGATGAATCCGGTGAAAACGAGCTTATTATTCGCCCAGCCGATGGGCAAGGCAAACCGGAAACCATCACGTCCATGGGACCGGGCTACCGCTATCAGCCCATCTGGTCACCTGATTCGGCGTGGATGTTATTCACCGACCATGAAAGCAGGTTTTACGTCTTCAATGTCGAGCAGCGCAAAGTCCGCTATTTCGACCGTGAAAACATCAGTGGATGGCGATGGGGAGCTCCCAGGCGGTTTCGTTGGTCACAAGACTCACAATGGCTGGCCTACACTAAGCCCAACAAGGATAATATGAGCGTGGTCATGCTTTACAACGTTCCCAAAGACGAGCTCCACCAGATAACTAAAGGTATGTTCGTCGATTATCTGCCTACGTTTGATAGAAAAGGAAACTTTTTATACTTCTTCAGTGAGCGAGAAATTTCACGAGCCAAAAATGCTGATGCCGGTCTGACATTTATTTACGAGGACACGGCCGTATTGCACGCGGTTCCCTTGAGAAAGGATGTCTCGAATCCCTTCAAAGCCAGGAGTGACGAAGAAGAGCCGGAGAAAGAGAAAAAGGACGAGAAGGAAGAAGATAAAGACGGAAAATGTGATGAAAAGCCCGAGTGCCAAGACCCCAACGATTCGGACAGCAAGGAATGCAAGAAAGAGAACGAGGATAAGGAATCGTGCGAGTCCACAGATGAGGATGACAAAAAGGCAGATGACAAAAAGGACAAAGATAAGGAAAAAATCAAACCAGTTGAAATTGAACTGGAAAATATGGAAGCACGTTCCTATCGCATGCCCATTAAGCGCGGACGGTTTTCATACCTTGCGGTCAACGATAAGAACCATTTGATTTATCTGCGCCGCGGAGAGGAGAGCACGCTCCAGTCCTTCGACCCAAATGACGAAAAGCGCGAGGAGAAAACGATTCTCAAAAAGGTAACCTTCGTGCAAATGACGCCGGACGGCAAAAAGCTTCTGGTTCGCAGTGGTGGCAAGACTGGTATTATTGATGCCAAGCCCGGCCAAAAACTCGAGAATCTGGTCGTAACCAAACCGATGAACGTAGTGATTCAGCCTCGGGATGAGTGGCGGCAAATATTCAATGACGCATGGCGATTCATGCGCGACTACTTCTACGACCCCCATATGCACAAGGTCGATTGGCCGGCGGTGCGCAAACAATACGAGGCCATGCTTGACGACTGCGTATCACGCCGCGACGTCGGGTATGTCATTGCGGAGATGATTAGTGAAGTCAACGCAGGTCATACCTATTACGGCGGCGGCGATGTGGACTCCGGCCCCCGGCAATCAATCGGCTATCTCGGAGTGGACTTTGAGCTCGACCAGGGATTCTACCGCATTGCCAAGGTCTATGAGGGCGGCATCTGGGACACCGACGCCCGCTCTGCTTTGCATGAGCTGGACGAGAAGGAACGCGAGCAGTTTAAGTATCTGTTCAAAGTCAATGGCGTGCCGGTCGATACATCAAAGGCGCCCTGGGCGGCTTTCGAAGGCCTGTCCGGTCAAACCGTAACACTGACCGTCGGGGCCAACCCCGACCCAGAGAAGGCAACGAATGTGGTTGTGAAGCTGCTGGGTTCCGAACGCAACTTGCGTTATCGGCATTGGGTTGAGAGTAATCGTCGGCATGTCGAAAAAGAATCCGACGGCCAGGTTGGGTATATACACGTACCGGACACTGGGAGCCGGGGACAGCGCGAACTCTTCCGCCAGTTCTACGGCCAGATGAACAAGGGCGCGCTAATCATCGATGAGCGCTGGAACGGGGGCGGTAATATTGCCGACCGGTTCATTGAGCTGCTGAACCGTCCGATCTACATGCATATATTTGAGCGTTATGAAAACGACTGGCGGATTCCAACCCTGAGCCACCAGGGCCCCAAGTGCATGATGATCAATGGCGAGGCAGGCTCCGGCGGAGACATCTTTCCTTACCTGTTCCGCAAAGCCGGACTGGGAAAACTCATCGGCATGCGCACCTGGGGCGGCGTTATCGGTATTTCCAGGAATCCATCCCTGATTGACGGCGCTCGATTAACCGTGCCGTTCATCACCTTCTACGAAACCGACGGCACGCTCACTATGGAAGGCCATGGTGTGGATCCGGATATAGAGATTATCGATGACCCTGCGTTGATGGTTGACGGAGGCGATCCGCAGCTCGATGCCGCCATACAACACATGCTGGACGAAATTAAGAGAAATCCCTATGTGCCCGCCAAACGACCGTCTTACCCTGACCGCAGCGGCATGGGCATCCTTGAGGAGCAAAAATAGCAAAATCCCACTAATGCTCTGTTACTTGTGATTTGATGAATTGTCATTCAATGCAACAGACGATGGCGTCTGAGTAAGCGCCCGCCGCTTTTTCAATTCGCGCCACGTAGTCAGGACAATTCCTTCACTTTCTATAAACGCTTTTATATCAGGGTCGGTCATTAGGCGGAGTTCCGCCTCACGATTTGGCCCCGAGCCGGAAATGTGTGAGAATACCTCTGTCTGAACAGTACAGTGGACAATAATCTGGGTGATGCCTGGTTTCATTTCACGCAGCAATTTAATCAGCTCGGCCTTTCTTTGCTCATAATCCTTTGCCCTTGTTGGTTTGGTTACAAGGTCATCGATAACCGGAAGCCCGGCCTGCCATACCCTCTGGGCAATAGAAAGTACCAGCGCTCTAAGAGGACCAGCTTCATTACCAATATGCTGCATGTGTCCTCCAAATATGAGGACCGGTATTTTCTTTTCAATGCCCACTTTCACGTAGCGGTCAATAAATTGTGGATGGAAACATGTTCCCATGTGGGCATCCAAATGCGTAGGGACAATTCCCATAGACAGGGCCTTGTCGATTTGGGCACGAATCTCAGTTTCGACTTCATCAGCAGTAGCATGAGCGACAACATCGGAAACGTTGTGCCATAGGTATCCATCCGTATCCGTGAGTCCCGGCACAGCCGGTTTGCCGGCGATAGGTCCCCATCGATAATTCTTCCATTCCGATGTAAGTGTGAGATGAACACCGGCGTCAATGTGTGGATGTGCCTTCAGATAAGCTGCATACTCCGGCACCCAGGAGCACGGCATCATAATGCTCAATGACGTGGCGATACCCTCTTCAACGGCCTTGATTGTACCCATATTTGAATTATGTGACATACCTGCGTCGTCCACGTGGAAAATCACCACTTTTGTCCCCGGCGGCCAACCCAGGCGCTCGGCATAAGTTATTTCTTCAGCCTGGGTAACAGCCAATCTCGTGAGAATCATAAACAGCAGTAAGCCGGTTCTCCGCAAGGAGTCCTTAGGACTGACAGGTTGTTTCAATAGCATGGAACTTCCACCTCCATTCGACTTTCAGCGCTTGGGCATAGAAAGTCCACAATTACATTTAAGGTTACCTTCTGCAGTTCAGGGCTGCTTTTCCTCAAATCTGCTCGGAGAAGTTTACTATCAGAAAGGCCGTGCACTTTTCTTCGAATCGATCTTGCTGAGTTTGCTGCCACAGCCAACTCAAGCCGGGTTGTTCCACAGCACAACAAACTAACGCTTATGGCTGCTCCGTTCCCGGTCTGACCAGGTTCACGCCGTTCGTTTGCATGGGACCCGACTGTCAACATCGCTTATGGCAATAGTGACTCAACTCAATCAACCCTCGGAAAAGAATTCAGCCTCGCTATAGCGGATTGCGAGTACAGGGTACCGCTAACACCCCGCCTAGCACGGCCAATCTCATAGAAAACTCCACCCGCCAACGGCGGGTATCGATCCAAACCCAGCGTTGCTGGGACAAAATTGAGGACAAAAATATGTTAATTGATTTGTCATGATTAGTCAACTTTTTTTTTCGGTTCCATCTGCATGGCTTTGCTTGATTGATTCACAGCGGCAGAGCGCATGATGGGATGCCTATCTTCTATCTACACTTGCCTGAAAATTATCCATAAAATGTTCTTCCCTTTTTTCGCTCAAGAGATTAATATAGTGAAAGATATTCTCGTTAAGCTCGCCGTGGCTCGCTTGGCGGGGCCACATGTCGTGACAGGATGGCATCCGGGTCGGCGAGACAATTAATCCGTTTTTTGGGAGTCTTGAGTAATGTGTTGTCAAAAGTGGATATTGACTATGGCAGTCGCGGTATCGGCACTCTCCGGCAGCCTGAATGCATCGCAAACTACCGAACAGCAGGGTCTTGAAAAGTCAGTGGTTTTAATCCGAAGCGTCAGGCAGGACTTCGACTATGTTACCCCCTGGAAACAGAAAGCGATGAGGCAGAGTATTGGCTCAGGATTCCTCATCGCAGGCAAAAAAGTCCTAACCAATGCACATAATGTCAGCAACTGTAAATACATAGAATTAAAAAAAGAAAATATTGCTAAACGCTATCCGGCTCGGGTTGCCTTTATCGGTCACGATTGCGACCTGGCAATATTAACCGTTGACGATGAAAGTTTTTTTGACGGTACTGTTCCTCTGGAGCTGGCAGGAATCCCGAGGGTAAACAGCACTGTATCGACATACGGTTTTCCAATGGGCGGAAACCACATTTCCGTTACGGAGGGAGTAGTCTCGCGCATAGAGACAGACACTTATGTCCACAGTGGAGCCGATGCGCACCTGGTCATACAAACTGACGCAGCTATTAACCCAGGCAACAGCGGTGGGCCGGTTATGCAAAACGGCAAAGTTGTTGGAGTGGCTTTCCAGGGCCTGCTGATGGCTGAAGGTATAGGCTATTTGATTCCAACAACTGTCATCAGGCACTTTCTCGTTGATATCGAAGACGGAAAATACGATGGTTTTGGTTCATTAGGCGTACTCCTGTATCCGGGGCTCCACAGTGTCAGCTACAAGGATTACCTTAAGGTCCCACCCAATGAGGATGGTATCATAGTAGTTGCTACGATAATGCACAGTTCGGTCGAATCAATACTGCAGTCGAATGATGTGATCACGCGAATCGATAATTATAACATTGATAATGATGGAATGGTGCGAATATATGGCCTGAGATTGCATATGTCCGAGGTCATCGAGACTAAGTACATTGGCCAAACCGCAGAACTTACTTTCTATCGTCGCGGCAAACTAATGAAAGAGACTGCAACCGTGGCGCTGAACAGACTGATTTTCGAACAGGGTCGCCAATATGATCGTCCCCCACGCTATGTGTGCTTTGCCGGGCTGACGTTTGTCCCGGCGACACGAAACTTCCTTGAAACCTGGGGACGTGACTGGCGAACAAACATACCGTATTATCTGCGATACCTTTTCAGCCATTCGATGCAGCTCAACACCGACCGGCAGCGGAAAGAATACGTGGCCCTTGCTGAAATAATGCCAGATGAGGCCAACTCTTATGCCGGCGACTTTAGGAGTCAGCCGGTCGAGAGCATCAATGGCATCACCATTTGGGGCCTCGATGACGTTTACAAAGCCTTTAAGTCACGGCGCGCCGGGGTCGATGATTTCTACACAATAAAGTTTATGGGCAACAATCGGACATTGCTCATTGATGCCAAAAAGGCCCGACTCAGGCACCAGCTCATACTGAACAGATACCACATACCTGCCGAAGCTCGCTCAGAGGAGAACTTATGAAAAAACACGCAGCTTTCATTTCAGAAGTCAGAAGCCGGAAATCAGATGTCAGAAGTCGTAAGCCAGAATCTGTCCTCTGTCGTCTGTCCTCTGTCGTCTGTCCTCTGTCGTCTGTCTTCTTTCTCGGTACTGTTATCACACTGTGTTCACAGCTAACTGTCGCCGAAAACCGCCAGGCCGATTTGACAGAAGCAATGAAACAATCCATTGTTTACTTGGAAACGTCCTTTTACGGTTATGAGCAGACTCAGCCATGGAAACATAAAGACCTCTCGGAAAACTGGGCATGTGCTTGTGCCGTCGGTGAATACGAGGTGCTTACAACGGCCTGGAACGTCGCAAATTTGTCCTTCGTAAAAGCCCTTATATATGGCCAAAACGAATTTGTCGGCGCTAAGGTCAAAATTGTCGATTACGAAAGCAATCTCTGTCTAATCGAGCTTGACCCTAATGCGCTGAGCAAGCCTTTGACGCCCCTTGTATTTACCGAGGACTACCGAAAAGGAGCTGAAGTGGATTTCTACTGGCTTTCATCAGACAACCATTTATATAACGGACGAGGTTATCTTGACCGCACAAAAGTTCAAAAGACAAACACTTCGTATGAAAAACGCCTCCATTACATCGTCGCTAACACATCTCATCGTACGGGGATGGGACAGGTTTACTGTGTCGGCTCAGAACCAATCGGTATAGCCTCCTGGTCAAACGAGAACAAAGAAGCACGCCTTATCCCGGCAGAGGTAATCAATAAGTTTTTAGCTGCTGTAGCCGACGGGGATTACGAGGGCTTTGGGGCGGTTGGCTTTACTGCTTCTGAGCTTTTGGACCCGGCTGTACGGTCCTTTCTGAAGATGCCGGCGTCTCTCAAAACCGGCACCTACGTAACCGACGTCTATAATCTTGGGACGGCTTCCGATGTGCTCAAAAAAGCCGACGTCATATTAGCAATTGACGGAAATACCCTCAATTCTTACGGCCAATTCATGCACCCGAAATACGAATGGCTGCTTTTCCATCATCTGGTTACAAATAAAACTGTCGGTGAGACGGTTTTATTCGAACTTTGGCGAAATGGCGGGAAAATACAGGTACAGGCCGAGGTTAAGAACTTCAAGGCCTCAGAAATGCTCATACCGTATCATGAATATGACCGGCAGCCGGAATACATCATCACCGGCGGATTCATCCTGCAAAAGCTTACCCGTGAGTATCTAAGCCGGTGGGGCGATGATTGGACAGGTAAGGTCTCGCCACATCTGTATCATTATTATCGCGACCTCGCCTTCAAACCCACCTCCGAACGCAGTAACATCGTGATACTAAGTTACGTCCTGCCGGCCAATATCAACCTCGGCTACAGTAACCTTAGACAAATTGTCGTCAAAAAGTTTAACGGCATGACCATACGTTCCATCGCAGACATCCTGACAGCTCAGAAACTGAATCCCGAATCTAAGTATGACGTAATCGAATTTGAGATGGATAGTCCAGTGGTAGTTATCCCCCGTGAGCAATTGCCCGCGGCCGATATGTTCATCCGCAAGAGCTACGGAATACAAAAACTCTTAAATATCAACCTATGATGTACGCATTAAGCGAGCTGGAGGTTTATCATGAATTTGAATCGTCGCCATTTTTTTGAATTGACAGCCGGTACAGGTGTGTTGTCAATCCTGCAGGGCTGCCGATCGACGCCCGGCAAACCGCGAGCCGTCTCGAATAGGTCCCAGGTCGCTTTGGAGGAGCTGGAGAAAGCCGCCAGCGCACCTGTTCTGCAGTTGGACGGCCTCAGCTCACCGCTGGTGGTGCAGTCTATTGAATTGCTGCGAAAAGGGCGGGAGTACTTTGTGCGCGTCAGATCCAAAGACGGCGCAGAAGGAATTGCCGTAACCAATAGCAGAGTAGCATATTTGTATCCGATACTGAACAAGCTGGTTATTCCCTACTTCATTGGCAAAGATGCCCGAGACCTCGAATCACACTTGTTTGGCGTGTACAGGTACCGCAGCAATTACAAGCTGCAGGGCCTGGCACTGTGGTGCCCTCTGGCCTGGGTGGAGTTCGCCATCCTGGACATGATTGGCAGGGTAACGGGCAAATCTATGGGGCAGTTGCTTGGTGGCGTTGTCCGGCAGGAAGTTGCGTTCTACATAGCGAGCGGAAACCGTGACACGACGCCGGAAGAAGAAGCAGATTATCTCGTTAAATTGGTCGAGGAAACGGGTGCCAAAGCCGTCAAGTTCAGGGTCGGCGGACGTATGAGCAGGAACGCAGATTCCATGCCCGGAAGGACTGAGAAACTAATTCCCCTGGCGCGGAAAACGTTAGGCGATGATATCGCTATCCACGCCGATGCCAATAGCTCCTATGACCCGCCGAAAGCCATCGAAGTCGGAAGGATGCTGGAAGATATCGATGCGGTCTATTTCGAGGAGCCTTGTCCCTTCGACCACCTGGAAGACACGAAGCGGGTGGCCGATGCCTTGACAATACCGATTGCCGGTGGTGAGCAGGAATACAGTCAGCGTCGCTTCCGCTGGATGATTTATAACCACGGCGTGGATATAGTCCAGCCAGACCTGCATTATTATGGCGGGCTTATCCGTTCCACACGCGTAGCGCGTATGGCCGCCCTCAAAGGAATGCCGACTACGGTACACATTTCCGGCGGCTTAGGATTCGTCTATATGCTGCATTTCGCCTCCTGCACACCCGACATCGGCCTGTACCAGGAATACAAGAAGGGCACCGAGAAATACAGCAACTGGTTTGACCCGCCTTTGGAAATAAGGAACGGCGCCATCACTGTTCCTAAGGGGCCTGGTGTAGGTATTAAGGATATCGGGGAGTTACTGAAGGATGCAAAACCGGTGGTGTAAACAGAAGTCAGATTGACAGAAGTCAGAAGTCGGAAGTCAGAAGTCGGAAGTCAGAATCTGTCTTCTGTCCTCTGTCTTCTGTCTTCTGTCCTCTGTCTTCTGTCCTCTGTCTTCTGTCTTCTGTCCTCTTATGTTGTTAGAACTTCATGTTGGGCACGGCTTGCGAGCGCTTGTCTTACCCGTTCCGGAGTCATGGGGATTTGGAACAGTCTGGCGCCGGTCGCATCGTAAACGGCGTTGGCGATAACGCCGCCCACACAAATAATGGGCGGTTCTCCGCATCCCTTTGCGTCAGAATCGTCCGCTTTTATCAACACCGTTTCGACTTGCGGCGCCCACGAGAAACGAGGCAGCTTGTATGTGCCGAAGCTTAAATCAAGAATTCTTCCGCCCTTGAAGTGGACTTCTTCGGTCAGCGCGTAGCCCAGCCCCATCGTGACGCCACCTTCGACCTGCAACGAGACTCCTTCAGGATTAATCACGAGGCCGAGGTCCTGGGCGCAGACTACACGCTTGACCTGCACCTTTCCGGTTCGCTCATCGACCTTGACCTCTGCGAAAAGAACCACAGGAACGTTGATGTCAGAACCACAGGCTATCCCGAAGCCGCGCCCGCTGGGGGCCTTCTTGGCCGGTGTCCAGCCGAATCTATCCGCTCCGGCCTTGAGGACTCTTCGCATCCTCTCGTCAGTGACATTGTTCAGACGGAACTCCAGCGGGTCCATTTTTGCCTTAACGGCCATGATGTCAATGTGCGACTCTCGCGCAAAGCTGTTGGTGCTGTTGTCAGGTGCACGCCAGGCTCCCGTGGCGAAAAGATGCATTCCGTCGCCATTCCGCAACTTTCGAGAGACGGTAGTACGATGATGAGGCACGTCGTAGAACAGTTGAGCGCCTCGACTACCCATGCCGTAGATACTATAATCCCAAAGGACTATCTTGCCTGAATTGGTGAATCCCGACTTTATCTTAACGACCGCGGCGGGCCTGAATGCGTCATAGAAGAACTCATCGGCACGGGTCCAGACGAGCTGGACGGGTCTCTTGGCTATCTTTGCCAGCTTTGCCGCCTGGACAGCCTGGCCGTTGTAAATCTTTCCGCCAAATCCGCCTCCTACGAAAGGAGCAATAACGCGGATGTTCTCGGCGGGAATGCCCAGCTCGCCGGCAATCTGTTGCGGAAGGCGGAAAGGAGTCTGAGTTGACGCCCAGACTGTGAGATTGTTACCCTCGAACTGCGCCAAAGCGCTATGGGTCTCTATCGTGGCGTGAGAAACGTAGCCGTTCAAGTACGTTTCTTCAACCACTTCTTTGGCGAGTTTCTGTCCGCTTTCGAGATTACCACCCTTCTGAGTTACTTTGCCGTCTCCTGCATTATCCACAAAATAATCAAAGACACTCTTATCGTCAAAACGCGCTTCCGGGACATCATATTCGGCTTTGATTTTCGTCAGGGCTTTCTCAGCCACATCGGGATTCTTATGGAGGACAGCAATCAAATCACCGTCCCGGACCACCTGGGCGCCCTCGATTTTGTCAACCGCTGAGGTATCGAGGCTCTTCAATTTAGCGCCATGAGCCGGAGGCCGCAAAACCTTTGCGTACACCATGCCGGCTACGCGGATGTCCCCCGTAAAGCGGGCCTTCCCCGTAACGTGCTCCAGGGCATCTATCCGGTTGTGAGGCTTCCCTATTATGTTGAGCTCTGATACTGCTTTTACCTGAGGTTTCTGCTCCAGACGCCTTTCAATCCTTTTGCCTTTCGCTAATTGAGCGTAGGTAACCTTACGTCTCTTTTGAGTCTTATCAAATACGACCCCATCTTTTACATCCAACCGGTCTTTCGGCACCTTGAGACGCACGGCTGCCAACCCTACCAGAACTGCCCTGGCTTCGGCTCCCGCTGCTCTGAGAACAGGTCCAAATCTCGGCGTGGTCTGAGAGCCCCACGTACCCGCATCGTACGGACAGAGGGCCGTATCTCCCATCACCATATCAACCGACTCCAGAGGCACATCAAGCTCGTCAGCTAACGTCTGGGCCAAGGAAGTCATTGCTCCCTGTCCCAATTCGACTTTGCCGGTGAAACACGCAACTCTGCCATCTTCACCTATCCGAAGATAGGCATTAAAGTCAGGACGTTTCTTTCCGCGACTCTGTCCCTTCGCCGTTGACGCTTCGCCTACAGCGAAGAAGATTATGATTCCACTACTTATACTCTGCAGAAACTCTCGGCGGCTAAGCGGGTAGAGATCCGTGTTACAGTCATATTCGCTAACCCGAAATTCATCTTCGTTCATCTTTACCTGGCTCCTTTCATTTCTTGAGCTGCCGATTCGATAGCCCGGATAATTCGAATATGCGCTCCGCACCGACACAGGTTATATTCCATGCCCTCAATGATTTCCCTGCGTGTGGGCTGTGGATTTCTCAACAGAAGACTATACGCGTTGAGAATCATACCCGGCGTGCAGAAACCGCATTGAAGAGCATCGTGTTTTACGAACGCTTCCTGAATTGGATGCAGTTTTCCGTTCTTTGCCAGTCCCTCGATGGTAAGGACATTTTTTCCTTTGATGCTTCTGACAGGAACTATGCATGACCGGACAGCCCTATTGTTTACCATAACAGTGCAGGCACCGCAAAGAGCTTTTCCACAACCATATTTCGTCCCCGTCAGACCCAGGTCGCTGCGCAATACCCATAAGAGCTTTCGTTCGCCGTCTGTGGTTAAACTCACCGGTTTATCGTTGAGTTTGAAGGAAATGGTTTCGTTCATATCGAACCCTCTCTTGGCTTAGATTCCAGACTAAATTCCAATTAGCCAATATAAACAGATTACGCTGCGATTATACAGAACAATTTTCCCAATATTCAGTCCTAAGATTCATTTTTATTCTTTTTTTTCGCAAATCCGTCACTCTGCCAATCCGGTGATACGTTTTTTTACTAAATAAGCCAAAAGGGTTCCAACAATTAGACCAATAACGAAACCATACTGAAGAAAGCCGGCCATCAGTGCTACGAGTAAAGCAATGGAGAAATCTGCTTTGGATACGGAAATATCCCGAACTAACATCATCAAAGTTAGACTCTCAAAAAGAAGAATTACTCCCAAAACAGGTAATGGGAAAATCGTAACAATATTTTCAAAGCCTGTACTAAAGAAGAATCCTAATAACAGATATAGTGTTCCATAAATAATTACCGACCCACCCGTGCGACCGCCAAATGTATAGTGTCCTGCCATTCCTCCGGAGCCATGACAGGTGGGGATGCCGCTCAGGAAAGGGTTGATAAGATTAATCACTGCATAGGTAAAACTTATTTTGCGTACAGTAACAGGCCTCTCAGGAAATAAGTCTTGGGTAAGCTGCTTTGTCGCAAATATCGAGTTGCCAAGAGAAAGGGGGATTTGTGGTATCGCCAGCACAACAAACCCTGTAAGAATATCCGGTAACGTGGGCATGTGGAATTGAGGTAAGCTGAATCCTGCGCTTTGAACTATCGCTGCGGCGTCCAATTTAAAAAGAAAAGCATAAACCACGCCCAATATAATAACAAATATGGCTGGAGGGTATTTCCGATTACCGATAAGAAAAATGATCAACACGAACCCAATTGCTGCCAGCCAGTAACCGGGGACGCCGTCCGCCATCACGTAATTCTTGAGCGCAATTGATGCGAGTTTGAGTCCCAATCCAAACTGAATCCCTCGAATGACGCTTTTGGGAATTACTCGGGCGAGCCAATCAACCAAACCGGTCACCGTTAAAAGCAACATCGTGATTCCAATAGCCAATCCTGCCCCGTAAATAATGTTTCCACTTAGCTTTTGGGCAATCACTAAGACCGCTACGACCTTCAACGGCTGGACGGGCATAGGAAGTCCATAAATGAATCCTGTGAGAAGCTGCATCGCGCCAAACATAATCAAGACGCTTGCAACATCAAGGCCGGAAGCGAGAATCATCCCCACAATCAGAGGGAAGTCCGTGCCGATATCACCAAACGCGCCCGAAAGTTCATTGCGGTCAAACTTAATGGCGCCCAAATGTAACTTAGCAGAAGCAATCATATTCTCAATATGTTTCATTTGCACTTTTTCTTATCTGTGTGTAACCCGAAATTTACAATAGATTATCAAATCTGTCCTGAATATTCAAGCTCTGTCTGGCGGAGTGCTCAGGTGGGTCACCTCAACATAAAGACTGGTAAAGAAATTTAGTGAAAAGGACTGTTCTCAATCCACTAAGTTGCTTATAATGTGATTCGGAAAGACTGACACCGACAGCCGAAGCCGCAGCCAGCCAAAACTTGTCTGACGACAGTCAAGAATGGAAGATAATTTATTTACAAGTCCTTAGTGGAGCATAGTTATGGATACCACAATTACTCTGACCGTTAACGGAAAAGAAAGGACCGTCGTCACCGACCCGGAACGGTCTCTGCTTGATGTTCTAAGAGAAGAACTCCATCTGACCGGCGCCAAGTACGGCTGTGGCGAAGGCCGGTGTGGTGCCTGCACTGTGTTGATGGACGGCAGACGAACACTCTCCTGCGTTACACCGGTCGCCAGGGCAGATAAGAAAAAGATAACAACAATCGAAGGACTTGCCGATGGTGGTTCCCTCCATCCCGTTCAGCAGGCGTTCCTCGACGAGGGCGCCATTCAGTGTGGCTACTGTACGCCCGGCATGATATTGAATGCTGTGGCTCTTCTGAAAAATAATCCACAACCGACGGATGAACAAATCGCCGAATGGATGAACGGCAACTTATGCCGGTGCAATGGATATACAAAAATATTAAGCGCCATACGCCATGCTGCAGCGCAAATCGCGGAGGTGAGAATATCATGACTGAAAATACCTCTACCAAAGAAATGCTTGAACCCAAACGATTTGAGTCTGTCGAAGCGCTAAGCTCTGAAATAAAACTGAGTCGGCGCACCTTTGTGCAAATGTTAGGCACGGGGCTTCTAATCACAGTAACTCAGGGCGTCTCTCTCGGCCAGCGACGCAGCCGGGGGGGACGGTCCATAACCGTGGCCGCGCGACTCCACATCAATCAGGATGGCACAATCACCGTCATGACCGGTAAGGTCGAGGAAGGCCAGGGTCCGCGAGCACAACTAACGCAGGCAGCGGCGGAAGAACTGCGGGTTGCCGTTGACCAGATTCGCCTGGTGATGTCCGACACGGCTCTGGTCCCTGATGATGGGATGACCGCCGGCAGCCGGACGACTCCTTCCACCGTCCCAGCCGTCCGCCGAGGCGCCGCAACCGCCCGCGAGCTATTGACCCGTCTTGCAGCCGAGCAATGGAAGGTGGACAGCAGCGCCTTAAACGTGCGCAACGGCACTATCACTAACCGGACAACGAGACAGACTATCACCTATGCGGATTTGGCCAAATCAAAGGACGTTGCCGAGGCTTTCAAACAAAGCATCCCCTCCGACGTAACTCTTACACCCGTAAATCAAT
>JADFJC010000163.1 GCA_022566315.1 Planctomycetota bacterium
CGAATAACCGGGTCGTTATGAGGCCGAGCGAAAAGTTCGAGGCCAAGGCGGCAGGCCAAAAATGCTCGGAGACGTGGTTTTCTCCACGTTGAGAACATTTTTGGCCGACAACGCAGGCATCGGGCTTTGCAGCCGGCCGCAATAGAGCGGGTTATTTGGATAGGCTCTATGTTCATACTTATCCCATTAAACGTCGTTCCGTTATCAAGCTGAACCTCGCTCAGATGATATATCATTCCATCTCCAATAACAAGCCTAATACTCGAATGACCCCAAAAAGCGAATCTCAAGACAAAGGACAAAAAAACTCGATTATAACTGCACCATCTTGCCAAAACCTCTTACCTCTGCTTGCTCCAGTACACGGGTTGCGGCGGCCAGATCCTGAATGGCAACACCGACGGATTTAAACAGTGTTACTTCGTGAGCCGATGTCCTGCCGGTAGCTTTTCCTGCAACGATCTCACCCAATTCGGCATGGATGTGCTTCTCCTGCATGCATCCCTTTTTAATCGGGATTATAAGGTCTCCTGTTTCCTGCAGGGCAGATTCACGATGATCTACAACCAAAAGCGCACGTAGTACCGTCTTCTCAGGGATCTCCTGAACATCCGGCTTATATGAGCCGACCGCATTGATGTGTACACCGGGAGCGATTTGGGCATCAGTAAACACAGGAGTGGATGATACAGTAGCCGTACAGACGATGTCGGCACACTTTAGAGCGTCACGGGACGACTCGGCAACGACGGTCTCAATAGCAAGCGCAGCACCCATATCGCCGGCAAACTGCGCGGCCACTTCCTCCACAATATCGTACACCCAGGCCTTTTTTATGGACCTCACGGCACACACCGCTTCAAGCTGCATACGTCCCTGTACACCAGCGCCTATAATGGCTACAGTATCGGCGTCGGAGCGTGCCAACAAGTCCGTCGCGGCACCCGATGCTGCCCCGGTCCGCAGGGCCGTCAGAAACGTACCGTTAAGAATGGCCAGCGGACTTCCGGTCTCGCCGTCCAGAAGGCATACGAGGCCCTGAATACAGGGGAGACTCTTTTTCGGATTGGCATTGAAGATATTGACCACTTTCACGCAAATCTTCCCGAAATGTTCGGCATAGGAGGGCATGAACAATGCTGTGCCGGCACATGCGGGGATATCGATGTGTGCCCGCGTTGGCATCGTTACACGACCAGCGGAGAGCTCCTTGAAGGCTTCTTTCATCACCTCAATGGCGTCCACCATGGGCAGCGCCAGGCGAATATCTTCTCCGGAAAGGACCCGAATCTCATTGCCGTGCATCATGCTTTCTCCTACATAACTTAATATCTATCTGTGGTCTTCAGAAGACAGAAGTCAGAAGTCAGAAATCAGAAGTCAGAAATCAGAAGTCAGAAGTCAGAGTCTGTCATCTGTCCTCTGTCCTCTGTCTTCTGTCTTCTGTCCTCTGTCCTCTGTCTTCTGTCTTCTGTCCTCTGTCTTCTGTCCGTACTTCCGTCTCGCCGCCCCCTCTTCAACTTCGCCTCAATCGCTTTAGAGGTCTTGGTAACTGATAGTCCTCCCAGTGCAGTACACCGCAACTGATACGGCAGACTCCGCCCGACCCTATCCATCGCCTCAATCACTTCATCAAGCGGAATCACAGGGTCATATCCGGCCAAGGCCATGTTCGCGCAGGCCAGGGCATTACTTGCCGCCATCACATTCTTTCCAAGGCACGGAACCTCCACACGATTAGCCACCGGATCACAGACCATACCCAACGAATTTTGCAGTGCGATAGACGCAGCCGCCACAGCCTGTTCCGTAGTGCCCCCGCCGATGGTTGCCAAAGCGGCCGCGGCCATTCCAGAAGCGGCACCACACTCAGCCTGACATCCGGCAATCTCCGCAGCGAACGTTGAACGGGTGGCAATGAAAACACCAATCATACCACCTGCCAGCATGGCCTTGGCAACATCATTGTCAGAGAGCCCCAGCTCATCGCCAACAGCAAGACATGCGCCGGGCAATGCTGCACAAGCCCCAGCCGTAGGAGCAGCGACGATGATACCCATAGCACTCTTTACCTCCATGATAGCAGTAACATACAAAATAATTCGATTTAGTAAACCCGCATCAAGCAAGCTCTTGTCCTTCATGTGCCGGGAAAATCCATCACTTTGACATCCGAGAATACGGTCCTCGTAGTCGGTCCCCTCCAGGCCCTGTTCTATGGAGTGACGCAAGGTCCGTACAATCTCAGTCATTCGTTCCAAAACCCCTTCCTCGCTCAGATTAGCACGGGCGCACTCATACGCCACGGCCAATTGCCACAAAAACACGCCACGATGTCCTTTGTAGCGAAGCATCTGCTCGCACGTAGTAAACGGGACTTCCAGTCCAGCCCGAGACAAAACAGGAAGAACAGGTGAGAGCTTCCTCACTGCAAGAATATCAAATTGCTTCTTTATCTCTGCCAGTATGGCATCATCTACGAACTCCTGCGCCTTGACCTCCACAAGGTAAGCGTCACCGGCCTGGTGTATTAGAATCTCATCAGCAGCAACTGCATCAGTGAAATGCCGTAAGATCATCGAGCCATCTGCTTTAGTGTATATCAGTGTCTCCCTATAGTCACCCTCGATGGAGACAGAGAAGCCGTCAATATCGATGATCTTGATCATACCACCCCCTGTGGAAACAGCGGTCAATACGTGTCGCTCTCTGGCATTGCTCAGCGTCAGACGATACGTGTTGGGGTGCTGCACATTTAGATTCACAATTTTTATGGAGACGCTGATTCCCATTTTGGCGATAGCTCGGGCCGAGTCGGGCAACCGGTCATCAACGGCGTCCCAACCCATGAGACCGCCGAACAATCCCATGTCCGACCCATGGCCCTCATGAGTTGTGGCCAGAGCCCCGTTCCTGTCGAACTCGACCAAAACCTTCTGCAAGTCACCTTCCATCAAGTCCCGGGCCAATTGGCCAATCCTCAGCGCAGCGGCGCAATGCGAACTGGATGGCCCTCGCATAACCGGGCCAATCACATCATTGAAGATACTAACATACATTCGGAGGACCTCACATTATCGCAGTATTGTAATTAGCAACCAAACTACCGCAACAATCTGACAGATTCCACTAATTTTTCATAACAATCTCGCATGGCGAAACCATTCCTCTTTTATTTATTTCTCAAAACTGCCACCAGATACGTTGAGATTTGGGCTTCTTGGAGGTAAATTTACAGGGCAGGCCCTTCGACAAGCTCAAGGTTCGCTCAGGGCAGGCAGCGAAAGGCCTGACATAGTCCCATCGTCAGCTTTTAGGTCTTTCCGGGTTTTACTTGCTCACGGCCTTTAGTTTTATGCTGGGGAAGCTCTCTAACGGCGACTATATCTTTGCTTTTTTGTCCCTTTTTGTTTCGCAATAGCGAGCTCTCGCAGACGCAATGGTCCGGCGAAGCTCTTCGGCCTTTTTTGATGGCGTCCACTTCGACTTCGAAAAGTAAGTCTTCGCGACAGACTGTGCTGTTGGCCACAACGATGGGCATCGGCGGTAATTTATTGACAGTACAATATTTGTGATAGGCAGGTATATCATCGGCCTCTTTGACATAAGCGGTGGCTTTGACCACATCCGACCAGTCCATCCCACGGGATTTTAGAATCGCATAGACAACCTCCATGGTCTTAGCTACCTGGGCATCCACGTCGTCGAGGTGGACGGTGTGACCCTCGGGAGCTATGCTTGCGGTGCCGGAGACAAAGAGCCTTCTATGGCATGGTGAAGTTAGTTCCACAGCCCGGCTGAATGAGCTGCCATAGTCAAGTGCTGGGCACTGCAAGGGTGAGGCTACGGCCTTGGTCTGAATATTGCTGTTCTTTGGTTCTACGGCGACCAGCCCGCCCATGACGGCCGAACCGGTGATATTGCTGCCTCCTATGCCTGTGCTGGCAGGAACCAAGCCGTTGAAAATGCCCTTATCGCTGTAGAAACCATCTCTTACCTTATTGAAATCGCCGTACCAGGCGAGTATGTCGTCAAGATAGAACCATGTCCGGAGAATGTTGGACAGTTCCATTCCGCCGGAAGCCAAGGCGGTTTCCATTTGGTCGAAGATCTCATGGGCCTGCGCCTCCCGTGAACTCGATGTATCGCGTGAGCTAAGGCCGCCAAGGCGGCAGTATTTAGCGTAATTATCCTCCCAAAGACTGCCTACAACGGTGCCGTAGAGCATGAGACGTTGCACGTCAATGCCTGAGACGGCCCAGATCTGGGTTCCTGCGAAACTGCTTGCACTTGCAGAGTCAATGCAGGTGATGGGCCACTGCAAAGGCCCAATGGTGTCCCGGATTGTCTGCATTGTGGATCTATCGCCGTCAAGAGATGTAAAGATGTCCTGGGAGATAATCTGAGCATCGTTTCGCCGGAGGATATCGGCGACTTCTGCGAACATGGCCGTTTCGTGCCGGCCCGGAGTGGGAACAACGGTTATGAAGTATTCGGTCACAGAGGGCCTTTTGAGAGTAATCAAGCTTAGACCCTGTGAGAATTCCTTGCTTATGGTAGTAGTTGTGGATATGTCGTCTTTGCTCATATAGTCTGTTCCTTGAAGTTTGCCTGCATTTACAGCGAAAGTATGAATTCGGCAAGGTCCTTTATCTGTTTTCCGGTCAACTCGGATGTGTTGCCGTGTTTGTTGTTGGGGTTATGCTTTTTGAGCACATCCACAATCGTTTCAGCTCGGCCGTCGTGCAGATACGGTGCGGTTCGCCACAGCTCAATCAGGCCCGGCGTATCGAAGGATTTGCCGGTATCCAGCCATCTACCGTTGCCCAGATCGTATTTTTTCAGATCGGTATAGAGTCCTGGAGTATGGCAGGAAGCGCATCCAGCGGTCTTGAAAAGCTTCTTGCCGCGTTTGGCACGTTTACTCAGCCTGCCCCTGACCAGATATGGGCTGGGAACGGGTTTCAAGGATTTGAGGTATTCGTCGATTGCCACGGCATCCTCTTCCGGGCGGACGGCGAACTGAATGTGTCGGATACCGGCTCTGACGGCGGTTTCGGCATCAGGGCGGTTGCCTGTGACCATCGCGGGTGGCGTTTTATGGGCAAGAAGAAGGCTTTTTGTGTTCTTGGGATTGCCGAGGCCATCATTTAAAAGGTCCCAGTTGAAACCATCAACTCGCGCTTCGCTGGGGTGGCAGCTCGAGCAGCTCTGCCACTTCTGGAAGCACAAAGTGGCATCATGGAAAAACATCTCGCCCTTACGCACTACGGTCATGGGTTTCTTAGGCCCGAGTGCGATGGATTTGGCTTTCGGTCTGATATCGGGATTTATGTCCACAACACCTATGCTGTCTGTGAAATACTCGGCGACATAGGCTTTTGTTCCTATTAGAACCAGGCCGCGGGGGCCGTTGCCGGTAAGTTTCAGCCTCCTTCTGAGCATGACGAGGAAGGAAAGGTCGTTCGGAACATCTTCTGCTGATGAGGAAGCGTCGGAGACCTTCTCGCCGGCTGCGGCTCGGGCGAGTTTGTCATGGAGTTTGGCCCTGTCAATAACGCTTAGCTCATGGGTGCCGGCGGTAGTTACGCAGATATATTTGCCGTCGGCAGTGCAGGTAACGCCCCATGGATTGGCTGCACCGAGGTCAACGTCGTCCAACAGGACGGTGTTCAGGATCTTTTTGCCCGGCACATCAATGATGGTCAGGGCGTTGGTATTCATCCAGCCGCGGTCGAGTTGCGTTGTCGGAAGCTGATAACGAGCCAGTATGTGAGTTACATAGGCGTGTTTGTGGTCGGGCGATATTGTGATATCGCGAAGAGCGCTACTGCCGTTGGGAAACTGAATGCCGGCTACGACCTTGTCCGAGGCAGTATCGATAACGGAGACCTCCGCTGCGGTGTAATCACCGTCGGATGCGCCGGCGGGCAGGTGGTTGGCCACAAACAAGAATTTGCCGTCGGCTGTTATGGCAGCGGCGACAGGCTCACGCGGTACGGAGATCTTAGCCGTTTCCTTACCAGAGGCAATATCTATGACCGAAACGTTGTTATTGAAGCGATTGCAGACGTAGAGTGTTTTACCGTCGGGGCTAACAACAGGAGCAGTCGGCGTGTGGCCAACAGAGATCTTATCGGTTACCCTGTAATTCTCCGTATCTATGACGAACACTTGGCCGTTGGGTGTGGCGACGGTAACGTAGAGCTTGGAGTCGTCCGCAGCCAAAGCCAGACCGCTGACTTCGCCGCGCAGTGAGATAGTCTTTCTTACTTTGCCTGATGCGATGTCAAAGACCACCACCTGCTTAGCTGTCGCCTCGGCAATGTACAAGGTCTTGCCCGTACTGTTAGCTACCAGGTCTAATGGGCTGAGGTAATCAGCGGCGGTCGCAGGCGTAGCCATGACAATACAGGTAAGAAAAGCCAACATAACAATTACCACCGTTTTTTGGAGAGTTTGCTTCATTTCTCGTTTCCTGATAGAAGTACTCAGATTCTCGTCTATGATACTCGATACTCGATTCCCGACCCTCGATTCTACGAGTATCGAGCATCTGGTATCGAGCATCGAACTGGTTTATGAGCCGCTGTCTGTTACCGGTTGGCGTTTTTTGCCGACTTCCAGTATTTTCTCAACGACTTCTTCAGTGAGCTCGTGACCTTTCAGCAAAGGGAATCCTTCCCACACAACGTATCCGTCCGGCTCGACAATGATGCAATGTGGGATTCCGAAGACCCCCAGGTCATTTTTCATTCGTGCCTGGGTATCAATAGCGACGTGGTATTCGATTTTCAGCTCGCGGAACTTGCGCACGGTTTGTTCTTTTTCATCGGAGATGCCGATTACTACCAG
>JADFJC010000164.1 GCA_022566315.1 Planctomycetota bacterium
CTGAGAATGTGCCGCATGGAGACAAATTGCCGATTACGCTGCAGGACCACGGTAATCCGGTGAGATTCCGCAATATCTGGATTCGTGAGCTTGCCGACTAAGTCATACAGTTGTGGTATAACTATCCCGACCAATTGAAAAATAAAAACAATTAAGAAAGCCCTTTTAGGAGGCCGATAAATGACGAAGAAAATTCTTCTTGTAATAGTTCTGTTTGCTCTGTTGCTCTGGTTTGTTGGCTGCTCAACAATCAAAGGCTTAGGCCAAGACATTCAAACCATCGGTGAAGCGGGCGAGAAGGTTATCGAGTAACCACATAAAAGGCCAGATTTGATTCCGGTGGACGACACAGCCGCCTCAGATAATTTCGCAGAGTAGCAGCAATTTTCTTGACCTCGCTAACGAAAAGCCCTATAATTAAGGATGCGTTAAAGTACCCCTGCTTTCTTTTTTCCTCCTTCTCCTCCTATAAGCAGGGGTCTTTTTGTAAATCGCTCTGCTCCCGCCGTGGCTCGCCTGGCGAAGCCAGGACGCGACAGGCCTTGTGGCTTGCGTGCGGCGATGCTAAAAGAAAGCTCAGGATGACGCTTTAAGTGTTTAATGATGATTGATTATTAGGGCACAAGTGCTTGAAATTCAGCAAGCTGCATAAGCACAATAATTTGGGCGTTTAATAAGTCCCACAATCGTCTGGACAAACATTGTATTTTTCCTTTGTTGACATTCTGTGGCAGTTTTGCAATACTTATCTCGTGAATATAAAGCATAACGGAAGTAAAATAATCTGCCGAATATGTAATATTAGCAACCACAACAATCAAAGATAAGGAACGTAAATGAAAAAACAGCGTGTTTTTACCGCAATTATCGAACACGAAGGTGACGGATATACCGCCCTTTGCCCGGAACTTGACATTGCAAGTCAGGGTGATTCTGTGGAAGAGGCAAGGAAAAACCTGATCGAAGCGATAGAATTGTTTTTTGAAACTGCCTCAGAAACTGAGATGCAAGAACGGCTTCACGATGAAATCTTTATTACCCGTCTGGAGGTGGCAATTGGGTAAGCTACGGGTATTCTCAGGCAAACAAATGTGTAAGCAGAAATCAGAAGCCAGATGTCAGAAGCCAGATGTCAGATTTTTCTGTCTTCCGTCTTCTGTCCTCTGCCGCGAGCTATTCGAAGTATAGGAGTAAAAGATGAGAGCGTCTGAGATGAAAAAAGGTCAGACCGTTAAGATCGACGGCAAATTGTACGCAATTGTTGATTATCAGCACGTCAAATTGGGCAAAGGCGGTGCGGTCTATCAAACAAAGCTCAAAAGTCTGACCGATGGTTCAATTCAAAATGTCCGTTTGCGTTCCGATGAGAACGTTGAAGAGGCGTATCTGGACAAGAGAACATACGAATATCTTTATTCTTCCGGAAGCGAACATGTCCTGATGGATACTACAACCTACGACCAGATTAGTCTCGATGATGATGCGTTCGGTGATGGGCAGAAGTATCTTAAGCCGAACACTCAGCTACAGGTCAGTATGTACCAGGGTAAGCCCGTTATAGTTACTCTGCCCAACACGGTGGATTTGGAAATTACCGACACGCCGCCTGAGATTAAGGGCGCTACTGCGACAAATCAAAATAAGCCTGCTACGCTCGAAACCGGTCTGGTCGTGCAGGTGCCGCCTTTTGTTAAAGTCGGCGAGGTTATCCGCGTCGATACCCGTACCGGCGAGTACTTAACACGAGTGAAATAATAAAAGTGAGCTAAAGTGAACTAAAGTGCCTAAAGTGAACTAAAGTGAGCTAAAGTTATGGATAATAAAGAATTTGCTAAAGAGCTTGAAAAACGAACACGGGAGTTCAGCGTACGCATAATCCGTTTATCGAGAACTTTGCCCAACACACCCGAAGGAAAGGTAATAAGAACTCAGATGACAAAGCCCGGAACCTCCATCGGTGCAAATTATCGAGAAGCAAATCGAGCCAGAAGCAAAGCCGATTTTAGAAACAAGATTAAGATTTGTGAAAGTGAAACCAGTGAAACACAATACTGACTGGAAGTAATTGTAAAGCTAAATTGGTTATCCTGGGAAAAAGTTAAGTGGGAATATGAAGAATGCGGTGAATTACTTGGTATTTTTACATCTGCAGCGAACAAATAATTTCTAAAAGTAAGCTAAAGTTAAAAAGCACTCTACAACTTTAGGCACTTTACACTTTAGGCACTTTACACTTTAAATTGATGTTTGAGAAGATAAACAAAATTCTCATAAAAGTTTTTGGTTCTCGTAATGAGCGGCTGATAAAGGCCTATTCGGTAATTGCCCTGGAGGCGGGCGAATTCGAAGAGCAAACAAAAAAGCTCGACGACGAGGCCTTAAAGGCAAAGACTGCCGAGTTCAAGTCCGCTATACAAGCCGGGACCAGGCCGGAGGATATTCTGCCCGAGGCCTTCGCAGTTGTTCGCGAAGCGGCGAGGCGAAATGTCAAGATGCGCCATTTCGACGTTCAGCTTATCGGCGGCAATGTCCTCTATGAAGGCAAAATCGCCGAAATGGCTACGGGGGAAGGCAAAACCTTAGTAGCAACATTGGCGGCATACCTCGTTCATCTGACCGGAAGAAAGGTTCATTTAGTTACTGTCAACGATTATTTAGCCAAGCGCGACGCAGAATGGATGGGGCCGGTCTATCAGGCCCTGGGTATGACCGTAGGTGCGATTCAGGCGGACATGGACACAGCCGGTGAAGAACGCAAAAGCCAATATGCCTGCGATATAAATTACGGCACAAATAACGAATTCGGCTTCGATTATCTTCGCGATAATATGAAAACGTCACTCGAGCAAATGGTACAGGGAACTCTGCAATACGCCATAATCGACGAGGTTGATTCAATTCTGGTTGACGAAGCGAGGACACCGCTGATTATATCCGGCCCGGCTGTTGATGATGTTACCAGATATAAAAAAGCAGAGCAGGTGGCAAGAAAGCTGCTCAGCCTCCAGAGCAGCTACGACCGCACCAAGAGACAAATTGATTCTTCCGAGCGGGCCATAGCCAGTGGTCAGGGCGAGCTGGCAGAAGCAAAAAGAGGTAAGGACAACGAGCGAATTGAAAAAGCCCAGAAGGCAATCGAGAAAAACCAGGCCGAACTCGAAACCGCCCAGTTTAAGCTAACAGAGGCCACGCAATATTACGAAGTTGAATACGACAGAAAAGCGGTGCACCTAACACATGAAGGAGTAGGAGCAGCTCAGGAGATAGCCGGTGTAGGTTCATTTTTCACCGGCTCAAATATGGAATGGCCGCATCTTTTGGAGCAGAGCCTGCGGGCCCACGTTACCTTCGAGCGAGAAAAAGACTATGTCGTTATGGATGGTAAGGTAATTATTGTTGACGAATTTACCGGCCGATTGATGCACGGCCGACAGTGGTCCGATGGGCTTCATCAGGCGGTCGAGGCAAAAGAATCTGTTACCGTAAAAGAAGAGACTCAAACACTGGCCACAATCACACTCCAGAACTTCTTCAAACTCTACGACCAGATAGCGGGAATGACCGGCACGGCCGCCACCGAATCTGAAGAGCTTATGAACATTTACAAGCTCGAAGTCGTCGTAATACCCACCAACGAGCCCTGCATCAGAGATGACATGGATGACGCAATATATCAATCTATTCGTGAAAAGTATAACGCGATAGTTGAAGAGATAAATGACATTAGCGCATCCGGCAGACCTATCCTTGTGGGCACAGTCAGCGTAGAAAAAAACGAATTACTTTCGGCGGCTCTTAAGAAAAGATTCGGCCTCGAACACGAAGTGCTCAATGCCAAGTACCACGAAAGAGAAGCAACCATTGTTGCCAAAGCCGGTTACCAGCACAAAGGCAGGGACGGTAAAATGCGTGGCAATATAACAATCGCAACAAATATGGCCGGCAGGGGTACGGATATTGTACTCGGCCCGGGCGTAGCTGAAATCGGGGGACTGCACGTACTCGGAACCGAACGTCACGAGGCCAGAAGAATCGATAATCAGCTTCGAGGCCGTTGCGGCAGACAAGGTGACGCCGGCTCCAGCCAGTTCTTCCTGAGCTTCGACGATGACCTGATGCGAATTTTCGCACCTGAGTGGACTGTCAAGGCACTTTCCTGGATCGGCTGGGAAGAGGGACAGCCAATCTACCACAAGAGGATAAGCAAGGGCATCGAAAAGGCACAAAAGAAAGTTGAAGAGCGAAACTTCGAGGTGCGCAAGAGCCTACTCGAATACGACGAGGTAATGGACTACCAGCGGAAAATCTTTTACTCTCGCAGACGGGAAATCTTAGCTGGAAAGGGTCTCAAAAACCTCATCCAGGAAATGATTGATTCGACTATCGCAACAAATTGTGAAACGAGACTTAGCAAAGACTACCCTTTTAAGTGCATTAGCGAGTGGGCAAGAACCAACTTCGGTACTGATTTGAAGCCCTCGGATATTTCCGATAGCAATGTAGAAGAGATTGAAATATTAATAAAGCGTCAGGCAAAGGACAACGCCGCCAATGATATATCGCTTTCTATGGGCGAATATTTGGAAGACTACGGTAACCCACAAACCTGGGACCTCTCCGGGTTGTGCAAATGGGCTATGAGCTCCTTCCAGGTCAATCTAAGCCCCGGCAAGATAAAACACCAATCTCCGGAAGAGATTGAAGAACAGTTAATCTCAGCCGCCGCCGAGCAAATCGACAAAAAAGATTGTTCACAATTAGTCGAATTCCTGAAGGATGATTTCCCCGTCCACACCTTTACCGAATGGGCACGAGCTAAATTCGATATAAAATTAGACATCGCAGAATTGACTGACCTCACTGCCTCACAAATCCGTCAGCAGCTCGCGGAAAAAACCGCAGCCAAATACAAACAAAGAGAGATTGAATATCCCGTTGAATTTGCGATGAATATGGTCTATGGCCCACAGGGTGCTAACGTATATGCATTCGAGGCGCTCGCCGACTGGGCCAACAAAAAATATAACGCTAACCTTTCTGTTGAACAAATACAAAACACCAAACCCCGCCGTCTGCATAAACAACTGCTCGAATTAAGTGAGAGCTTCAACAATGGGAAATTAGACCAGGAGCTGGACGATAAAATTACCAGCTTGAACAGGCGCGAATTGGTGAGCTGGGCCAACGAAAGATTCCAGGCCTCTTTGACCGAAGAGGGCCTCGCCGGCGACGGCCCGGAACTCAAAGACAGCTTGTCTGAAGTGGCAAGAGAATTTTTGCGAGCCGAGCTTAGCGACCTTGAAAAATATGTTTTGCTCCAGGTTTACGACAGCACATGGAAGGACCATCTCTATTCGATGGACCATCTCAAAGACAGCATCTGGATGCGTTCCTGGGCTGAGAAAGACCCCAAGACCGAATACAAACGTGAAGGTTCACGAATGTTCGAGGAGATGCTCGAAACTATCGAGGACCGCGTGGCGGGTATCATTTTCAGGATTCGTCTCGAAGCCGGCGCCAGGGCCAGGAATGTGTGGAACGTCAGCCAGACCTCGCACGACGAGGTCGGTCAATTTGCGATGGCCGAGCAACAGCGGGCGGCCGCCCAGGCGCCGCAGGGCGAGGTGAAGGTAAAGCAGATCAAACTCGATACGCCGAAGGTAGGCCGCAATGAGCCGTGCCCCTGCGGCAGCGGAAAGAAATACAAGAAGTGTTGCGGGAAGAACGCATGAGATAATCCAACTTTGTGAGATGAAAAAGGAGAAATGCTATGGTATCGCGTAAAACTCTTATTGGCGCAGGTTTGCGCCGTCGTTGATCCCATGCCAGACAAATTGGATGTCCTCCGGCAGGTCTTCCTCACGCGCCAGGTCTGCCAGGACATAGTGGCTTCCACTGGGCGAGCAAGCCGGCAACTCGCCGCATTCAGATTCGAATATGGTGTGCGCATGTAGCGGAAGAATCTCTTCGCAACCCGCCATTTCATGCACGGCCGCCAGGTTCGCGGGCTCGTTGTCCACCATCGCGATCACACGATAGCCGTCCCGCTGGAACTTTCGGACGCCGGCCACTTTCGAGGCCGGCACTCCGTCTTCCCAGCCACCGGGGTTCATGTACAGCAGCTTGCTCTCGAAGCCGACTCCGCATTCTTCGCCTATTCGGTTGAGCGAGCGCAGGGTGTCTGCCCGCAAGAACTCTGGACGGCCGGTGTTCAGGCCGATAACCAACCCGGGCTGCATCTCCAACCAGCGGATTATCTCGAAAACACCGTCCATGGGGGTGTGGTATTCCATCATGGCCCGGGTCCCCCAGCGCCTATCCGCCCACCACTTCAATACAGCCGGCTGAGTCTCGGACGGCACTTTGATCTCGTCCAGCAGCGTTCCCACGTCGTTCTCATGCACAGTGATTCCTGCCACATCCAGGCTCTGGAAATACCCCGTGCCATGCTCGAGGTCGTAATCCTGCAGCACCCGCATTATGAGATAGCGCATATCCACGATGGTCCCGTCTATGTCGAACAGGATCATCAGGGTGTCATCCGGGTAGCGTCGCCTGACGGCGTCGTAATGGAGGGCGAGTGCTTCCATCCAGTTACCCAAAGATTCGTCCCTCCTCAATGTGGTGTGCATCGATTCGCGCCCTGCCGGCGGCGGTTTCGACGTTTTCGGACGACGGCTTCCGGTTGGGCTTCAACGCGGCCCAGACGACGCTCGGCGCGATCGCGAGGCTGGCCGGCGTGCACATCAGGTAGTGTCGGGATGAGACACTTCCCGCTGCTCGTGATACTGGCCGTGAGCGGCACGCCGATCGCGCTGAA
>JADFJC010000165.1 GCA_022566315.1 Planctomycetota bacterium
TATCTGTTAAAATTGTTTTTGAGTTTAGATCGATACCAATGGTTATGTTAAACATTTGATATGTTAAAGTTTTTAATCTGGATACGTTTCTTAAATTACTTTGTACTCCAGATAATGTAATTTGTAACTGTTCAACACTTTCTTGTTCTTCAAAACCGTTTTCAAATATTTTTGAAATTTCGAAGAGATTTTTTTCGAGGGATGTCGTTAGGGGAGCATGTTGCAAATGACTAAGAAACAAGGTTAATTGCAGAGAGAAAAAGAGAATGAACAAAAAAGTAAGACCATACGGTTTTGAATTAATCATAGATTTGCATGGATGTGATGTGTCTACATTTAATCGGGAAAGTTTGGATGGTTATTTTGAGAAACTATGTAAAGCGATAAAAATGCGAAAATGTGAGCGTTACTTCTGGGATGATGTCGGTGTACCGGAAGAAGAAAAGCAGACCTCACCTCATACAAAAGGCTCATCGGCGGTTCAGTTTATTCTCACCAGTTCCATTGTCATACATACCTTAGAACTATTAGAGGCTGTTTATATAAATATATTCTCGTGCAAGGAGTTTGATAAGGAAGTCGCTGAGAAAATTACAAAAGAATGGTTCGGCGCAAACGGATGCAGGACACATTTCATAGAGAGGATTTAGATGTTATTGACCGAACGGGAGATTGACGTACCTGCTGCAAAAGGCAGTAGTTCACTGCTTTCGTACTTTGAGAAGGCTATTGAGAAGCATCTTGACAGTGACCAAATCCCTGTACGATTTGCGGTAACGCAGAGCAATTCTGAAGGATACCACTGTGAACTGGGTGTTCTTGAAGGAATAAACGATTTGGCTGTTCCACAGCCGACATCTATATTTGATTTTGTTTCAAGAGAGATTGAAAACAGCGGCAAGTTTAACGCGGCCCTAATTATCCCAACCGGAATTGGCGCTGACATAGGCGGACACGCAGGGGACGCCGGGCCTACAGCAAGATTGTTAGCTGCTGCTTGTGATACGCTGATAACTCATCCAAATGTAGTAAATGCATCTGACATTAACGAACTGCCGGAGAATGGATTATATGTTGAAGGGAGTGTTATTGCGCAGCTATTGATGGGAACGGTTGGCTTGCAAAAAGTTCGAGCCAATCGTGTAATGTTAGTGATGGATAAACACAAAGAAAAGCAAATTTCTGATTTTGCCATCAATGCTGCCTCTGCCGCTCGCGCTGCGCTGGGGCTGGACTTACCCATAGTAATTGAGATGGATCCACCAATCCGAATGCAAACGGCATATTCAACTTCGGGTTGTGCAGTGGGACAAGTTGAGGGGTTGGAGCGGCTGTGTGATGTATTACGCCGACATAAAGGCATGTACGATGCGGTAGCTTTAGCAACCGTGATAGATGTTCCAAAAGAGTTTCATATGAAGTATTTCAGAAGCCATGGTGAGATGCTTAATCCCTGGGGGGGCGTGGAGGCGATGTTAACACATGCCATATCGATTTTGTTCGGTGTTCCTTCTGCCCATTCACCTATGATGGAATCGATGGATGTTTTGAATCTAAACGTGGGAGTAGTGGATCCGCGTATGTCTGCGGAAGCAATATCAACCGGTTTTCTACATTCGGTTTTGAAGGGGCTACACCGAAGCCCGCGAATTATAACGGACAAAATGATTTTTACACATCCGGGAGTATTGACTGCTGCGGATGTTTCGTGTTTGGTTATACCGGATGGTTGTGTTGGATTGCCGACATTAGCCGCGCTGGAACAAGGGATACCGGTAATCGCTGTTCGAGAAAACCGCAACCGGATGAGAAATGAGCTTGGCAAACTGCCTTTTGGGCCGGGCAAGCTCTTTATTGCAGAAAACTATCCTGAGGCTGTTGGTATAATGACAGCTCTCAAGGCGGGAGTAGCTTTGTCCTCAGTGCGACGGCCACTTGCAGAGACTAAAATCTTTCGCGAATGCGCTAAGACCTACACGGAAAGAGGTTCGAGAGTTGAAGATACTGTCAGGATAGCAAAGGAGCAGGAAGCACGAAATACTCCGCAGTCCTAAGTCCATAGAATAATGCTTATCAGCACTATCAAGTTGACCACGATAACCATGATTAAGAGCTTCCGCATTAAGCGTTTCTCGTTATGGGCAGCCCAATCGTCTAATGTAATTAGTGGTTCATTTTCGGTGAACGAAGCGTCTTGCGTTGTCTTGACCTCGGTGGTGAAATCGCCTATTGCAATTAATGGCTTTTTTTTGTTGGCCATTGTATCTTGCATTGTCTTGACCTCTTCTAAAGTGTCGAAGTTCTGTCAAGGTATAATCAGTTAGCCACAGACTATCTGTTTTTGGAGAAAAACTTCAAACAAAAGTTCTATAACGCCCCCTTTTTTGTAGAAACAGTGAATACGCCCCAAAACGTGCGTTTTAAGCAAACAGAATATTTCTTCTGGCCATCAGCGAAATATCAACTTTGTTGTTAATAAACCTGCTCAGGATTTTCTGTAGGACGATAGAGTGTCGGTTCAAAGAAGTATTCCGCCCCTTGGAGTTTCCGTATTTGGTTAGATAAAATAGGGTAATAGACCTTAAAAGTCAAAGCCCCCCCCCAGCACAGGACTGGGGGCTAAACAGTATTGAGATTGCTTCACCCGCCTTCGCGGGCACAAGCTCTACTGCGGTGCTCGCAATGACATTTTATTTGATGGCGTTGAAAAAAGTATGAATAGCTCGAAAGATTTCTCTTGACGAGAGAGTTGCTCATCTGGTATAAATATACTGGGTGTGGTTTGTGTCCGTATAATCAGGTTTTTGTGGATTTTGGATTACACTAAGGAAGGAGGTAGTATTTTGATTTCCGATTTGCGAGTTTCAACTTAAGATTTTCTTTTTTCAAAGCCAAATCGGCAATCGGAAATTGGCAATTCTCATAAACAACGAGTGTTTTGGTGTGTAGCCAAGGCACGGTTATTTCAACTATTTCTTGAAGGAGGACTATTATGTCTAAGAAATTGATTTATCTGGTTTCTTTTGTTTTGGTGCTGTGCTCTGTCGGTAACGCCGCCAGTATCCAGTGGACCGGTCTTGGCAGCAACAACCTCTGGAGCAATCCGGCCAACTGGGAATTCAATGCAGTCCCTACCAGCGCCGACGAGGTCTTTATCGAGGTACCAGCCGCAGCAGCCCCAAATGGCCCGGTTATTCGGGATGGGATCAGTGCAGTGATTTTCGGCCTTGCTTGTGAGATGGCTGGCGAGCCTATGATGACTATGACGGGTGGAACTCTTGATGTAAGAGATTGGATTTGGTGGGGTGACGGGCCCGGGAGCCACGGCACGTTTTATATGAGTGGCGGCACTGTAACGGTTGTTAATGAGTTAGAGCTTGGATGGGGCGGTGGTGAAGGAACCTGGATTATGACCGGCGGTACGGTCAACGCCGGAGAATTAATAATCCCGACGAGTAGCGGAGCTGCGGGGCAACTGTACCTCCATGGCGGCACCTTTAATGTTGGCAGCATCGGCCTTGAGATGTCAGAAAACGGCCTGATAGATATCGGCGAAGGTGTTTTGGTGTTAAAAGGTGACCTGACGACGATAATCAATGGCTTTATCGCCGCGCGTCAGATTACCGCCTACGGTGGGGTGGGGACTGTGTTGGTAACGTATAATGGACTAAACACTACGGTAGCAGCTATCGGTTCGCCAAAGGCCACCAATCCAAACCCTGCTGATGAAGCAACAGATGCGCTACGGGAGATAGTCCTTGGCTGGACGCCGGGAATTTACGTGCCGCCAACCAACGGGCACAATGTTTACTTCAGTGAGAGCTTCAACGACGTCAACGACGGCATTGGCGGCATCGCTCAGGATGCCAACAGCTATGCTCCTGCCCAACGGCTTGATTTCGGCACGACTTATTACTGGCGCGTCGATGAGGTCAATGGCCCGCCGGATTATACGGTATACGAAGGCAATATCTGGAGTTTTACGACCGAACTGTTTGCTTATCCCGTCGAGAACATAACGGCCACAGCTTCCAGCACGAGCCAGGAAGGTATGGGCCCTGAAAATACCATCAACGGCTCAGGACTGGATGTTAGCGACCTTCACTCGATAGTAGAGATGGATATGTGGCTTAGCGGCGATGAACCGAACGGGGCCTGGATCGAATATGAGTTCGACAAGGTTTACAAACTGCACCAGATGTGGGTATGGAACCATAATGGAACGATGGAGTTTATTCTCGGTTTTGGGCTCAAGGATGTTACTGTCGAGTATTCGACCAACGGCACCATATATACGACATTGGGTACTACTCATGAGTTTGCCCAGGCGCCTGGCACGCCCGACTATGAACACAATACCACGGTTGCTTTTGGAGGTGCAACGGCAAAGTACGTCAGGCTCACAGCTAACAGCAACTGGGGGGCAGGCCTCCTGGACCAATATGGTCTCAGTGAGGTGCGATTCTTGCATATACCTGTGCGTGCAAAATATCCCTCCCCGGATTCCGGGGCAATAGACGTCGCTGTGGATGTAACCCTCGGCTTCAGAGCGGGAAGAGAAGCGGATAAGCACGATGTGTACTTGAGTTCTGACGAGCAGGCTGTGATAGACAGTACTGCCGGCGTTACCACCGTGACCGAGACCAGCTATGGTCCCTTGTCCCTTGATTTAGACACGACTTACTACTGGAAGATTAATGAGGTCAATGAGGCCGAGACCCCAGTTACCTGGGAAGGCGATCTCTGGAGCTTTACGACAACCGACCATTTTATCGTGGACGATTTCGAGGACTACAATGACTATTCGCCCAACGAGATATGGGCCGCGTGGGTAGATGGATACGGCGTCCCGGCAAACGGCGCCACAGCAGGTTATCCTAGTCCGGATTGGAACCAGGGAGAGCATTTTGTTGAGACTGCGATTGTTCACGACGGCGATCAGTCAATGCCGTTTTTCTACGGCAACACCGGCGGCGCAACATATTCAGAAGGCGAACGCACTTTTGCTGTTCCACAGGATTGGACTGCAGCCGGCGTTCAGACATTGACGCTGTACTTCCACGGCACTGCGGGGAACACCGGGCAGTTGTATGTGAAGGTCAACGGCTCTAAGGTTGTCTATGAAGGTGATGCCGGTAACTTAGCGTTAGCAGAGTGGCAAGCATGGAATATTGAGCTTGCATCGTTCGGCGTGGACCTGCAGAGTGTTACGACGCTGGGTATCGGGATTGACGGCAATGGTGCCAGTGGTACATTGTACTTTGACGGTATTCGGCTGTATCGTTCCAAGCCCGTCGTCTTCCTGTTCGATGATTTCGAGGGCTACGCCGACGACGCCGGTTTGACCGCCGCAGGGTGGACAATCCTCGACACGCCTGCGGTAACGGAGACCGGCACAACCTGGACAATTACGAATCCCGGTGGGCGGGTCAACCCGGCCACACTGAATGGGTCGGCCTCTACGGGCAATTTCCTCATATCGGACTCGGATAAAGGCGGCGGCTCAAACCCGACCGACAGCGGCGCATCCCATGACGTGATTACTCCGAGCTTTTCCACCGCCGGCGCTGACAAAGTCTGGTTGCACATGGACTTGACCGCACAATTAAACAACAATGGTGCGGCCATTTTCGATGTGGACGTCAGTATTGATGGCGGCAGCACCTGGACTAATGTGTTCAGCCGTGTGGCACCGGGTCGCATAAGCAGCAACAGCGCCACCACGCGACTGCCGGACAACACCAACACGGACGGCTACTACGGTCAACTCGACGTTGATTTGACCCCGTACGCGGCTAACCAGGGCGACGTGCGGCTCCGCATCCGCCATTTCGAGCCTAATGATGACTGGTATATTGCCATCGACAATGTTCTGGTCGATGACGTGGCGGCCCCGCAAGGCGGCCCCATAACCGTTTTCTCGGAAGACTTCTCCAACGGATTGGGTCAGATGGAAGTCTTCTCCGGTCAGGGCAATACCGGAACCGAAACATGGCACACCACGGACAAGGGTGGGCGGTACGTGCCGGGCACCGTCCAGGAGAGGGGCGTGAATCGACTTGGGCCCCATCCGGGCGCGACCCCCGATTTCGCGATTATAGAATCCGACGCCGACCCTGATCCGGCTGAGGACGAATGGCTGATGACTCCGACGCTCGACCTGTCCGGTATGACCGAAGTCTTCCTGCACTACAATTCCGAAACGGTAGTATACGGCGGCACTGAGGTTCAGGAAGTGCTCATTAGTCTGGATGGCGGAAACACGTTTGAGGTTACCCCGATTTTCGACTATAACGGTGGCGGTTTGTGGGACAGTGGTGAAGAACCTTTCTATGCCGAGCGGATCTTCGACGTCAGTGATATAGCGGCGGGCCAAAGCCAGGTTGTCTTCGCCTTCCATTTTCAGGGCGATGGGAACGACTATTGGTGGGCGATTGACAACGTGGAAGTCAGCGGCGTTCCCGGAGAGTAAGTTATCGTCCTTTCCGAGGATGGGAAGGTTGACTTCAGGACTATTACTATTGTCCTGGTGGATGTGTGGCTTGAGAAGCGACTGTGGCCGGAGTAGGCCGTAATCGGCATATACGAGGCCAAGTCGGTAGCCGATGATTTTGCATCAATTCGGGGCCTGTACCGAATGATTTGGTATAGGCCCCTTTTTAAGAGACTGTAGCATAGTTACCGGGAATACGCTATTCCATTCCTCACATTATGAAGTATCTGTGTTGTTTGCAAACGGCCTTGAGCCTGTTCGTCTCGTTGCATATCGATAGCAATACGCTGGCTAATATGTTTTTGCGTTCGTACTCGATATAC
>JADFJC010000166.1 GCA_022566315.1 Planctomycetota bacterium
TTAACACGTTATCACCACATTTGACCGGCTCTGCCTTATTTATAGATGGATAGTACTCACACTTCGTATTCTTGCACCGCAGAACGTTTTTTAGAGTGGTGACAAAAGGCAGGTCGATTCCAGGAATGTTTGGCTTTGTAACCCTGCCTCCTGCTGCGAGCAAAACAACGTCGAATCCCTTCAGGTCCTTAACCTTTGGCTCAGTACGATATTTCACTTCGATACCGAGTTTATCTATCTGCTGCCTGAGCCAATCGGCGTACCACCGCATTTTGTTCTTTCCCGGCACCGTGCAACAATACAGCATTGCACCACCCAACTCTCCGCTTTTCTCAAAAATCGTGACATTGTGTCCACGCAAAGCACAGATGCGGGCTGCTTCCATGCCGGCAGGTCCGCCCCCTATGACCGCAACTTTACAGGATTTCTTAGCAGGCTGCAAATGTATGAACCGCTCATCACCAATAGCCGGGTTAATCGCACATCGCATGTCACGCCTAATCATCAGCGATTCCTGCCAGCAGCCAACAAGGCAGGAAATGCACCGTCGTATCTCCTGCTTTTTGCCGGTGCCGGCCTTGTTTGCCCAGTAGGGATCAGCTATCAGTTGCCGACACATCCCGACCATATCGGCCTTGCCCTGGGCCAATATCTTCTCACAGTAATCCGGATTCCTCAAAGAATGGCTGGTGATGACGGAAATCTTGACGTGTTTCTTAACCTCCTGGGCCGTGTACGTATTCCATCCTTCGGGATAATACATCGGGTCCATTACTGCTGCGGGCGACTCAAAAATCCCTGCACTGATATCAACGTAGGCCAAACCCATTTCTTCCATAAGCCTGGCGACCCTAACGGTTTCATCGAGTGTCCGTCCTCCTTCTATCCATTCATCGCCCGAATAGCGAATACCCAGAGGAAAGGCTTTTCCGCATTTCATTTGAATCCGGTCAATAATCTCCATCGTGAAGCGCATCCTGTTGATAAAGCTCCCGCCGAAGCGGTCATTTCGCTTGTTCACAAATGGGCTCATAAATTGTGCGATCAGGTAGCCATGGGCGGCATGAAGCTCCACGGAATCAAAACCCGCCTGCTGCACCCGCCATGCAGCTTCGCCGAACTTCTCAATCAGGTCGTATATTTCCTCGACTGTCATAGCACGTACCGATTTGCCTTGTGTGATGCTCTCGGCATATATGACCTCATGGCCGGCAGAGCCAGGGACATCCAGCACATGATCACTGGCGGACATCAGGTTTTTTCGGGGCCAGGCCGCCTGGCGACCCGGATGCTGAATCTGGACGGCGCATTTCGCCCCGTGACGATGCATCGCCTCAGCAAGGTGAGCAAGCCCCGGAATCAAAGGGTCTTCGTCCGCGGCAAGACAAGTTACAGTCGGCTTTCCCGTTATCTTATCAGGCGTGGTCGCGCCAACAATGATGAACCCACAACCTCCCTTGGCGATCTCCTCATAATAGGTGATTACCCTTGGATTCACAGAGCCATCCGCATTGGCTGAACTTATGTCTGTCGGCACCATCGCAATCCGATTTGGCACGAGCATACTGCCTATCTGAATGGGACTGAACAAGTTTGGATAATATTTATTCTTCATTATTTCTACCTCATTAAAATCAGAAATCAGAAGTCAGAAGTCAGAAGTCAGAAGTCAGAAGTCAGATTATCTGTCCTCTGTCTTCTGTCCTCTGTCTTCTGTCCTCTTATAGCATTGCTCCATAATAGTTTCCGTCCTCGTTGCTCCAAATCTCGTACAGCCGATTTCCCTGGCCTTTAAGGCCATCTCCAGGTCGCGTACACCACCGGCAGCCTTTACCTGCACCTTTTCTGAGACGTTTTCTCGCATAAGTCGCAGGTCTTCCAGCGTTGCACCGCCGTCTGCGAAACCTGTGGAGGTCTTGACAAAATCGGCCCCGGCTTCTTCTGAGAGCCGACAGGCAACCTTCTTTTGCTCATCGGTAAGGTAGTAATTCTCGAAAATCACCTTGACCATTACGCTATGACGGTGGGCCACCTCAACAACCGCCTGGATGTCCTTCCTGACGTAGTCGTAGTTACCGCTGCGAAATCTGCCGATATTAATCACCATATCCAACTCGACCGCGCCGTCTTTGATGGCCTGCTCGGCTTCGAAGACTTTCGTCTCGGTCTTGTTATAGCCGTGCGGAAAGCCGACAACAGTGATTGTCTTGACATCTGAATCCTGAAGTAACTGTTTGACTAATGTAACTTCAGAAGGACGGCAGCAGACCGTGGCAACCTTATACTTCTTTGCAATCTGACAACCTTTGCGAACATCTTCCTCGGTCAGCTCAGGTCGCAGCAGCGAGTGGTCAATCATTTGTGCAATATCATGACAAGTGTAGTCCATAAGTACCTCCTGGTTATATCGAACTCAATTTATCTCTGTTCTCATAGACTTTCAGGATGGCATCGGCGATATCGTCCATATCCTTTTTGGTGCCGAGCAGAGGGCCTGACGCCCAAACCATGACCATCTCCCGGCAAACCTTATCGCAGTTGGGACATCTGTTCTGCTCGCGGTATTCCCGCAGTCTCTTTTTGGAATACATCTTCTTATAAACCTTTGAGCTCAATATATGCTCTACCCACGGTTCCTTATGTAATCCCTGCCCTATATATGCACCGAGACTGACACCTTCGGCACTGAGGGCCTTGAGAAACTTGTTGCGATCTGCATTGTTGAAGTATTCTTTTCGATACGTCATGGCATAGATGTAAAAAGATCCGCTGGCGGTACCTTCATACAATTTTTGGGGAAATATGCCAGGGACATCTTTGAGCCTGGAGGTCAGATGGGCAGCGTTTTCATTGCGGCGGGCGAAGCGTTCCTCTATACCACCCCACTGGCCCAGTAAAACAGCCGCTTCGAACTCGTTCATCCGGTATTTCGGTCCCGCTACTTCAGTGCGCCCCCGGCGGGATGTGCCGTGATTATGGACGGTGTAACATTTGTCCATAAGCTCTTCATCGTTTCCTATGACTGCACCGCCTTCTCCGCAGGCAATTGTCTTGCTCGATTGAAAGCTGAAACACCCGAGATCGCCAATGGTTCCTAACTTCTTACCCTTATACTCGGCCAAGTGTGCCTGCGCAGCATCTTCTATCACTTTCAAATTGTGCTTTTTGGCAATGGCCATAATTCTGTCCATATTGCAGGGCTGGCCCATCATGTGCACGGGCATAATCGCTTTGGTATTTTCGGTAATCCTCCGTTCTACGTCGTCGGGGTCAAGCTGATAAGATTCGCGGTCCAAGTCAGCCAGGACAGGCAGTACCCTGGCAGATAAAATGGAAGCGATGGTCCCCGGGTCGGTATAGGGTGAGGTGATAACTTCGTCTCCGGCATCAATTCCAAGTGCCTCCACACAAGTGTGTAATGCCTGGGTTCCGGAGCCGGTGGCCACGCAGTACTTCGTCCCTATCAACTCGGCAAACTTCTTTTCAAATGTGGGCACAGTACCTGACTTGGACTGGATTCTGCACCATATTCTACTTTTTGTGGTTTTCACTATCGAGTTTACGACGTTTTCATCCCAGTACGGCCAGCGAGGCCAGCTCTTGTTTTTTCTGACGGGTTTACCGCCGAGTATTGCCAGCTTGCCGGCTTTTTTAGTTATGTTTCCATAGGCAGGAATGGTCCCTGAGGCAACCGCAGCGAGCGAGCCTGCCGATGCTGCAGCTATGAATTGCCGCCTTGTTAAATCGTTCCTATCCATTTCCAACCCCTTTCATTTATAAAAGCCTTCTATTTTCAATTATCTTTTATAATATTTTATGGATTGATGTGCAATTAAAATTTCCTGCAATAGCCGAGGTTGGCCGTCAAGCAAATTCCAGAAAAGTCTCATATTTCTTGCTTTTATGACGTTAATTTGGTATATTAGTTTCTGAAAGGAAGCGGCGACTATGCGAATAACCAAAGGAACAACCTTTCTGGCTATATCAGTATTACTACCGGCGATGCTGTGCACGGCTGCTGTGGGAACAATCATCTACGTTGATGATGATGCCGCCGGTGCAAATGATGGCTCAATCTGGGCCGATGCCTACCCGTGCATTCAAAACGCTTTGGCTGATGCAGTGTACGGCGACGAAATCCGCGTTGCAAAGGGTATATACCAGCCCGACAAGCAATTCTTAATTGGACGGATAGCCCGCATAGTAGCGTCCGGTGACCGCACAAAGAGTTTTCAACTCATCAATGGCGTTACACTCAAAGGTGGCTACGCCGGCTTAGACGAGCCATATCCCAATGCCCGAGATGTTGGAGTCTATGAGACCATCCTCAGCGGTGATTTGAACGGGGATGATGTGGAAGTTGCTGACCCTTGTGACTTACCGCACGAACCCAGTCGGGCCGAGAACAGTTTCCATGTTGTGAACGGCGTCGGCGCGAGTGCCAGTGCTGTATTGGATGGTTTCACCATCACGGGCGGACATGCCAATGGTTCACCCCCGTATAACGGCGGCGGGGGCATGGTCGGCGGAAGCCCAACCGTGATAAACTGCACTTTCACCCAAAATTGGGGAGATGGTGGTGGCGCGATATTATCTTCTGCGAGTAGTTCGACGATCAGCAACTGCACGTTCAGCAGTAACTCCGCACCTCGTGGGGGTGGTATATGGAACTTATCCGGCAGTTTAACCTTAATCAACTGCGCATTCACGGGGAACTCTGCACCCCTCGGTGGTGGTATGTACAATTCCATGGACAGAGGTTCCACACTGGTCAACTGCACGTTCAGCGACAACTCGGCAGAGACTGGTGGCGGGATGCGGAACGAACAGTCCAACGTGGAATTAACCAACTGTATATTTAGCGACAACTCAGCGACTTATCATGGGGGCGGGATGTACAATAATCGTAGCAACCCAGTGCTCAGCAATTGTATCCTGGAGGGGAACTCGTCTGGTTACGGGGGCGGTATGCACAATAATAATAGCAGCCCAACATTGCTCCAATGCATGTTTACTAAGAACTTTGCTGGGATTGGCAGCGCGATATCCCATTACAAGGGCAGCCCAGTAGTAATGAACTGCACATTCAGCGGAAACGTGGCAGAATACGGCGGCGAAATACACTGCAGGGACGGCAGCCCGGTTTTGACCAACTGCATTCTTTGGGGCGATACGCCGGAGGAAATATCCGTCGAAAGAGGGACAGTTGTGATAACTTATAGCAATGTTCAAGGCGACTATCCTGGAGAAGGAAACTTTGATGAAGATCCGCTATTCGCAGACCCAAACAATGGAGATTACCACCTTAAATCCCAAGCAGGTAGATATGACCCAAATACTAAAACATGGATTAAAGATGAAGTGACAAGTCCCTGTATTGACACAGGAAATCCAATGAGTCCCATTGGTCACGAGCCGTTTCCGAACGGCGGCATTGTTAATATAGGAGCCTATGGCGGCACGGCCGAGGCCGGTAAATCTTACTTCGGCAAGCCGGTTTGTGAAACTATCGTTGCCGGTGACATAAACGGCGACTGCAAAGTCGATTTTTCCGACTTTGCAATTATGGCTTTGCATTGGCTGGAGGATAACAATCCCTGATAGCGCTGCTTTTATACTTGCCTGCTATCACCACATGTAAACCGAGTTTGGCAGGGTGGGGCAAGCCCTACCCTACAAGGTTTCTTCATTAGAGTGTAATTCTGAACGGGCGATTAGACTGGCATCCGGCCGGAGACTGCGTTAGAATACGCTGCCGTAACCAAGTACGAGGATTTGTAGCTATGAGACGGTACATTGTATCACGAGTAATTATGACAGTTTCGGTTGTTTTGTTAATCCTCCATATCTTCTGCCCTGCTTCTCAGGCTGTGCTCAAAGGAGGGTGTGCGAAGGTAAATATCACTCCCCCATTAGGGATTCCACTTATCGGCTCCTACGGTAAGCCGAGTGACGACATAATCGAGGAACTGTATGCCAAATCGCTGGTTCTTAATGACGGAAGCACTACCATAGTAATCGTCTCTGCCGACCTGTTGTATGTGCCTTTGGAAGAGATTACTAATCCGATACGTAAGATTATCAAAGACAAAATCGGCATTCCAGAACAGAACATTCTTATCTGCGCCACCCACACTCACTCCGGGCCGGAAGTTTTTACCAGAACCAAGCTTAGGCCGGAGAAGGAGGTTCCAGCTTCGGAGATTGACCAATTCTATCTTCAGACGCTGATAAGAAAGATGGCAGGGGCGGTACTTATTGCTCATAAAAATATGCAGGAGGTAAAGATAGGTGCAGCAAAAGGGCAAATTCCCGAAATATTATATAATCGAAGGCCAAGAAATAATGATGGTTCTGTAAAAATGGCGTTTACCCTTCCGCCGGAAGTTACTGCAACTAAGAAAATAGAGACAGACGCCGAAGGTAACGTAAAAGTAACATTCACTCTGCCAGATGAGGAGGCGGAATTGGATTTCGGGCCTATTGACCCTGAGGTTTGTGTGCTCAGAGTAGAAGATATGGAAGGTGGAATTGTCGGCTCACTTGTTAATTTCGGCTGCCATCCTGTTTGTATATATCCGTATTTGAGTACGACGATATCGGCTGATTATCCTGCATATACAACGAAGGTTGTCGAACAGATTGAGGGAGGGATTTGTCTTTTTGCCCTCGGTCTGGCGGGGAACACAGTTCCAATCAAAAGAGGAGTAAAACCTCGTGAGCAAATTGGAAAAGCAGTGGGCGGCGAAGC
>JADFJC010000054.1 GCA_022566315.1 Planctomycetota bacterium
CTATGATTGGCCGGGGCGGTAAATTCGATGAACTGGTCTTCCAGATTCATTTTGACGATGTGGTAATTTTCCGCACCGGCTGACTTTGCCCATTCGCTGATTTTTTCATCATCGGTGCCGACCAGCGTCAGTTCAAGCTGTTTTTCGCTGCGTTTGCAGTGCAGAAGCCCATCGATATTAACATCATCGGGAGCAGAATCGGCAAAGCTCAATATTACTTTTTTAATCGCTTTTTGGAACTGCTCAAGGGAGCAGTTTGCTCTTAATACCCCTTTGTCAATAACGACTATCCTGTCGGAGACCCTTTCGACGTCGCCGAGGATATGGCTGGAGAAAAGAACCGTCCTGCCCTGGCGCATAATAAGCTCAATCATACCCTCTAAGAACTGGCGTCTGATCGCGGCATCAAGCCCAAGGGTCGGGTCATCCATTATCAGCAGCTCCGGATTCGGAGCCAGGGCAAGAGCCAACGAGACCTGCGCTCGCTGGCCGTTTGAGAGGTGCTTTATCTTTTTCTTTTTTGGCAGGTTGAGGTATTCAATCATATCGGCGAAGAACTTGTCGTCCCACTGCTTCGGGAAAAACGACCGCTGAAATTTCTCTAATCCGGCGATAGTCATCCAGCGAAACAGCCGATGACCTTCCGTTACATAACCTATGCGCTGACGAATCGCAGAGGTTAGCGCCGACGAATCACAGCCTAATAATCTTGATGAGCCAGCGGTGGGGTTTAATAAGCCTAACATTAACTTGATGGCGGTGGTTTTTCCCGCCCCGTTTCGCCCCACAAATCCGCAGATGCAGCCGCGTGGTATCTTCAAATCGATGTGGTCAACCGCAAGGGTGCTGCCGTAATATTTGGTAAGGCTCTCTGTTTCCAATACTATCTCATTCATTTCTCTTCTTCCTGTCTTCCTGCTTCTTTGATTTGTTACCGAATTTCGCCAGTCTCTTTTCGAACAGTGAGATTAAATCCTGAGCTTCGAGACCCAGGTTCAGGCCCCTGGTGATGAGGGTATCCATTCTCTCGGTGAGCATATTGATATCTGCGGCGTCAGTTCTGCGCAGCTTCGGGTCAGCAACGAATGTGCCGGAGCCGGTTTTTGTCGTAACCAAGCCGGCCTGTTCTAACCGGCTGTAAGCCCTGGCAACGGTATTGGGATTAATCACCAGCTCTGCCGCAAGTTTTCTGACCGCTGGCAGTTTATCGCCGCTTGCCAGCTCACCCCTGGCGATGGCCTTGCTTATCTGTTCAGCAACCTGAACATAAATAGGCTCGCTCGAACCGGGCAGTATTTGTATCCACAAGGCCATTGGTACTATTTTCCTTTTCTACCAGAGCTTTTTTCGAGTTCTACAAACGCACTAACGAGACAATTGTATTAATACTCTTAATACATTATGTACTATTCACTACAACTTGACAAGTATATTTTGAAAAAAATTTAAAAATTTTTCTTGTTTGTCTAAGGCTTGGAAAAGCTGCTTTTTAGGTGGTTATTGAGGTTTTTAGTCTTCTCGAAAGCTTCGAAAATATTCCGAGTTGCCAGGGAAGGGTATTTTTCTCACAAAACCAGTATTTTGACACCGTATGTTTTTTTTGAATGGAAAAGTGGCGATTACACAATCATAGGTATGAAGCCGAGAGGTATGAAGCCGAAGTATTACGTTTTGAAAAAGGTGTAGCGGTTTAACGCCTTACGCGTTCGGATTCATCACTCGGCTGATTGCCCTGTTTTCGGCAAAACTATAATATTTTTGAGTTATTGTCTTTCGATTATTTATTGACAAAAGCGGGGGATTTTTGTATATTATAGTATCTTGGATATAGGTTGTGAGAAGACCATTTTTTTTTCACGAGAGCAAGATTATGAACTCGGAGAAAGACAGCTTCCTACAGCGATTCAAATGGCACATTGTCATTATTTGTGTTGCATTAGCAATTGTGGCTCTGCTTACGATTTATACTAACATCTTCCAGGTAACCGAAACGAACCTGCTGCGTCAGCTCGTATTGATGCTTGGTGGTCTGGTGTTCATCAGTGCCCTTCTGGCAATGCTCTCTAAGTTATTTAAGATACTTGAAATGCTTCGAGACAACAGCACAAAGCTTGAAGAAGTTGCCGGATCTCTGGAAAAGATCCATACAGGGCTGACGCAAATCAATCACTTTACCCGTGTCAGCGAAACGGCAAAGGCGATTGCGTTTCGCGATGCGGACAGACAATCTCTGCGGGATGCCGTTTTCGAGAAGCTCCAGCAGCAGGATTTCAATGCCGCCCAGGAAATAATTGATGAAATTGCCAAATGCCCCGAATATCAGGAGCTGGCTGAAGAGCTAAGAGCACAGGCGGAAAAATACCATACTGTGAACAACCAGGAACTGATGAATCAGCTCATAGCGCATATAGGAAAGCTGCTCAATGACTGTCAGTGGGTCAGGGCAAGTGCCCAGATTGAAGGACTGATTAAAGCCTATCCGGATTTCGAACGGGCAAAGTCAATGCGACAAATTCTGCTCGATAAAAAGCAGGAGCGCAAAAAGATACTGCTCGCCGCCTGGGACGATGCCGTAAAGCAGCAAGAAACCGACCGCAGCCTGGAGATTCTAAAAGAGCTTGACCTCTATCTTACGCCCAACGAAGGATTGGCCCTGCAGGAAGCAGCCAGGGACGTCTTCCGGACAAAGCTGCATAACCTCGGCGTGCAATTTTCCATTGCCGTTGCTGAAAAGCGGTGGACCAGCGCACTCGACGTCGGCCAACAGATTATCACAGATTTTCCGAACAGCAAAATGTCTGAGGAAATTCACGGGAAGCTGGAGGTCTTGAAGCAAAACGTCCAGATGCAGAGCAGCTAAATGAAAAACCTCGGCACTTGAAAAAACGCCTTATTTCACGCCATCGAACATGTAAAATTCTTGAAGGAGAATATGGATATGATACGAAAAACCAGAAGCATTCTGCTCTTTTGTGTTCTGGCTTTTGCCCCTATATGTAACGCTGTCGAATCGAAGTCTAATTTGGGCGCACGGCTTGCCAACGGTGACCTCGGTTTCAAGCAGATTGTGGTGATAAAACGACATCCAATCAATCCAACGCATGTCTATACCTACCACGCGGAAGGACTCCAGCCGGGCGGCGGATTGTACCTGTACACCCTGAACAAAGGCACCGGCGAACTTAAGCTGCTCATCGATTCACCTAAGGGAATTGTTCTCGACTGCAATCTCTCCTTCGACGGCAAAGTCGTGCTGTTCAGCTGGAGAAAAACCATGCTGGACAAGTTCCAGATTTACACGGTCAATCTCGACGGCTCCGACCTGAAACAAATCTCTGACCACGAATCAAACAACTTGAACGCATGTTGGTTGCCCGACGGGAGCATCGCCTTTTTGTCCGACCGAAAGCCTGCCTTCGCCTATTGCTGGGTAACTACCTCTCCAATTCTTTACCGCTGCGATCGCGACGGCAGCAATGTCGTTCGACTCTCGGCAAACTATCTAAACGATTTTTCGCCATCGGTAATGGAGGATGGGCGAATCATCTACAGCCGATGGGAGTATGTGGACCGTCCGGCAATACCGATACAGTCACTCTGGACTATCAACCAGGATGGAACGTGCCTGGCCGGATTCTTCGGCAACCGCGTGCTCAGTCCGGCCACATTTATGGAGGCCAGGGAAATACCGGGTACGGGTAAAGTACTTTGCGTACTGACCGCGCATAACGGGCCATGCCGCGGCGCAATAGGGATAATCGATCCATCCAGGGGCGCCAACGCTCAAGAGGCCATCAGAAATCTCACGCCCGAAATAAACATTGGCCAAGTGAATAAAGGTGCCGGCAACCACATCAGGGGACCATACGAAAGTCCTTTTCCGATAGATGACAAATATTACCTGGTCTCTCGGGATGGGACGATTCTACTCCGGGACTATAAAGGCACAGAGCAGGTAACGCTGCTGAACAAAGATGGCCCCTTCGGCTTCTATACCGCCAGGCCTGTCAAATCAAGAAACCGTCCTCTCGTCAGACCGTCGAATCTTAAGAAACAGGCCGGTAACTGGGCAACGCTTGTTTTACATGATGTCTATAACGGACTCGAACCGCATATCAAACGCGGCGAGATTAAGAAAATTGCCGTCGTACAGGAAGTGGAAAAAAGTCAGTTGGCCTCGAAGGAATTGAGGGCGTTCGGCTTCCAGTTTCCCGTCGTTTCCTGCGGCGCAACCTACGCGCCCAAGAAGGTATGGGGATATGCGAAGGTGGAAGATGACGGCTCTGCCCACTTCAAAGTCCCAGCGGGTCTGCCAATCTACTTTATGGCCATTGATGAAAACGGGCGTGCACTGCAGAGGATGCGATCGTTTACACACCTGATGCCCGGTGAGCAGCAGAGTTGTGTAGGCTGTCACGCCGACCGAAACTCTGTGGTTCCCCGCAATACGAAACGCCCGATAGCGGCCATGCGCCCGGCGCAGGAACTCGAAAAACCGGAATGGGGTGTGAGGGGATTTAGTTATGCGCATATCGTTCAGCCGGTTCTGGATAAGTACTGCCTAACATGTCATAACGCCAGGCACACAGCAGGCGGCATTGATCTGAGCCCGGACAAAACAGACTTCTTCAACGTCTCATACGAATTTCTGGCACGCCAGGGCAGGCCAGGCCAGAATCCATATACGAAATGGATTCCAACGTTTAACGGTATGGAGGCGAACATCCTGCAAATCACCCCACGGCATTGGGGGTCCCCGGCCAGCAAGCTCGCCGACATCGTTCTAAATGGACATCCCGATACAAGCGGCAAGCCGCGACTGAAAGTCGACCCGGCCTCTCAGCGCAGAGTTTTCGCCTGGATCGACCTCGATGTGCCGTACTATGGAACCTCCTCATCCAACCATTACAGCCTGAAGGGCTGCAGACAGATACTGCCGAAAGACCTTGAGCCGGTACTAAAAGATGTAACCGCGCGGCGCTGCGCTTCCTGCCACGAGGACGGAAAAATCCCCCGCAAGATTTACACGCGCATAACCAACATAGAGAACAATAACTTCCTGCTTTCCCCTCTGGCCAAGTCCGCCGGAGGGACCCAGGCCTGCGGAAAAGCCGTCTTCACCTCAAAAGACGACCCGGACTATCAGGCAATTCTAAAAACCTTTAAGCCGATACAGGAGTTGCTGAAAAAAAATCCCCGTATGGATATGATAGACCAAACATCAAAAGGAGTAGCTAAACAGGGCTGAATCTCACGTTGTTGAAAAATCGAACAAAGACTGGGTCTTAATCATTGTTACCTGGTCAGGATAAGCGGCGAACGTGTGGATGTGCAATTCAGTTTGTCTGGCCTCAAAATCAACATAGCAAAACGGCTGGAGCTTTCCGGTTTCCCGCTCCGGGAATTTTACGAACACGCCCCTATTTCGCGCGAAACGCTCAAGGTCGCTATGGCTCTGTCGATACAAATTCGGACTCATCTTCTCGACCTGAAAATCGGTCATATAATTTACACCTCGGCTCAAAGTGCATTTATGGGTCCGTTGGCCTCGGAACTGAAAACGCTCAATCAAACCTCGAGAGGGCAGCATCTGGCCGGGTGCGCTTACGACCTCAACAAGACAGATATCGCCGGCAAAGACGCTGACGACATGAGTGCATCCGGTAATCCAGATAATCACCTCGTACTTTTCGGTTTTTATGTGACGGTTGGCATAAATCTGGAAAAGCTCCGGATGCAGAGGTCTTTGAAACAGGCTGAACATCAGTTCTTCAACAGCTACATTGATTTGTGGTAAGTCCATATACAAAAATCCAGACACAAATACCGGCTTCCAATCTTCCAATTTTCTGCTATTATACAATAATAAGCCCATCTATTCAAGCCTTATATCAGTATTGATAAGGCTGATATTGGCACTTATGGGACGGTTATTTTGCAAACTCCGTAACCTAAAAGACTAACAACAGCAAACTTTTTTTGAAAACCCCCAAAAAAATTTGGCCGTGTCCTGATTCTACTACTGAAAGAAGCCAACGGTGATAGATACAGCGATAATATTGTAAAAAGCGTGGGTTCCGGCTGTAATCCCGAAACCGCGAATTGCAAAAAGAACAGCAAAGTAAATTCCTGCGATTGTTCGAAATGCGAACCTTATCAAATTAAACGGGTCAGTAGCATTTGGCTGCCCGTTGAGCAAATCTATATGGTGATGTGCGCTGAACAACGCCGCCGAGATAAGGACTGAAAGTATAATCGATTTTTTATGACTAAGCCTCAGCACATCCTGAAATAACAGCATCAAAAGACATATCAAAATCAAACGAAAAACAAGCTCTTCGTAAATCCCGGCTCCTATTCCGGTAACGATATTTGCCAGTAGTGACTGAGCCGGCTCAACGCCGCCGGCCTCGGCGCTCAGCGATGATAGACTGCCGCCTGCGACCGAAGAGCAGACCGGTAGCGACTCGATTTGTGTTTGTGTCCCACTGTTGTCGAATCGGCTGACATTACCCTCTGGCCCGGCCCACCTGCCTAAGAATAATGTCAGGACAATCAACGGCACCGCGAGCAGAATACACTCAACCGCCATCGGCAAAATATCGCGAAGCCAGAAACGCCATTGTTTGCCTGACGTGATTTGCAGCGATATCAAAATCACCACGACCGCCAGCGGAGGCGCCACCCACGCCAACTTACCTCCGAAACCTAACGACTCAAGCAGGTTCTGCAGCCAAACAAACGCTACCACCCGAATCTGCGATTGGTTCAGAACGTCGGTATTAATGCCAAACGTCCCCACCTCGTAGAATATGATAAATGGCAGCAGAAAAATTATGGCGTAAATCGGCCGAGACGTCCTCTCGAGATAGGAATCTTTTGCAAAGTTAAACAACTGGCTCGTGCTGTGCTTATATTTGTCTTTCATCCTATAAGCTGTTTTTTACTTTTACCGTCTTAATTTTTGAGTTTTTTTCTGCCCTTTGCGGCTGTTTCTTAATTTCCATAGCTGAATTTTTGCAGATTCTACTTAAAATAAGCCGAAAATACAATAGTTAAACAGAGCAAATACTGGAGATGTAAAGGCAATATATATGAAACCGTTTTTATGTTTTCTTGGTGGATGTGAGTTCGAATATATTATTCTGGGGTTAAAATCCAATCCGCAAAAATATTTTGACTTCGATTATTTCTTCAGCTTCGAGCATCGCGGCCAAACGAATCCCTATACTTTTCTTGCCGACCACGCAAAAGAAGTTCTCGACTGCAAACCAGATGTGGTCATCCTTTCACAGCACGACTTAATGATGGGGCTGATTGGAGGGATACAGTTGAATCGTGTCGCCTCAAAAGAACAGCAGGACCAGAGTCTCAACGGGCTCATCGACCAGTGTGAAGGAATGATAATAACGCTCCGGCAGTTGAATGTCCCGGTCATTATGCAGTTTTTCCCCTGGTTTAGAACAAATATGCTCAATCGGTTCAAGCACACATCGCCATTTTACAACGAAGAGCAGTTTATGAGAAAATATGTTACCGCGATGGAAGAGCTTACGGTCAAGTATCCCAACTTTTATTTCCTCAACTTAACCAACGTCTGTTCAATGTATGGATTCAGGCAGACCTTCAAACAGACGGACGCTCCATGGTACAGTCACATCGCTTTCCCCGCTACTCATTTGGCGCAGGAATATACTCACCTGATTAATTACGTGCTGCGACGCATCAAAAAAGTCAAGTGCGTCATAGTGGACCTTGACAACACAATGTGGAAAGGTGTTATCAGGGATGTCGGCGTAGAAAACCTCGAAATCAGAATTGACGTAGAACGGTTTCATTGGAATGTCCTGGCCATCCTCCACGCCAGAGGGATTCTCATCGGCGTAATAAGCAAAAATGACTCATACCTTGAAACCGATATAAAAGCTTTTATCAAAGAGCATCTTGCCGGGACTGAATTCGTGTGTTTCAAATTGAACTGGAAGGACAAGTGGGAAAATCTGTTGGAAGTGCAGCAGCAATTGAATATCGGCCTGGATTCCATCGCCTTCATTGATGACAGCCGGTTCGAGAGGGAGCAGATGAAGACTATGCTTCCTGACGTAAGAGTAGATGACCAGCATATTTTTGAACAGCTTCTCTATCTTCCGGAATTTCAACCTGAATTTATCACGAACGAAAGCAAAACAAGAACAAAGTTTTACGTTCAGGAAAACCATCGCAAAGAAGATCAAAGTGCATTATCGAGAGACGAGTTTCTCCAGCAGTGCCAATTCAAAATCAACGTGGAAAAAATACAGCCTTACCAGGTTGACCGGGTTACCGAATTGATTCAGCGAACAAATCAGCTCAATACATCCATCAAGCGTTATACGAAAAATCAGATTATCTTTTTCAGCCGCAACCGGAACTGTGATATATTCACAGTAACCGTTTCTGATAAATTCGGTGATTACGGCCTGGTTGGAGTTTGCATAGGCTTCCGCAAAGGTAACGTTTACGAAATTGATACACTGCTTTTCAGTTGCCGTGTTATGAGCAGAGGGGTCGAAGATTATACGCTTACGTCAGTCCTTAATTATGCCGCAAGGGAGAATTTTGATAAAGTGATTCTGCGATTTAACAAAGGCCCAAAGAATGAGCAGATGCGGACCATCCTGAGTAATAATAACTTTATCGAATCCGCCGCTGATGATGACTATTTGGTTTACAGTTTCGACCTTAAACAGCAGCAAATAAAACCGTTTCCAAAATGGTTCCCACCACCTCAGCCGGATGCCGAAAAAGTACCGATGCTTTCGGTGTAACTATAGTATAATGACTTGTGAAGTGTTAACTGAGATTTATCGATTGCTTTATGATGCGTTCGGGCCTCAGCACTGGTGGCCGGGCGAAACCCGGTTCGAGATAATCACAGGTGCGATACTTACCCAGAATACAAGCTGGGCCAATGTCGAAAAAGCAATAACAAATCTAAAATCCGCCGACTGCCTGACACTGGAAAAACTCCACCATCTTGACCCCGCACAACTCGCCGAGCTTATCCGGCCGGCCGGCTATTACAATATAAAAGCCAAGCGGCTCAAAAACTTCATAGACTGGCTCTTTGACAATTACGACGGCGAGCTGGCGAACCTTGAAACTATTGATACCGACCGGCTAAGAGAAGAGCTTTTGGAAATTAAGGGCGTTGGTCGTGAAACCGCCGACTCGATTTTGCTTTATGCCTTCGAGAGACCCATTTTCGTTGTAGATGCCTACACTGCTCGAATTGTCTGCCGGCACGGACTAATTGCCCACGACGCTGATTATGAGCAGTTACGGGAATTGTTTGAGTCCAATCTGCCGACCGATACTCAGCTTTACAATGAATACCACGCCTTACTGGTAAAGCTCGGCAAAGAATTCTGTAAGCCCAAAGCCAGATGCACCGACTGTCCCCTTGAAAAACTACCGCATACGCTTGATACCAAATATCTCTAAGCCACTTGACAAATCAATATGCACGCCCCTGGCCGACCAGGCATCGCCTCATACAGATGCGGCGCAAAACCAGCACAAAGATAAGCCAACTTAAGACCAGCAGAGTTACAATAGAGACTGGATTTACCATTGCTGCATTCAACGGCTTGCGCAAAATATTTCCTATGAAGAATAACAGCATGAACAGCAACATAACTGACAATACCATAAAAATTGGCCTTCTGTAAAAAATCAACTGGAAAGTAGAACCAACGGGTATCATCAATAGAGGAACAAAGAAAAGTGTTATAATCGCTGGATGAAAAGTAAAAGTACTGCCTCGCAGTGTAATATCCGGCATAATTGCTGTTAATGCTACAGTTAAAGCCGCTATGATAGTTACCAGTGCAGTAATCAGCACCGCAGTCGCAGCAACCAACGTCATTGTTGTATAGAATCTTTCGTTTCGTCCCCCTGAAACCGGAATACTTGAGTAAAGAGGTGTCCGCATATGCATTATCATAAACCCCGGCATAAAGAAAAGCATAAATGTCGCCGCCGACCCCATATAACAAAGGAAACACAGCATCAGTAAAGCCAGAAACACACATGACAAAACTCCCTTCCACTGCGATAGTACTATTCCATAAGTCGTGTACAACCCGCCCCATATATACCGGCCCTGACCTATGTAGTCGCATTTGTTCATTCTGCCCAGGAAAAATCTCTCTACCCATGGATTCGGATGCTTTTTCAGTTTGTCCCATTTGATATTTGCTCGGAGTTGCTTGTATTTTCGCAACTTATCCCGATTCCAGGCGTCAAAAAGACCTATCCACGGCACACCACAGTATCGTCGCGCCCAGTTTGCATTACCCAGCCAAATCCACGCTGCAATACTGCTGAAAGCCCCCAATAGAGTAACCCCAAGAGGATTTTCAACGATGGTTCGCTCTATGGTTATATGCAGGTCAAAGAATCCTCCTCCAATGATAAGCCACGGCAAAAATCCTACCCAGGCCCCAGAGTTCCTGACAACAAAAGCAGACAGCACGCCAATCCAATAAAAAACCAGACCTGCAAAAAACGCCGAGCAAATCACCGGAATCCATTGCCACCAACCTAAACCGGGATACAGAACAAAAATAGGCGAAGCCAAAAGGTTAGTCACTACTCCCACGGAAAATATAAATTTCCTCGGCACTTTCCGGTGGCCAGGCAGGCAATAAGAGAAAGGCTTATTCACTACTTCTGCGGCCAATGCCGCTGACAAAAACCCAACAAAAAGCGCCGACGCCACAAGGATTATGAATTTCCCTTTTCCTGTTGCAGGTTTGTCCAACGCTGCTGCGATACCTGCAAACACAAAGATCCCCAAACACACATAAACCAGCCAAAGCCCCCGACGTTGATAAAGATGCTTCAAATTAACGGTCAAGATACCCATTTTCTTTTTGCTCCTTTTACCCATATATTTCGCCGGTCTTTTAGCTGACAACAATCTTGTAGATATCTTCCAGCGTCAATGTTTGTATCTCGATTTTACATTTTAATCCTTGCGCAGCTTCCTCAATTTGCTCTTCTGAAGAATCCTGCACAGTAAGTATCGCCTGTCCGTTGCTTCGCTGGCACTGCACCACGTTTGCGAACGGCAGCTCAGCCGGCAACTCTCCACTCAAAGCGCTAAGGCGTACCCGGCTGAATCGCTCACGCAACTGGTCAAAGCCGCAATCTAACAGGATACGTCCTTGTTTCATTATCACCGTATGGTCGATAACCTTCTCCACATCGCTTAGTATGTGCGATGAAATGATAATCGTGCGATTTTCGTTCTGGATAATCTGCAGAAGCAAATCCAGGAACTGCGAACGTGCTATCGGGTCCAGCGTTGATGCCGGCTCATCCAGTATCAACAGTTCCGGCTCAAAACCTATCGCTAACAGTATCGCCAGTTTCTGCCTCTGCCCCGGCGATAGGGACCCGACCCGTGCCTTGGTTGAAATCTCGTAATCTTCTATGTACTTTTCTTCGAGCTGGCGGTTCCAGTTCGGATAGTATGTGCTGACATAACGAATAAGCTGCCTGGTTGTCATCCATTCAAGAAGCTCACCTTCCTGATGAACATACCCTATTCGCCCAAGTTCCCTCGGGCCGAGCTTTGCCGCATCGCAGCCGAATGTGATACACTGTCCTTCATCTGCAAGGTACAGTCCTATGATGTGTCGAAGTAATGTACTTTTGCCTGCCCCGTTTGCTCCCAGCAGGCCTATAATACTGCCCGGGAAAATCTCCAGGTCAATCTCGTCAAGGGCTTTTGTCTTTCCGAATCGCTTGCAGACGTTGTGCATCTGCACTATTGGATTTTCGCTATTCATTAGATTAACTCCTCGTTCTCGAATTGTATTTTCGATATAATTTAGCCAACATTTCTCCGGCTTTTTTCTCAGGTATCCCAAACTGCACTGCCGTTACCGCCGCCTTTCTCATAATTTCTTCTAAGAGCTTGCCTTTAGTCCGCTCCTTCTGGTCCTTTCGCAGTCTGGCTGCAAACAACCCTATCCCCCGGCGTCTTTCGACCAGTCCCTCAACCTCAAGCAGGGCGTACGCTTTGCTGATTGTCATCGGATTGACTCGAAGTTGGGCCGCAAGCTCACGCACCGACATCAGCTGCTCTCCTTCGCTAAGTTGGCCGGACATTATCTGCCGCCGTATCTGCTCGATTAGCTGGCGATAAATCGGCACTCCGCTGTGATGGTCAATTTCCAGTAGCATATCGTTTTTGTTCCTGTTCTGTATTAGTGTATTACTTAACTAATACACTATACTCACTAAACAAGCCGTGTGCAATAAAAAAAAGATTTTTTTTTCAAATAAATGATGCTAATACTAAGAGCCTATCCGAATAACCGGGTCGTTATGAGGCCGAGCGAAAAGTTCGAGGCCAAGGCGGCAGGCCAAAAATGCTCGGAGACGTGGTTTTCTCCACGTTGAGAACATTTTTGGCCGACAACGCAGGCATCGGGCTTCCCTTAGGGATAGAGCGGGTTATTCGGATAGGCTCTAAAGCACTTTTTGTCCGGGTTTTACTCCGGTGTCGGCTGAGAGCATAAAGATGTCTTTTCCGCCGGTGCCGGCTGCCAGAATCATACCTTCGGACAGCCCAAACCTCATCTGTCTGGGCTTAAGATTGGCGAAGTAAACTACGATTTTGCCGGTCAGCTCCTCCGGCTTATAGGCAGTGGCTATGGCGGCAAGAACGCTCTTTTCCGGCCCACCTACATCCAAATCCAGACGCAGCAGCTTGTCCGCACCTTCGACCGCCTCTGCCTTTATTACTTTTGCGATTCGCAGGTCAATCTTCGCGAAATCTTCAATTGTGCATTCCGGCTTGAACGGCTCGGCGGGGTCTGCTGCCGTTGGCTGCGGATTTTGAGTCTCCTTACTTTCTTCTATCATCGCATTCACCTGTTCTTCATCAATTCTTTCGACCAATCGTTCAAAATCGTTTATCTTGTGATTTTCCAGCACTGTATCGAGGTCTTCAAAACTTAATTTATCGACGTTAAGAAATTTTTCCACCTTCTCCGCGTACTTGGGCAGGATGGGTTTGAGGTAAATCGTCAGAATGCGGACGGCATTTATTACGGCAGTTAAGGTCGTTCGCGTTTTTTCCAAATCAGTTTTTATCGTTACCCACGGCTTATTCTGTTCGACATATCGGTTTGCCTCGTCTGCCAGAGAGATGATTGTTCGGACAGCGGAAGCAAATTTAAGGTTCTCATAGTCCTCTATAATCCGGTCTTTTGCAGCGGTGAGCTTATTGATTAACTCGGTGCCCCGGTCATCTAATTGTCCAAGTCGGCCATCAAGTTTTTTCGTCAGCATCGGGCCTGAGCGGGAAGCAAGGTTCGCAAATTTGCCGACCAAATTGGAATTCGTTTTGTTTATGAAATCCTCAATTCTCAAATCTATATCTTCGATACTATCGGTCAGCTTGCTTGCGTAGTAGTATCGCAGGTATTCCGGGCTTAGGTGTTTAACGTAGGTGCTCGCCTTAATAAAAGTTCCTCGTGATTTGCTCATTTTTTCGCCGTTCACGGTCAAAAAGCCGTGTACGAAGAGCTTGTCCGCGGTACGAAATCCGGCCCCTATCAGCATCGCCGGGAAAAACAGCGCATGAAAATACATAATGTCCTTGCCGATGAAGTGATAAAGCTCGTATTCGCTGCTGCTTGCTCCCGCAGAGTTGGTGCCCGGCCAGAGATTATCAAAATCGATGTTGTTTTTATCACAGTAGTTTTTGGCTGAAGCCATATATCCGATAGGGGCATCCAGCCAGACGTAAAAGAATTTGTTTTCTTCTCCGGGTATTTTGAACCCGAAATATGGCCCATCGCGGGATATGTCCCAGTCCCTCAAGCCCGCTTTGAACCATTCGTCGAGCTTGTTTGCCACTGATTTTTGTGTATGTCCACCGGCGATAAGGTCTTTGAGCTGTTGTTCGTAATCAGCGAGCTTGAAAAAATAGTGCATGGATATTTGCAGAATCGGTTTTGCCCGGCAGGTTGAGCAACAGGGATTGATCAAATCGATGGGCTGATAAGTTGCGCTGCAAACTTCACAGGAATCGCCGTATTGGTCCTCGGCTTTGCATCGTGGGCAGGTGCCGCGGACGAATCTGTCCGGCAGTGACATTTTGCAGTTTTCGCAGTAGGTCTGCTCCACCTCTCGCGTAACGATTGAGCCGGCCTTGTTCAGACGGTTGAAGATAAGCTCGCTGAAATATTTATTTTCAGGTGAGTGGGTCGAGTAATAATTGTCGAATTCAATGTAAAAACGGTCAAAATCTGCTTTGTGCTCTTTGTGCATTTGCTCGATTAGCTGCTCAGGGCTTATGCCGGCAGCACGGGCACTTATCATAATGGGCGTGCCGTGAGTGTCATCGGCGCAAAAGTAGAGACACTCGTTGCCGCACATCTTCTGGAAGCGCACCCAGATATCGGTCTGGAGATATTCTACTAAGTGCCCTATATGTATCGGGCCGTTCGCATAGGGCAAGGCTGAGGTTACGACGATTTTGCGGGGCATATTTCTTCCTTGACGATTATTGCTCCTTAGTCTCCGGCTTGTTTTGCTTGTTGTTTTTTGGGGTATTGTCTTGTTCTTCTTTTGTTGTTTTAGAGGCAGGAATTATCTCAATCTCATCGAGGGGGACAGCGGCCTTTTCTCCACTTTCGTATTCGACCACAACAAGCTGCGTCAATATCTGGGTATCCACGACTCTGCCCTTGCCGTGTTCGGTCTTTACTTTGGTATTCTTTTTTGGCAGTCGTTTTTTAAGCTCGGTGTAGGCTTCATCTTCGTATCGCAGGCAGCACTTCAATCTGCCGCAATACCCGGAGATTTTGGCCGGGTCGAGAGTTGCCTTTTGCATCTTGGCCATTCGCATATTTACCGGCTTTAAGAGTTTAAGAAATCTCTGGCAGCAGCATTGTTGTCCACAGCTTTCTACATCGCCGAGCAGTTTGGCTTCGTCGCGAGAGCCGATTTGACGCATTTCGATTCTTGTCTGGTATTCCTGGGCCACTTTTTTTACCAGCTCGCGAAAATCCACTCGTCCATCGGACATAAAGTAGAAGATGATGCGTTCCCCGCCGAATACGTGCTCCACATCGACTATTTTCATCGGCAGGTTCATCTCTTTGACGAAATGCCTGCAGCATTTCATCTCTTCTTGTGCGATTTTCCGCAGGTGTCGCTCTTCGCTTACATCGGCTGAGGTCGCGTAACGGATGAATTTTCCGACCTGGCCGGGGACGGGACCAATGTCGCTGTCCTCGAAATACTCCAGCATTTGCTCTTCGCTTAATTTAAGCTGACCACCCTTGTAGGCGGTGAGCTGGCCTACGAGGGAACCTAATTCAAGGCCTCGGTCGGTTTTTATCACGACGCGGGTCTTGATTTTGGATATTTTGGTTTCGCTGTGCTCGAAGAAGCCGAGCGTATTCATCCGGCTGTAGCGAACCAGCATATATTTTTTATTTTTTGCCTGCTTGGGCTTTGTTTCTAATGCTTTTGGCATCCTGGTTATCCTGATTAGTATAGGTGTTAAGTTATACCATCACCCTGTCAATTTTGATTTTGCCGGTCAAAACCTGCGGTGAAACCGCAGGCTAAATATTTCCATTTATTTAGCCCCACGTTTCACGTGGGGTTCCCTGACTATAATTAAACCGTCATTCTATCAGACTCGGCGAGATTTAACAATAGCTTCTCGAAAATAAGCTTTTCATTGACGCTGGACTCTATCCAGTGCAGCATCTTATAGCAGTCGGAGATTTTTTCCGCAGACTGCTCGGCATCGAAACGGCCGGCCAACTTCTTTACCTGCTCTTTTTGGTCGAAATTGATGGCCTCTTTCGTCGGCGTAACATTCAGATTCATCGCATCGTATAAGGCTGATATGATTATTTGGACAAGGGTCTTTGCAGCTCTTCGGTTGATGTCGGTTTTACTGGTGGCCTCGTCAAGGTTCGTCCAGACGCCGGCGATTTTTTTACTTTTCTCTAACAGCTTCTGAGCCAGACTCAGGGCGTCGGCAATTTCATAGTCGGCTAAGGAGCTTACCAGCTCTTTTTTGGTTTCGTAAAGGTTTGCATCAGCCAGTTCAAGTTCTGCCCACTGGCATGCTGCGCCTAAACTGCCCTGGGCCAGACGTGCGAAGTACCGGGCCTGCTTTTCTTCGATGTTCATCTGTTGTAATTTTTCGATTATCTGCTCTTCGTCTATGGGGCCGAACCGGATTATCTGAGACCTTGATTTGGTAGTGGGCAGAAGTTTCTCCAAACGGGTGCAAAGCAGAATAATCGAGCAGTATTCGGGCGGCTCTTCAAGGACTTTCAACAGTGCATTCTGAGAATGGGCGTTTAGCCTTTCAGCCTCACTGACGACAAAGACCTTTCTTTGCGAAAGTGTCGGCTTGGTCGAGACCTTTTCAATTAGAAACTCTCGAATGACATCTATCGGCAAATCCACGGGTGGAGGCTTGCCCTTGCCGTCTTTAGTGAATTCCCGCAATTCCTTATAGATGTGATTGAAGTCCGGATGTGATTCGGCTTCGAAGAGTTGGCAGGCTCGGCACGAGCCGCAGCTATCGGCAAAGTCATTGTCTATAATAGGATTTTTGCAAAGAAGCAGTTTGGCCCATTCACAGGCGGTTTTGTATTTACCCACACCTTCAGGGCCGGCGAAAATATACGCATGCGCCCATTTGCCCGAGGCAAAGGCCCTCTGCAAAATGTCGATTGCTTTGTCCTGACAGAAAATTTCTTTTAATGACATATGAAATCTGTGGCTAAAATCCGTTAACTACTTCTATTATCTTTTTATGAACTGTTTCAATATCACCTTGGCTGCCATCTACTATTTTCACAATTCCAGGGTAATACTGTGCCAATTTGAGAAATCCTTTCCTTACCTTTCTATGGTACTCAAAAGGCCTCGAATCAAACCGGTCAACGACAACATTTTTAAACAAGTAGCTTTGATTTGCATCCTTGTGGTTCACTTTAGTTTTTTGGTATGGCTTTCGTCCGGTACGTTCAAGTCCCTCCTCAACGGGTATATCGATGATGATCGTCAAATCGGGCCAGACATCTCCCACTGCAAGTTTCCCAAGCTCAATTATTTTCTCAACAGAATATCCACTGCTGCCTTGGTAAGCACACGTGGATGATATGTATCTGTCAGACAAAACGGTCTTACCTGTTTCTAAAGCTGGTTTGATTATTTCTGCAGCAAGTTGAGCTCGCGATGCCATAAACAGCATAACCTCTGTCTGGACATCCATAGCGCCTTGGGCGTCATATTTGAGAAGACGGCTAATTTGATTCCCGATTTTGGTACCCCCGGGGTCGTTAGTTTGGACAACCGGTACGCCCTCGTTCTTGAGGTATGTGGAGAGCAACTCTAATTGGACAGTCTTCCCGCAGCCGTCCGGCCCATCAAGTACGATAAACTTACTTGAAAATTTGTCTTTCAAATCCTCGTTTTTCAATTTTTTCTATCCTGAATTTAATTGTTTTTTAGCTTGTTTCAGAAGTTCTTCAAGAGAACTTTCCACTTGCAGTTCTTTGGCCCACTTATACAGATAATCCCGGTCGAGACGGTCATATTGGACTATTGCAACCCCAAGGGCATCCAGAAATTGTTGGCCGGATTCACTATTTTTGGCCCACTCCAGTTTGCTTAAAATCACATCTTCCGCTGAAACTACCCAGACGTCTAAACCCATTATATCAGCTTTTCGCCTTCGCTGAAATTCTTCTCTGCTGAAAGGCCGGTCTTTGCAGATAATAAAATCAGCCTTCCAGCTATTCCGAATATCAACCACATTGAACATTGAATTGCTCTTTAAAGCCTCATGCGCTGCATCATAACTGACATAGTAATCATCGCCGAGAGATTTCACAAAAGCAATGAGCTGTTCTTCTTCAGGCGCTATAATGATATCGGCATCGTTTGTCGCTCTCGGCTGACCATGAAGGCTGCTTGAGACGGAACCGGAGAGCATATACGGGATATTTTGCTCGTTTAGTTTCTTAATCAGTTTTTCTAAGAAGTTTTCTTGGCTTGTCATATCTGTATTTCGATATCAGGGTAGATTTGCTTAAACAGAGCTTCGCCAATCATAAGCCGTAGAACTCCCTGCTTTATTTTTTGCTCATTGTAATCAGGATGGCGTCCTCTTACACCAGCTTCAACAATCCTGCGAAGATTATCGCTCATCTCGAATGCCATTTTAAGTCGTACTTCCGGCCCCAGTCGTCGTAGGATTTCAAACTGCTTTCTCACAGCTTCAATAGTAGTATCCGCTGGTACTGTGTTCATTTTCATATCCTTAAACGGCAATCGTCCAACCCGTCAAGTACAATAAAATTGTTTCCGGGTTTGAATACGTATTCTAACACAAATGTTTTATAAATTCTCACTTGCTCTCAAGACAAAAGGCTTGTAACAGAGTCCCATACGCGCTCAGCTAAAGCCACACATTTCCTGCAGGTTTGCAGGTCCGGTTCAAAATCCGGCAGGATACTGCCAAGAGGGTACTTTGAGGGCAGGTATATCGAGTCGAGTAAATCACGCTCATCCTCTGTCATATCGACATTCAGACTGCTTTCAGAAAGAATTCTCACTAACTCATTTATACTGTGGGTCTTTTTTAATTTGATTGCCGATTCCACCAATACGGCTTTGAGCATCTTCTCGATGGCTTGCTGTACATTTTGCAAACAGGGATTAAAAAGCTCGTTATCAAAAAGCAACTTGGCCGAGCGGAGATTCTCATCGGCATAGTCAAGCCACCCTTTAGTCTCGTCTTTCATATATAATCTCTCCGTGCTCAATTTCATCCATGAAGGCTCCGTTCTGTATGCCGGTCTTCAAGGGAAGGATGTCCAAAGGTATCATCCGGGCAATTGCACGAGTTTTCTTTCGATATTTCATCGCAAGTGGAAGGTATTTTTCGTCACTGTCCTGAAATACAGCGACATCTATATCCTGTGGGTCTTTTGAGCTTAAAAATGAGCCGAAAATAACTATCCGGCACACTTCCCTTTCTGTTTTAAGCGAACTGACCAACTGGCGTTTTAGTAATTGTTTTTGCTGTTCGGTAAACATAATCAGATACAAATTGTTTTATATATAATTCAGCGAGTTCTTCTCCGCCGAAAGATAATAATATCACTTTTTTATCTGCACATCGTCAAGAACTATAAATTTGCCTGAAAATTTGTCTTTTTCACTTAATCACCTATAGAAAGCCAGTTGATCAATAACCCTCCAATTACTCCTCCCAGAAAGCTAACAATAATCCAAATCCAGTGATTCTTATATTCTGCAAACCAAAGACCACTGCGAGTCCACCAAGAGCTATACTTTCTTCCTAAATCATATCCATCAAGAGTCAACTGCACTGTTACGGCATCGTGTTGATCGTTGAAAAAGGCTAACAAATTTCGTTGCAGAAGCATTCTACTGGCGATTTTGGTTCGGTTTCGTCTGTTTTTTCCTGACAAACACTTTTCTAATTCATTCAGAAAAATTTGCCCCCTTGTCTCCACGCCGGATTCGTATACTTTCTTGTAGTAATGCCTCAATACTTCCCTTTCATCTTTAGGTAGCCACATAATCCTAATTTCCCAAGTCCAGATCCTTCGCTTCGCTCAGGATGACAAATATCTGGATTCCTGTTTTCACAGGAATGACAACACGCTCGTTCATAGGAATAACAGCATCACATTTTATTTGCTAATTGGAAATTATCTTCGCCTACTAATTGTCTCATTTTTCTGCAGAAGTCAAGGTCGGGGTTGACGGACAATTCCCTGTCAGCGGCTGTATGAACTCTGCCTTTGTCGGTCCTTACCGCTACATAAACAGGGCTTCTGCCTCTATGGTGCAGGCAGATGCTCTTTATCATAGCTACCTTCTCTTTGGTAACGTCTTTAGCGTCCAGTCTTATTCTGACTTTAGCAGCTAATTTTTCTCTGACCTGTTCCAGAGTTATCAACTCCGCAGCTAATATGTTGGGTCTTTCCCTTCTGTGGTCGAGCTTTCCCTTTACGAAAACGACTGCATCCTGGTCTAATATATCGTTGAATTTGTCCAGCACATCCGGGAACATAACCACCTCGACCTGTCCCTGCAAATCCTCGAGTATAAAGACGGCCATTTTTGCCCCGGCGTTTCGGCCTGTCTTTGTCATGTTGTATCGTATCTTCGTTATCATCCCGCCGATTACAATTTGCCTGTCCTGGGGTGCTTCAGCCAATTGTGAGCTGTTATGCGTGGAATAGACATTTATTGTCTCAGCGTGATGGCTGAGCGGATTGCTGGTTACGTAGAAGCCGAGAACCTGTTTTTCAAAAGTCAACATCTGCAGTTCGGGCCAGGGTGCGACCTCAGGCAGGCGTTGGTAGTCTTTTGAATAGTCGCTTTCTTCGGTCATCTGTCCGAAGAAACTCATTTGCCCTTTTTGTTTGTCGGCCTGTAAGCTTGCGCCATTTTCCATTGCATTTTCGAGGCCGGCTATCATCTGTGCCCGGTTTCCGCCGAGCTTGTCGAATGCACCGGCCTTTATAAGGGACTCAAGCACCTGCTTACTGGCAGCCCTTAAATCCACATTTTCGCAGAAATGGAACAGACTCTGGAACCTGCCGATTTCTTCACGGGCAGCGATGATTTGCTCGACCGCCTTTCCACCAACGCCTTTGACGGCGGCCAGGCCAAAGCGTACGACGCCACGTTTCGTATGTCGTATGTCGCCTGTCGCATCTCGTCCATTGTTTTTACCCCTCTCTAACGTTCGGGGCTCTGTCTTCTGTTCTCTGTCTTCTGTCTTCTGTTCTCTGTCTTCTGTCTTCTGTTCTCTGTCTTCTGTCTTCTGTTCTCTGTCTTCTGTCTTCTGTTCTCCGTCTTCTGTCTTCTGTTTATAGAGCGGCGTAAAATCAACACCACTTTCGTTGATATCCGGAGCGAGGACCTCAATACCCATTCGGCGGCACTCGGTGATATAATCGACGACCTTCTCGGTGTTGTCCATTTCGTAAGTCAAAAGGGCAGCCATAAACTCGGCAGGCCAATGGGTCTTCATATAGGCCGTCTGATATGCGATAAAGGCATAGCGGGTCGAATGGCTCTTGTTAAAGCCGTAGCTGGCGAACCGTTCGATAAGCTCGAAAATCTGCCCGGCCTGATGTTTTGTCAGCCCTTTATCGACACAGCCGGCCACAAATCTTTCACGCTCCTTGGCGATGGTTTTGGCCTTCTTTTTGCTTATCGCCTTGATGAGGGCGTAGGCCTCTCGAAGCGGTATATCGCCGAGCCGATTACAAATCCGCATCACCTGTTCCTGATAGATCATAACGCCATAAGTTTCTTCGAGCACCTCTGTCATAATCGGGTGCGGCAGGTTCCATTTGGCGCCGTGTTTTCGGTCGATGTAATCCGGAATCAGTATCATAGGTCCCGGCCGATACAGGGCATTGGCGGCTATCAGGTCTTCTATCCGGTCAGGCTTCATCTTCATCAGCAGGTCCTGCATACCGCCGGACTCAAACTGGAAAACCCCTTTTGTTTTGCCGGCCGAAAACAGCTCAAAAACCTTCGAGTCGGTAAGGTCGAGCTTTTCCAGGTCGATGTCAACGCCGTGGATTTCCTTGACTAACTGGCATGCCCGCTCTATTACGCTCAGTGTCTTCAGTCCCAAAAAGTCCATCTTAAGCAGACCGACTTTCTCCACCATCGGCCCTTCGAACTGGGTTATGATGTCATCGGAGCTGGGAGATTTATACAAAGGCACAAAGTTAGTCAACGGCTCATCAGCAATTACAACACCGGCTGCATGGACCGAAGCGTGGCGGGCAAGACCTTCGAGTTTCTTACCGATATCAATTACTTTTCTTGTTAGTTCATTTTGGTCGTAGGCCCGTTTTAATTCGGGCTCGGTCTTTAATGCTTTATCGAGCGTCATATCAAGCGAGAACGGCACAAGCTTGGCCAATCTGTCGGCCTCACTCAACGGAACGCCGAGCACCCTGCAGATGTCACGGATAACCGCCCTGGCCTTCATCGTTCCGAAAGTTATTATCTGCGCGACGTGGCCGTATTTTTGGCGGACATAGTCGATGATTTTTGCCCGGTGGGCCTGACAGATATCGATATCGATATCCGGCATTTCGTTGCGATGCGGGTCCATAAATCGCTCGAAGAGCAGGTCGTATCGAATAGGGTCAACATCACACAATCTGAGGCAGTATCCGACTATCGTACCAACGCCGCTGCCCCTGGCGCCTATGGGGATATTATTTTCGTGTGCGTATTTACAAAAGTCCCAGACGATAAGAAAATAGCTGGCGAAGCCTTTCGATTCGATTACATCTAATTCCCTGTCGAGTCTGGCTTTTATCTTCTCGGTAATTTCGCCGTACCGTTTCTTTGCCCCTTCGTAGCACAGTTTAGTGAGAAGCTCCTCAGGCGTCGAGCCGTCCGCCGGCTCGAAACGCGGTGCGTGCCGCTTCTTTAAATCAAGCTCAACATTACACCGCTCTGCAATCGCCGTCGTATTATCACAGGCCTCGCTACTATCGGCTAAAAGCTGCCGCATTTCGTCGGGGCTTTTCAGATAGACGTCCGATGGATAAATCATTCTGTCGGGGTCATCAGCCCTCTTGCCGGTACTTATGGCACAAAGGCAATTGTGCGCCTCGTGGTCGTCTTCTTCCAGAAAGTGCACGTCATTTGTCGCCACCAGGCCGATGCCCATTTTTTTCGCAAGGTCTATCAGTCCATCACGGATATTCGGGTCGTCTCCTTCGTGGTTTTGTATCTCGATGAAGAACCTCTCCGGCCCGAAAATCTTCAGATAACTTTCTATCGCTAAGCGCGCTGCCTTTTCATCGCCGTTGGCAAGTTTCGCTGTAATCTCACCCTTCAGACAGGCCGACGTGCATATAAGCCCTTCGTTGAGTTCAGCTAAAATTTCCTTATCAATCCTTGGTCGATAATAAAATCCTTCGAGGTAGCCGGCACTGGCTAATTTCAGCAGATTGTGATAGCCGGCATTGTTTTCAGCCAACAATATCAGATGGTATGCGGCATCGCTTATACTGGTTTTTGTCCTGTCGAACCTGCTGCCGGGCGCGATATACGCTTCGATACCGAGGACCGGCTTGATATGAGCGGCGATTGCCTTGATATAGAACTCGACGGCCCCGAACATATTGCCGTGGTCCGTAACAGCTACAGCGTCCATATCGAGTTTTTTACAGCGTTTGAATAGTTTATCGAACGCTATGGCCCCATCTAACAGCGAATACTGACTGTGCAGATGAAGATGCGTAAATCCTTTATTTGCCATAACTTATGCCATCCTTCTGGTCTCTAATATTAACGTTTGTATCATAGGCTTATCCCTTACCCTTGTCAATCTCAATCCCAATAATCAATAGTAAATAATCAATCGAAAAGTCATTGCGAGCGCAGCGCGGCAATCTCCATTCTTGTCATTCCGAGCGCAGTCGAGGAATCTATTCAATTATTTGCCCGCAGGGCCTCCTTATTTTTGCCTTTTGCCTTTTTCTTTCCAATTCTCTAATTCACTAATCCTCTAATCCCCTAAAATTCTCTTGTCTTTCCCCTTCTTTTGTGTTATTTTCTGTCCCTAAAGGCGTGACGCATCTGGAAGCGGAATACTTCTTTGAATCGTCTGTTTGTCATTCCTGCGAAACCAGGAATCCAATTTTTTAGCTCCCTGCACCGCAGGGGGTTCCCCACGTCCCGCGACTCCTTCATTCCTGCCACAAACCAAAAATGGCAAAATATATCCTCAACAATTAATTCTTCCCTTCGATGTTCGACATTCCTTGTTGGATACCGAAGGTTCGCCAGTGGAGAATTCGATATTTCTTCTCTCCATCCGGATTTCCCAGATGAAGTTGTGCAAAGGAAATAAAATTTGTTAGAATAGAGCTTTATAGAAGTCGTTTGATTGAGTTATCGTTATCTGTTGATCTTGGTATCGTGCCGTTGTAGGCCAGCGAGCACAAGAAAAAACAGCGGCTTCTGTCAGCCAGATGGGAAGATTTGAAACGGAGAAGAATAGATAGCTGTATATAGATTCCACGTGTGCAAACAAGTTGCACACTCTACAAGACTAATGTGAAAAATGATAAAAGACAGCCATGAAATCAGAGATCCTATTCATGTATTCGTGCGTTTGGATACAGACGAGCGTAAGGTGCTTGATTCCCGCCCTTTTCAAAGACTCAGGTATATTCATCAACTTGCAACAACATATCTCCTGTATCCCGGCGCAACACATCGCCGGTTTGAGCATTCTTTAGGGGTAATGGAGCTTGCAAGCCGAGTCTTTGATATCATCACAGCAGAGGAGAATATACACGATCAAGTCAGATATATAATGCCCAATAAGGACCAAAAGACATATTGGCGAAGAGTTCTTCGGATGGCTTCTCTATGTCATGATCTTGGCCATCTACCATTTTCCCATGCGGCAGAAACAGAGTTGCTGCCGACAGGGTGGAATCATGAGCGTATGACCGCAGAGATTATCAGAAGCAAGGAAATGAAAGGTATTTGGGAAGACGAATTAATAATACCTCTGAAAACAGAGCAAATTGTAAAAGTGGCATTAGGGCCAGAAGAGGCCGGAAAACTTAGCTTGGAACTTGATGATTGGGAAACCATACTTTCAGAAATAATTACAGGTGATACATTTGGTGTTGACCGGATGGATTATTTACTGCGTGATTCGCTCCATATAGGTGTTGCTTATGGTAAATTCGACCATTATCGTCTTATTGACACATTACGCATTCTTCCGAAAAGTGAGGGAGAAAAAGGTTCAAAGGAACCTGTCTTGGGACTGACTGCTGGTGGACTTCAATCAGCAGAAGCATTATTATGGGCTCGATATTTCATGTTTAGCCAAGTTTACCTTCACCGTGTGCGCAGAATTTATGATATTCACCTGAAGGATTTCCTGAAAGAGTGGTTACCAGACGGAAAATTCTCGACAAAAATAGAAGATTATTTAGCAATAACCGATAATGAAGTTATTGTTGGGCTCAGAGAAGCTGCCATAGATAGTGCGCTTCCCGGCCATATTCATGCCAAACGTATAATTGAACATAAGCATTTCAAAGTCTTGTATGAGTGTACCCCTGGCGACCGAGATATAAACATTAATGCAGGAGAAGCTGTTTATAATGCTGCTTGCGAAAAATTTGGGGCAGAGTTTGTCAGGTACGACCGGTATCCACGGA
>JADFJC010000004.1 GCA_022566315.1 Planctomycetota bacterium
CGGGCTTTGCAGGACTGAGCATATGTTCTTCGAGGGCGAGCGAATTTGGCCTGTGCGCCAGATGATTTTGGCCGCCGATGATTATGCTTTGATGCTTGAAAAGATTGATGCTGCCGAGACCGCTAAAGAGAAAAAGGCGATTCAAAAGGAATATGCTGTTGCCAAGAAGCAGTTTGAAGGTGCGTTGAAGAAGCTGCTGCCTTATCAGCGCAGTGATTTTGAAGGTATATTTAAGGCGATGGCCGGTCTGCCGGTTACGATTCGATTGCTTGACCCGCCGCTGCACGAGTTTCTGCCGCAGGACAAAAAAAGTCAGGCGGAGATGGCCAGGCGGCTTGGGGTCAAGCCGGCGGTTGTCAAGGCGAAGGTCGAGCAGTTGCATGAGTTTAATCCGATGTTGGGACATCGCGGGTGCCGTTTGGCGGTAACGTATCCTGCGATTTACCGTATGCAGACAAGGGCGATAATCGAGGCGGCACTCAAGGTCAAAAAGGCCGGCAAGGTTGTTCTGCCTGAGATTATGATTCCATTGGTCGGGGCCGTTTCGGAATTGAAGTTAGTCAAAGACGACATCATTGACGAAATCAAGATGGTCTTTAAGGAAAAGAAGGCCAGGATAAAATATTTGATTGGTACGATGATCGAGGTTCCGAGGGCCGCGTTGACGGCTGATGAAATTGCTACCGAGGCCGATTTCTTTAGCTTCGGGACGAATGACCTGACGCAGATGACGATGGGTTTTTCGCGGGATGATGCCGGGAAGTTCTTGGGCGAGTATGTCGCGAAAGGGATTTATGCGGCGGACCCGTTCCAGATACTCGACCAGACAGGCGTCGGCATATTAGTAGAGATGGGGACGAAATTAGGCAGAAAGACCAAGAAGAAATTAAAGGTCGGTATCTGCGGCGAGCACGGCGGTGAGCCGAACAGTATTGACTTCTGTCACCGGGTCGGGATGGATTATGTTTCGTGCTCGCCGTTTAGAGTGCCGATTGCACGACTGTCGGCGGCGCAGGCGGCGGTGAGGTAATTTACTATTTACTATTGACGATTTACTATTGAGTCCGCCAAAAGACGGCGGATCTGCGATATTAATTATTTGGGAGAGCCGCTGAATCGCGTATGGCGGATAGCGGTTAACCGGTAAAATGGGCTTCAGCCTCCTGTAGGAGCTGAAGCCCAGCCTAATTTGACTGGAGGCGGCGGAAAGAAGGCAGAGGATTAGTGAATTAGAGATTAGAGAATTGGTTAATTGGGGGATTAGGTTATCAGGTTAACAGGAAATCAGGATGAAGGGTATCAGGATAGCAGGGTATCAGGATAGCAGGGTATCAGGTAAAAGAACAGAAGACAGAAAACGGAAGGCAGATGAGTGGATGGTGGCTCGTTGCTCGTATCTCGTATTGCGTATGTCGTATTGCATATAGAGAATAACGTACAGCGTATCGTGAAAGAAATCAAAATTGTGGAGGGTTGTTGTATGAGCAGGATAATGTATCTAGTCCTTTTGATTAGTCAAAAGGACTATGAGCCTATTCGAGTATTTTCGCTTTTTTTAGTAGATAAATTTTTGGTTGTTTCTTGCGTTGGGTGGATTTGGCCGGTAAAATGCTTTGAGAGGTTTGCATCACGTAGAGATATTTTAGGAAATGGTGATCCCGATTAGATAAACATCACTATCTAACAGGGTATAAGTGGGAATGGTGGAGAAATACCATATCATAATGGCCTGTTGTATGGGTGGGAGAAAGCATATAGTCCTTTTGATTAGTCAAAAGGACTACGAGCCTATTCGGTTCTTCTAACAGAAAGAGCGAGAACGCTTAGTATCAAAGCTAATAAATTGATTTATATTTATTTTGATGGAAGGTATTTTGTTTAGCGGTAGATTGTTCGTTGATTCATTTATTTTTTAATTCGTTAAAATTCTTTTGCTTTTTACTACTTTTTCAACAGGCCTACTGTTCCTATTTTAATATGGCCTGTTATATGAGTGGGAGAATGCATATAGTCCTTTTGATTAGTCAAAAGGACTACGAGCCTATTCGATTATTTAGTAGGAATTTTTTCATTTGTATTTTTCCTTTATATTTTTCCTTTATCTCGCTTGTTGTTTACCAGGCTTTTCTCCCTATTTTTCTCGTTGCCGTCGGCGTAAGTCGTTAGAGTTTTCTGCGGATTGGATAGAATTGGTTGGAACCCGGCGAATACTTTATGAAGACAATTTAGCACTAACCAGCCGATTGAGACTAATATCCGCCTCAGCGGCCTCACGTGCGAGTTTACGATGTACTTCCGGAGGCACCCGGACCATGAATTTGCCACTGTATTTTCTGGAACTAAGCGGCTCCGGCACAGATTCACCATTGGCTTGCATATCTTCTGTAACATCGGCTACGACCTTGCGTATTCCCCGTAGAGCTTTCTCAGGGTTGGAGGCCAGATGGCTCAAGCTTGGAAACTCCGCACACAATCCCACACACTGAGCATCCTCTTCAGACCAAATTACCCGATATGTATAACGGTCAATCTTCGGTAGTGTTTTCATATTGCAACCTCTCGATAGCTTTGAGCACCTGTTTCACCTGGTACACTTTAGTCATACCTTTGTCATTTTGTATGTTGACGCGAGGATCACCTTGCCAGGGCATCCGGTAAATGCGATGACTACTTCTGCGCTGCCGTGCAGTCCCGAAGTAGTGATCACACACTTGACAAAGATCTTTGAAGCGTACTCCTTTCGGATTCTTTTGCATACCTTGCAGAATATCGTCAATCCTTACCACAAATAGATAGTAGCAATAATGATACTATGTGTCAAGTCTGAAATTGCAAATTTTCACGGATTTTTCCTGCAAACCCTGACTTATGCCCGATAATTTCAAGTGTGGAGTCGAATGGGCTTCCTGTACTAATTGAAAGCGGAATTAGTATGGGACAAGCGGAATGATCCGGCGATTTACCGCGGGTCTAAATATGCGGTCGCCCCGTGGCGGCGACGGCTAAACGACCCCTCCCTTACGGTCGGGGCTCTGTTGTAGTTTTTGTGAAATTTAAGCTGGCGAAATCACCATGATATTTTCGAGCCGCTCGATCATAAGCGTGGGCTGCTTCGGTTTCGTTGGAGAAGTAGCCGAGGTGGTAGGTTTTTTTATTGGAGGTTATCTGGGCGGCCCATTTTTTACATCCTTTGTTCCAGTGGACGCCTTTGTATTTTGATGTTCCGTGTGAGAGCCTTCTCTGGTTCTGGCAGTTTTGGGTGAAAGTTGCAAGGCGAAGATTACTCCTGCGGTTGTTCAGGCCGTTGTGGTCGATGTGGTCAACGACGAGATGGTCGGGGGCGTTGGTGATTTGGCGGTGCATTTTGATGCTTTTGCCGTTTTCTTTTCGGACGGCGTAGTAATTTTTGTCAGTGCCTTCGGCGAACCAGGTGTATTGACTCAAGCTGGGATAGTCTTTGGTATCTACGATGGTGAATAGGCCGCGGGTAAGAGGTATGAGGCGAGGGGTGCGGTTTTGGGCTTTGGCGGCCCGTGAAGGGTGGAAGTTGGGGCATTTGTCGAGGAGGGAGCGGACTTTCCAGGTGCCTTCGGAGCATTTTTTCTGGCGGCAGATAAGAACAGCACGGCCGGTGCCGGTGGCAAAGGTCGAGAAGCAGCAATTGTCACATCGTTTTTTGTGAGACATAAAAAAATCCTTCGGTCGTATTTTTTTATAAATTCTAAATACTAATATCTAAATACTAAACAAGCACGAATTACCAAAATTTGAAATTCAAAACGAGATTGCCGCGCTCGCAATGACGATTCCTATTTATGCTTTATTCCGCCACAGGCGGATCTGCGATATTGGTTATTGTCCGTTTTTAGGTCGAAAGCCGTGCGTCTATAATTAGAGCTACCTGCACAAATGAGTCGAAATTCAGCACATTTACGCCACTGCTCGCTCTCTTAAGTCTTTACAGGGTAAGAAGTAAAAAAATTTTTAGATTTTTTGATTTTTGCTTTTAGGTATCAGCGTTTTTGATTGAAATTTGACGTCCACTGGCCGGGGGAGAATAACGTCGCCGTGCCGGCGACGGCTAAACAACCCTGGGTGAAACCCAGGGCTAAAGGCTTATTCGAAATGACGGTGGGTAGTGGTCGCTTTCAGAGATTACAGGTCAGGTTTTATGTTGAAACTCGATGTTATAATCCTATTTTGGGGGTATTATACCATAAAGAGCGGAGTTTTTCAAGAGGATTTTTGCGAGAGAAAACAGGCAAAGACGGGCATTGACGTAAATGGGCAGGCCTGATATAATTTACCCTTTGGCGGGGGGAAGATTTGTGGTGAAAGTAGCTCAGGTGGTTAGAGCACTGGATTGTGGATCCAGGGGTCGGGGGTTCGAGTCCCCTCTTTCACCCTTTTTGTAAAGAATAAACAAATAAGGAAAGGGTAACAAAAATGAAAAAACTCACATCAGGCCGAAACCCATACATAGCAGCTATTTTGTTGGCTGCTGTTTTAACAGGTATTGGGTGGACAGCAACAACACGGGCGGATGCAAAACAAACAACATTGAATCGGCCGCCGGAAGGATTTGTGGCGCTGTTTAACGGCGAGGACCTGGCCGGCTGGAAAGGGCTGGTAGGTAATCCCAAAAAGCGACGCGAAATGAGCCGTGAAGAATTGGCCAAGGCCCAGGCTAAGACAGACGAGGATATGCGGGCACACTGGAAAGTGGTCGATGGTGCGCTTTGCTTTGACGGCAAAGGGCACAGTCTTTGTACGGCGAAGGACTACGGCGATTTCGAGATGTTGGTCGATTGGAAGATAGAGAAGGGTGGTGACAGCGGCATTTACCTGCGAGGTACGCCGCAGGTACAGATATGGGACACAGCGAACAGAGGAGTTGGTGCGCAGGTTGGTTCGGGGGGGTTGTATAATAACAAAAAAGGAGCGAGCAAGCCGTCAAAAAGTGCGGACAAGCCTGTCGGCGAGTGGAACACGTTCAGGATTATTATGACAGGGGAAAAGGTAACGGTGTATCTGAACGGTGTGCTGGTGGTGAAGAACGTGGTGATGGAGAACTACTGGGAGCGGGACAAGCCGATTTACCCCAACGGCCAGATAGAGCTTCAATCGCACGGCAGTCTGCTTTATTTCAGGAACGTATTTATTCGTGAGATAACCAACAAGCTCACCGAGCAGGAAAAGGCTGACGGCTTCAAGCTGCTCTTCAACGGCGAGAACCTGAGAGGCTGGCAGGGCAATACAAAGGGTTATGTGGCCAAGGATGGTATGATAGTTGTGGAGCCCAAGCTTGGCGGCGGTAATCTTTACACGGCGCAAGAGTACGGCGATTTCATTATGCGGTTCGAGTTCAAGCTGACGTCCGGCGCCAATAACGGTCTTGGGATTCGCACGCCGATGAACGTCAATGCCGCGTATCAGGGGATGGAGCTGCAGATATTGGATAACACGGCGTCCAAGTATAAGAATCTCAAGCCCTATCAGTTTCACGGGTCAATTTATGGTGTCGTTTCGGCGAAGCGCGGATACCTAAAGCCGGTTGGTATGTGGAATTTTCAAGAGGTCATCGCCAAGGGCAAGCAGATCACGGTCAAGCTCAACGGGACAACAATTGTTGATGCGGATATCCAGAAGGCCAGCACGCCGGAGACGATGGACGGAAGAGACCACCCGGGCCTGAAGCGAGACAAGGGCTATATCGCTTTTTGTGGTCACGGCGACAAGCTTGCATTTCGCAATTTGAGAATAAAAACTCTTGAATAGTTATCAGAGAACTATGCAGAGCCAAAAGGGAAGAAACAATGAAAAACAAAAGAATTAAAAAGGCAACGACAGTAACCCGCCGGCAGTTTTTGAAGAGTTCAGCAGTCGCTGCTGGAGCGGTTATAGCTTTTCCAACAATCGTTCCTTCTTCGGTGTTCGGCGCAAAGGCGCCGAGCAATCGCATCACGATGGGCTGTATTGGTATGGGAGGGAAAGGCACAGGGAATATGAAGGCGTTCAAGGGCAAGTCCGAATGCGAAGTGGTTGCGGTTTGCGATGCAGACGTCAAACATATGGGGCGAGCCGGTCAGTCAGCCGGTCTTAAGGCAAGCTCCTCTTATACAGACTTTCGTGACCTGTTGGCCCGGGATGATATCGACGCCGTATCAATCGCTGCGCCTGACCATTGGCACGTGCCGATGTCGGTTGCGGCGGTCAGGGCGGGTAAAGATGTTTTTTGCGAGAAACCACTGACTCTGGCCATAGGGGAGGGACGTGTCCTGGCGGATGAGGTGAAGCGTTTTGGCCGGGTTTTTCAGACCGGCTCTCAGCAGCGGTCGGGCAGCGAGTTTCGATTCGCGTGTGAGCTGGTCCGCAACGGCCGAATCGGCAAGCTGCACACTATAAGAGTCGGGATTCATGGTAATAACCGCAAATGTCCGCCTACGTGGGAAGCTTCGCCGGTGCCGGAAGGATTTGATTACGATATGTGGCTTGGTCCTGCGCCGTGGGAACCATATACCGAGCAGCGATGTCACTATCAATTCCGCTTCATTTTAGACTACTCCGGCGGCCAGATGACCAACTGGGGCGCTCATTATCTCGATATTGCACAATGGGGTAATGGGGCCGATGATACCGGGCCGGTTGAAATCGTCGGCAGCGGTGATTTTCCCAAGACCGGATTGTTTACAACCGCTCAAAACGAGAACATTGAGTACACATACGCCAACGGCGTTAAATTATTCCTTAAAAGCAGTAGTGGGCATACACGTTTTGAGGGTAGCGAAGGATGGGTAGATGTAAAGCGCGGCAAAATCGATGCTGAGCCGAAGTCGCTTCTGACGAGCAAAATAGGGCCGGATGAGATTCACCTGTATAACAGTAATGACCACAAGCAGAACTTCCTGGATTGTATTAAGAGCCGTAAGGATACAATCTGCACAGCAGAGATTGGGCATCGCACAAGTACAGTTTGTCATCTGGGTAATATTGCGATGCTGTTAGGACGAAAATTAAGGTGGGACCCACAGGCCGAACGCTTCATCAATGACTCGGCAGCCAACAATATGCTCACCCGCGGTATGCGTGCACCCTGGCGGCTTTGAATTTATTATTGACTATTTATTATTTACTATTTAAGGCAGGTGGTGCGAGATGCTACTCTGCGAAGTTAGCTTCGCTACCTGTGGCACAAGCTACGAAGCACGAGTATCGCACTCTAAAAGGCTTTTACCGTTCTGTCATTTCGGCCTTGAGCCGGAATCCGGAAATAAAAAAACTGGATTACCGCTTTCGCGGGAATGACAAAATGTGACAATTACTTTTTAGGAACGGCATTAAGTTTTTTCAAAAGCTGAAAATTGATTATCATTTGTTGGTTATGAGATAGTGGAGCTCTTACTATGAAGACAAGAGGGATTAATCGACGTCAATTTATGAGGAAAGCAGCCGGTGCGTCCGTAGTTACTGTGGGTTTTCCCTGTTTAGCTGCCTCATCGGCGCTGGGTAAGGCAGGGGCCGTTGCGGCGAGCAATAGAATTGTAATGGGCGCTATTGGTGTGGGCGGGCAGGGCACGCGGCACGTGGGCGGAGGAATCTGGGTCCAGGGCGGAGGCTTTCTCAGCAAACCCGAGGTGCAGTTTGTAGCTGTCTGCGATGTAAACGCCAACAATCGCAATCGTGCCCGTGACATTGTCAATAAGCATTACGGCAATAACGACTGTTCGAGCTATAATGATTTCAGGGAGCTTGTAGCACGGCAGGATATCGATGCGGTATTGGTTGCTACGCCTGACCACTGGCATGTCCTGACATCTATCGCTGCTGTAAAGGCCGGCATGGATGTTTATTGTGAAAAGCCGCTATCGCTTACTATCAGACAGGCCAGAGAGGTGGCTAACGTAGTTAAAAGATACGGGCGCATATTCCAAACAGGTACTCAGCAGCGTTCGTGGCGGGAATTTCGGTTTGCCTGTGAGCTGATTCGCAACGGGTATATCGGTGAAGTAAAATCGATAACAGTCAACGTCGGCGGGCCGCCTCAATGGTCGTGTAATGCGCCTGCGGAACCGGAGCCGGAGTGGCTTGACTGGAATATGTGGCTTGGGCCGGCTCCGTGGAGGCCTTATACATCGAAGATTGCACCCGGCGGGTGGATGGGCTATCGTGACTATTCCGGCGGTGAGATGACTAACTGGGGGGCACATATGTTCGATACCGCCCAGTGGGCTATGGGGATGGACGACAGCGGGCCGGTGGAAATCATACCGCCGGACGGCAAGGATTATAAAGTGCTAACCTACAAATACGCCAACGGCACTATTATGATGCGCGATAAGATTAGCAGAAACGTGCCGGGCGTTTTGTTTACCGGGACCGAAGGTAAAATTGAGGTCAGTCGGGAGCACTTGATAACAGAGCCGGAGAGTTTGGTCAGACAAAAAATCGGCCCTGATGAAATACATCTCTATGAAAGCAAGAACCATCCGGATAATTTCCTGCAATGTATTAAAACCCGCAAGAGGCCGGCCAGTGACGCTGAAGTGGGATGTCGTTCGATTACGGTTTGCCATTTGGGTAATATAGCGTATTGGCTCAAACGGCCGTTAAAGTGGGACCCTGAAAAAGAACGATTCTTGAACGACCCGGAAGCGGATAAAATGACAGCGAGACCTCTGCGGGCTCCCTGGCGGTTATAAAGTCTTCAGTGGTGCGAAATATCGCACTCTACATGGCTAAAAAAAGTGATTTGACGGCAATTGAGGGTTGTGGTATTATTTAGATTGAGGTAAAAAAGAAACGCATGCATCAAGTTTGGGAAATTGAAAAAATAATTGGATTCTTACTGACTTGAGATGTAAAGGGATATAAAAGAAAAGGAGTTTTAATGAACAGAGTAAAAGCAAGGATTGTACGGGGGTCTATCAGGTCTGAGCGTATTGCTTATATTACAACAGCAGGGGGTGGGCACGCTGAAGTTCTTTTAAGCGCTTCCCAAACTGGTTCCAATCATGTTCTCGCAGTTGAGGTAGCCAGAGATAAAAACAATGTTTTAATTGAATTGCCTCAAGAGACATCTTCGGGAGATTGGAGAGTTTGGGTGAATAAAAACCAAATACTCAGTGAATAGAATGATACTAACGGACCGCGAAATCCAAGTATTTTTAGCTAACCGGCAGATTAGTATAAAGCCGAAACCAGACTTGGTCCGGTATAGCTCCACTTCTGTTGATCTAACTTTAGCAAAACAGTTTCGGGTGTGGGATTTCAATCAAATTGAGAAAACCAAAGGTGAAATCATTACGCCAGGACCAAAGTTTAGGTATCCTGAGTTTCGGGACAAATATACCAAAAGCATAAATATCCCATCTGGTAAAGGTTATGTATTAGCGCCTGAAGCTTTTGTTCTGGCGTGGACACATGAAACGATTGACCTTCCAAATCATTCAAGAATCGCTGCAAGGATTGAGGGAAAAAGTTCATTAGCCAGACTCGGTTTAGCCGTGCATGTTACTGCACCAACGATACACGCTGGATTTGAGGGATCTCTCCAGTTGGAGTTATGTAATCACGGCCCGGTTAGTATCCGTTTGACTCCTGGTATGCCAATCTGCCAATTAATCTTTGAGATGACTCTTGGCACACCAGCCAAGGGGTATTCTGGCATATTTTTAAGGCAAAAAAAATAGTTTTTCCATGGGAGAACAAGGAAAAGCCACTTATTGTTTTTCAAGCGAAAGATTCGATTTTTTACCCACACCAATTAGACGTGAGCTTAAGTTCAATTGGTGTGGGTTCTTTGTTGCGCTCCGACTAAAGGGCAACGCAATATTGTACTAAAGAAAACAGCGTAATATCTTGTTGATATTAGCATAATAGCAGCATAGAATCAGCCCCGATAGGCGGTATCGGGATTTCGTCCGCCAAATGAGCGGCGGATAAATGTTGTATGGCTATGCCACAGGTATTATTATGTTGGGAGAATTGCGCGGTGCGAAAGATATGTTTTTTATTAGTCATCGTAACCTGCATAGCTCATAAAGCTGAGGCGGGGCTTGAGTTAATCCGTGTTAGTGAGGACGGCAGGCGCTTGGTCGGCGCTGAATCCGGTGAGAGGTTCTTTGCATGGGGCTTTAACTATGACCATGACGACTCCGGGAGGCTTCTGGAAGACTACTGGTACGAAGAGTGGCCGACTGTTGTGGAAGATTTCAAAGAGATGAAGGCACTCGGAGCCAATGTTGTCAGAATTCACCCTCAACTTGCGAAATTCATGAAGACGGCAAAAGAACCTAACGAGGCAGCTTTGAAACAGCTTGTTCGTTTAGTGAGACTGGCAGAGAAGACGGGGCTTTACCTCGATATTACAGGACTGGGCTGTTATCACAAGAAGGACGTGCCCAAATGGTATGATTCAATGGATGAAGCCGGGCGATGGGAGGTCCAGGCTTTGTTCTGGGAGGCGATTGCGGAGAATTGCGCTGAAAGTCCAGCTGTTTTCTGTTACGACCTTATGAACGAGCCTATCCTGCCGGGTGAGAAAAAGGAGACCGAGTGGTTAGCGGGCGAGTTCGGAGGCAAGTATTTTGTTCAGCGGATTAGCCTTGACCTTGCAGGGCGTACGAGAAAGCAAGTCGCCAGAATGTGGGTCGATAAGCTCGTTGCGGCTATTCGAAAGCACGACAAGGGTCACATGATAACAGTAGGGGTGATACCCTGGGCTCATACTTTTCCAAAAGCCAAGCCGCTTTTCTATTCGAAGGAAGTTGGTGAAAATCTTGATTTTGTAAGCGTTCACTTTTATCCTAAAAAAGGTGAAGTTCAAAAGGCACTGTCAGCACTTGCGGTCTATGATGTTGGTAAACCGTTGGTCATAGAGGAAGTATTTCCGCTGTACTGTGGCGAGGAGGAGTTTGATGTTTTCGTCGAAGAATCGCTTGATATTGTCGATGGTTACATCGGCTTTTATTGGGGCAAAACCATCGAAGAGTACTCGGCGCCAAACGCCAGTATAGCCGGAGCGATTATGAGAAACTGGCTGGAATACTTCCGCGCTAAAGGGCCGGAGATTCTCGGGGCTCGCAGCCCATAAGGCCGGCAATGAGAATACAAAAATCAAAGTTAAAAACGCAAAATTGTGGAGGCCCCTTCGACTACGCTCAGGTCAGGCCCTTCGGGCGAATGTTTAAATAGATTTCTCGACAAGCTCGAAATGACGGAAGGAATTAAGAATGGAGAATTTAGAATTGGTGGGGCAAGCCCCACCCTACGGATATGCCGGTATAAAATGATAAGACCAATTCAACCACATAACCCATTCACAGCGGACGCTGAGAAACGTTGGAAGGTTATTCCAGAATGGGCACAGCGGGAAATCCTCTTCAACGTATTCTGTAGTAGATGCTTGGGTTCAGTACCCATTGTCCTTGAGAAAGCAGAAATGAGGCGAGACGAATTGCTCCTAAGGGGTAAATGCCAGCATTGCGGCAAAGACATCTGCCGTGTTGTTGAACCTGAGAACGAATAGTCAAAGTGATGCGAAATGCTACTCTGCGAGTCAGCCGCCCCAGGGACATAATCACTGGACGCTTAGACTGTTGGTTGAGAAAATGGTTACGTTGGAAGTTATCGAGCATTGCAGTAAGGATACTGTCCATCGTGCTACCGAGGATTTTTATTTTTTTCAAATATTTTCCTTGATGTGGTAGCACGGATTTGATATTTTTATGCGCAAGCTTTAGCAAGGAATATTAGTTCTTTTGAGGAGTTAGTTATGACAGCGGAAATGAGCGCTCTTGTTATCACCGCTGCATCCATAGGCTTCTTGCACACTGTATTAGGCCCAGACCATTATCTTCCTTTTATCATGATGTCATGGGCGCGAAAATGGTCACGAGTCAAAACTATCTTCATAACCTTTTTGTGCGGGCTTGGGCACATAGCAAGCTCAGTGGTGCTGGGTCTGATAGGGGTGTCGATGGGCCTGGCGGTCAAAAAGCTGGAGTTCATCGAATCGGCCCGTGGCAACTTGGCAGCGTGGCTGCTTATCGCCTTCGGATTAGCATATTTGGTCTGGGGATTGCGGCGGGCGTACCGGAACCAGCCCCATAAGCATACTCACGTTCACACAGGCGAGACCGCGCATGGGCACCCACATAGTCATCATCTGGAGCACAGTCATGTTCACAACGGCAAAAGCGATTCAAGCATCACCCCCTGGGCGCTGTTTGCCATTTTTGTTTTCGGGCCTTGTGAGCCTTTGATTCCCATACTGATGTATCCGGCTGCGAAAAACGGTTTCTTTGAGGTACTGCTGGTCGTCTTTGTGTTTGGCATTGCAACCATTGTTACTATGTTGGGGGCAGTTCTTCTTGCCGGTACGGGAGTGAATTTTCTACCTTTGGCCAAGGTGCAGCGCTTCGCTCACGTTATAGCGGGAGCAACTATACTTTTGTGCGGCTTGTCCATTCATTTTCTGGGGCTGTGAGAAACTACAGTCGAGAAAAGAACTACCTTCAAACAGTAGATGCCCCTCTATCCGCAGAAAGCGTTTAAAATGGCTTGCAGTGATAGCAAACAAGTCTTAAAATGCACCTGTCAAATCAATAAAACAGGGGAACAAAATGTTAGCCAGACTGCATAGCGTTACGCTCGAAGGGATTGAGGGAATAATCTGCGAGGTTGAGGTAGATGTTGCGCGGGGCGGCTTTGAGAAATCTGTTATCGTAGGTCTGCCGGATGCTGCGGTGAAGGAAAGTATCGAGAGGGTCAAAAGCGCAATTGTTAACAGCGGCTTTAGGCATCCCAAAACCCAATCGTTAATAAATTTAGCGCCGGCTGATGTGAAAAAGGCAGGACCTGCCTTCGATTTGCCTATTGCCCTTGGTATGCTCATTGGCCAGGGGACTATGGTCAGTTCTGTTCTTAATGATGCCATTATCGTCGGCGAATTAGCTTTAGACGGCAGGGTCAGGCCGGTCAACGGCTTATTGAGTATGGCGATGACGGCTGCGGCAAACGGTTTTAGCCGAATGATAGTCCCTTTGGAAAATGCCAGAGAAGCTGCGGTGGTTGCCGGCATTGATGTTTTTGGTGTCGGCTCGCTCGCCCAGGCGGCAGGCTTTCTTACAGGGCAGTTGGAGTTAGAGACAACTACTGTTGATGTTGAAGAACTTTTTAGCGTATCATCAAATTACGAAGTTGATTTTGCAGATGTTAAGGGTCAGGAAAACGTCAAGCGGGCACTGACGGTTACAGCAGCCGGCGGTCATAACATAATGATGATAGGTCCGCCGGGTGCAGGAAAGACGATGCTGGCGCAAAGATTGGCGACGATTCTGCCGCCTTTGAGTCTGGAAGAATCGATCGAGACGACCTGTGTGTATTCCTCGGTAGGTTTGTTGGGTAAAAACAAGGCGTTGTTAGCGACTCGTCCTGTGCGAATGCCGCATCACTCAGCGAGCGGGCCGGCCCTGATTGGTGGCGGTACGATGCCTCGGCCGGGGGAATTGTCGCTGGCTCATTTCGGGATATTGTTTTTAGATGAATTTGTCGAATTTCCACGGCACGTTCTTGAGATGATTCGTCAGCCGTTGGAGGATGGTTTTGTTATTGTCTCACGTGCGAAAAAGACCATCAAATTTCCTGCACAATTTATGCTTGTAGCGGCGATGAATCCCTGTCCGTGCGGTTATTTCGGCAGTGATGCGAGAAGATGTAAGTGCACGCCGGGGCAGATAGGTCGGTACCTGTCAAAGGTGTCCGGGCCTTTGGTGGACAGGATTGATATTCATATTGACGTGCCTGCGATAAGTTTCAGCAAGCTGCGCTCGAAGTCAAGCCGGCTCGACTCGGCTGTAATGAGGCAGGATGTTCTCAGGGCCGGGGGCGTTCAAGCCAGGCGGTTCGGTGACGGCGTGATTATGACAAACGCAAGGATGAGTCATAAACAGGTAGAGAAGTTCTGTAAGCTCGATTCCGCAAGCGAACTTATCCTGAAACAGGCGATGATAGAATTCGGGCTGAGCGCCCGTGCCCACGATAAGATTTGCAAAGTCGCCCGCACAATAGCGGATTTAGCTTCTGTTGAGCAGATTCAGCCGGAACACATTGCAGAGGCTGTCAGTTATCGAAGATTAGACCGAAAATTATAGCTGCGTTTAGTTTGGGACAGAAAGTTATTTCTGTGTTGTTAAGTCGAAAAGAGACAAAGAATAAAGTTCTCACCTTTTTTTCAACGGTTTCTATTGTTCATTTGTATTAGGATACAGAAACTCTGATTTTTATAGGCCGATGCTGTAAAGCGAATAAAGTTTCTTTTGTTTTTATTTCTTAACTTGGCTGAAACTTATGCCGATAAAACATCTGGAAGTTGCGCGGCAACCCGTTTTGTAATGAGTTTTTAAAATTGGAAGCTTAAACGCTTTGTTGACTTAAAAAAAAGGAGATTAAAATGGGGATTCAAGAGTGGTCTGAAGATATTATTCTCGTTGACTTACCTCAAGAGCCGGAGATGGGAGAGGAGCTCAAAACCGTTACGGAGATGGTGCGTGATAGAGGTGACTGTGACGTGGTAATAGACTTTTCCAGCGTGGATATTGTAACTTCCTCCAGCCTCTCGAAGCTGCTGAAGTTGCGAAAGATGTTAACCGATTGTGGTCATCAGCTTGTTTTCTGCAGCGTTGCGGCGGCAACGAAAGGTATCTTTATGGTAACCGGCCTTGACGGGATTTTTGAGTTTGCTGACGATAAGTTTGTGGCCCTGGCAGGTTTGCAGATGGTCAGTTAGCAGGTTAGCGTAGTTCCCATTTTACAGAAGGAAAGAGAAGTGGGAGCTTTACAACTGGGTTATCCTGTGTTAGTATGAGGTTTTCTTGTTGAGCCGGCTACGAAGGCCGCTGATTAGAGCGGTGTTCGTAATCTGCTCGCAGGGTTCTTATAAAAGCAGGACGTTAGTATGGATAAAGAAACTCTGCGGCAAATCGAGCAGATAATAGGTTACGAGTTTTCCGATAAGCATCTTTTAGCCAAAGCATTTACTCATTCCTCTGCGGTCGATAATCGCCTTTTAAGTAACGAAAGGCTGGAGTTCCTTGGAGATGCTGTTTTAGCTGTGGTCATCTGTCAAACACTCTTCGAGCGGTTTTCAGGTTATCTTGAGGGTGACTTAACGAAAATTAAGAGTATGCTTGTATCTCGCGGGACATGCGCTAAGGTTTCGAGGCATCTCGGCCTGCAAAATTTTCTGATCGTCGGCAAGGGGATGGTCTCCAGCCGGGCTTTGTCAGGTTCTCTTGCCGCCGGTGTGCTGGAGACGATTATCGCTGCGGTTTATATTGACGGGGGATTTGACGCCGCCAGCGGTTTCATCCTGAGAACTTTTGGTTCGTTAATTGCACAAGCCGATGCGGGACAAGCTCAGGGTAACTATAAGTCGTTACTGCAGCAGCACGCCCAGGAACAGTCTAATGTTACGCCTGTCTATGCGCTTCTTGATGAAAAGGGCCCCGACCACAACAAAGCTTTTGAGCTGGGGGTGGTTATCGATGACCGTCATTTCCCAGGCGCCTGGGGGACAAACAAAAAAGAAGCGGAGCAAAAAGCCGCTTTCAATGCTCTTGTCGAATTGGGTGTGCTTGAGAAGACCTCTGAAGAAGACAGCGAATAAATCGTATCTCGTCGCTCGTATCTCGTGGTTCATAGTTTATTGTTCATAGGCTGCGAACTATGAACGCCGATTTTCGATATGAGATGGTGTTTCCGGCAGTTACTCTATAACCAGCCACGCAAAGGTACACAGGACCAATGCAGTGATGGACATAAAAACAACAATTGAGCCGAATAGAATCACAGCTTCTTTGAGGAAGTTGGCGGCTTTTATTTCCGGCAGCTTTGTGGCTTTATAGACGATGGCTATCGCCGCTACCAAAGGCAGCAGCCACAGCATGGATTGCGGGTCTGCGCCGATCTTTTCCGGTGTAGTAAAGGTCGCCATTACAAGAGCAGATATTATCGACATTTTAGTCTCCGGCGGTTTCTATTTTGTGCAGATGAGCCAAATAAACGGCGTTTACAATGCACAAAAGGTTGAGCAAACCTGCGATGCTGGTGTATATCTGTCCTATTTCATTCGGTCTGCCAAAGACGGGATAGTATCCTTTCGTGGCCCAGTACCCCAAAACCGCGACAATCGGCGAATTCATAATTTGTGCCACATACCACGGCTTTGCCCCGACAGGATTGATAATTCCTATTGAGCCGACGTATAAGCCTGCGCAGAAGGTCAGGACGATAGTTGCGGATATAATAAGAGCGCGTTTTTTTTCCTTTATCAGGAAATGTCCGGCGCCCGGGATGAGCCAGGCGAGCAGTCCGACGGTCAGCAGAAACAGTTTATGTTTTTTTTTCGAGCGTGGTGCCGTCACGATGCTGCCTCCGATTCTGCGGGTGTATTAGGCTCCGACGATTCTTCATCAGCCTCCGATACCGATAGCCTAAAGTTCATACGTTTTAATATATTTTCGGGATTAAAGTGGACCGCCGCCATGGTCTCGGATTGAACATAATCTTCTCTTTGTAATCGCGTTACTTTGATTCGTTCGTACTCCTGGAGGGTAAGGCGTTTAACAGAAATATTTTTTATACAATAGAAGCTCATACCCGGCTTGAACTCCATAACCAGAGGGACGGTGTCAACAGTGTTGCTGTCCTGCGGTACGAGCGAATAAAGCTGCTCTACGAAGCGGCGCTGGTTCTTACGCCCGTTCAGGAAGAGCTGTGCCGTCGGGTTGCCTGCAGTTTGCACAGTCAGAGTTTGTATTGTCGCTCTTGATATTCTTCGCAGGCCTGTAAGATTTTGCAGCTTGAAGGGTTTGGTGGCGTTTTGTTCGGCATTTGTGGTCCCGGAGGTGTTAGGGTCGTTTTGGTCCTGGCTGTTTTGCTGTCCGTAGAGTTCGTTAAATTTATCAAGAGCGCTGTCCCAGCCGTCTTTTACCGCCAGGTCAATGAACTCTTCGGCCTTGCTTTTTGTGGTCTCTATTGCAGCGAGTTTCTTTAAGTCTTCGGTAACTTTTTCTCTTACCGAATAAATATTTTCGTCTGTATCTTGGCCTTCGGCTCCGCTCAGGGCAGAAGACTGGTTTGGGTCGAATTCAAGTGCGCTTGTACTAAAGGTTTGGTTAAGGCTTTCTGGTTCGGCGGCTTTTATGGCTTTAATCACTCGAACAACGGCCATTATTTGTCCGGAGGTGTCCTGGAGTCCACTCCAGGCCGTCCCCCACAGGTCTTTGAGGGGGCCGATATTTTCATACATTCCGGGCTTCGGCACATCAAAGGGCCCAAGTTCACTGGCGGCTAAATCATCGACGGCAAAAACAATTCGTTGTCTCAGCGGTGAGTTCGGGTCATTCGGGTCGGATGGCACTTGCTCATCGACGGCAAAAACAATCTGAGTCAATGAGACCGGATTTCGCCCTTGGCCCTCTAAATACAACCTTGTAAGATATTCATTTGTCTGCATATCGATTGAGCTAAGCAGCCCAGTTTGGCCTGCATATATCTTGATATTGTGCTTTTTGCTTAAATCCTCGGCGGTGGTTTGATAATCGCCGGCCATCTCCTTAAACTGTTCGGCAGTCAGATTCACAGGCTCTATGTCGGTGCTTTCCGGAGAGGGTTCGGTAATTGTTTTGGCCTCCTGCAGTATTCTATTTGCTGTGGAATTTATTTTGCTGTTCATAAGCCGTTGTGAAATGGTATCTGTAACCTCGGCATAGCTTTTAATTCGTTGGGTCGGCTGTGAGTTCGGGTCATTCGGGTCGGATGGCAATTGCTCGGTGAATAACTGTTCTCTATATCTTTGGTAATAATCTTCCTTCTCCTGGTTAGTGGGGGGCGTTATTATCGTCCGAACATCGTCGAGCCTGACGACCACGTATTCAAGCTGGACTCTGTCCGGCAGCTTATATCCGAAGCCGTAGGGATTTTCATCGCTTACGTTGGAAGGCAAGAATTTCTTGTATTTGTCAAAATGTCCCTTCTCGACGCTCGATACTGGATTCTCGATGCTCGATGCAAACACAGCGGAATCGAATTCCACCACTTCAACGTCAAGGCTTTCTTGCTCGGTGGCGACAGCCTGGGTTATCTGTGAGCTTGTAACATCTTCGTTTAAGCAAATCAACTGGGCGTACTGCATTACGGCTAACAATTGGCTGAATATTGTCAGGAGCTGCTCCTGCGGGAGGCCGTATTGGTTTATTAGAAATCCAATTCGCTGCGAGTATGTCTGGCCGTTGAAAAGCTGTGGTATTACTTTTCCGAGCAGTTCGCCGGCCTGCTCGTTTGGCACCCTGATGCCTGCGAGCTGTGCTTCGTTTTTCAGTAACATCCAGTATATACTGGATGGCACTGAGCGTCTGTATATATCGTTGATTTGTTTGTCACTGATTCTGTACTGGTATGTTCTGATCGTTTGCTTTATACGGTTGATAAGTGCGGGCGAAGTTTGCTGCTCTGCAAACAGCAGTTCGCCTAAGAAAATCCCCCGTAAGTCCTGGTTCCTTAGCAGGACATTTGCCTGGAGCGCTCTGAGGACATCCAGTTCCCGTCGTGCCAGGGATAAATCGTCGTCTGTTATTTTCCTGTTATCTGCGAACTCTGCCACCGTCCTGTGCAGCCCAGCTCTTCTTTGACTGAGTTGTGAAATATACGAGCCTCCCACAAAGCCGACCATAATAACGATGACCACAACAGCCATCACTTTTTTGTTATTTTTTCGAAACCACTTGACTAAATTCATATATTTACTCCGAATCAAGTTCTAAAACCCCGTCAGTTTAGCAAATCGCACAGACATTGCAAGAAAAATAGCCTCCGCCGGCCTGTTTAAAAGTTTTGTGGCTGCAGCTTATACAAATAGTTTGAATTTTGCTGCCAAGGGTCTTATTATTTAAACTCAGATGATGGACGAACGAAGCAAATATAACAAATCGGCACAGGCCTTTGCTGAGGCATGTAATTATGTGCCAGGCGGTGTAAATTCGCCGGTGCGGGCCTTCGGGGGTGTTGATATTGGTCCTGTTTTCATTGCCGGTGCAAAAGGTTCAAAAATCTACGATATTGACGGCAATGAGTACATAGACTACGTCGGCTCGTGGGGCCCGATGATACTCGGACACGCCCATCCGAAAGTGTTGAAGGCTATTGTTACAGCGTCGCAGAAGGGCACATCATTCGGGGCGCCGACATTGGCTGAGACCGCCTTAGCTAAGAAAATAATCGCCGCTTTCGATTCCATTGAGAAGGTCCGGCTGGTAAGCAGCGGCACAGAGGCGGTAATGACCGCTATCCGGCTGGTTCGTGGATATACGAAAAAGGATTTAATAATCAAGATGGCCGGCTGTTATCACGGGCACAGCGATTCGTTGCTGGTGGCTGCGGGTTCCGGCCTTGCCGAGGGTGCCATCGCTTCGAGTGGGGGCGTTCCTGATTCGATTGCAAAGTTGACCATCATAATTGACTATAACGATATTGAGGCGGTAACAAGGGCATTCCAAATGTACAAGGGGAAAATCGCGGCGGTTCTGGTTGAGCCTGTCGCCGCAAATATGGGCGTGGTGCCGCCGATTGATGGGTACTTGCAGGCGATGCGGAATTTGTGCGACCAGAACGATTCGCTTTTGATATTTGACGAAGTAATAACCGGTTTTCGCTTAGCTCTCGGGGGAGCGCAGGAGCTTTTCGGAGTCAAAGCTGATATAACCTGTTTAGGCAAGATAATAGGAGGGGGCCTGCCCGCAGCGGCACTTGGCGGTCGAGCCGATATTATGGACATGCTCGCTCCGCTCGGGCCGGTCTATCAGGCAGGAACACTCAGTGGTAATCCACTCGCTACCGCGGCAGCAAATGCTACACTGGACATACTCGATACTCGATGCTGGATGCTTGATTCTCGACGAGTATCGAGTTACGAGTATCTGGAATCGAGAACAGCCCTGCTGGAAGCCGGTCTGGCTGATGCCGCTAAAGAGGCCGATATTGCCGTTACAATTAATCGCCTCGGCTCGATTATGAGTTGTTTCTTCACCGGCAAGCCGGTACAAAACTTTGCCGATGTTCAGTCAACCGATATAAAACGGTTCAAGAAATTCTTCGCCCGGATGTTAGAGCAGGGGATTTATCTTGCACCAAGCGCTTATGAGGCGATGTTTGTTTCGTTAGCTCACAGCAAAGCGGACATTGAGAAGACTATTGAAGCAGCAAAAAATAGTTTCCAAAGGATAAAAGATGAGAAATAGTAGGGCACTCGTGCTACGTAGCGATTCATCCTTCGCAGTCCCGATTTTATCGGGACGGAGAACGGAGCTACTTCGCAGAGTAGCAATCTCACCGCACCAATTGCCCGGGAGAGAAAGATTGGCCCTTTCAACGGGTTCCAGTATCAGGCTCGAAATCAATTGGTGCGGGGCAAAGAAATTTCTTGCATTTATGGCAGAAATAAGGCATAATAGTGGGAGAATAGCCGATATTTTTTAGGAGATTAACAGATGAACGAGAACCAGGCCGGCCCAAATAGTTTGCTGGATACCACCGATTGTCTTGAAGCGGTCGGTGTGTTCAGGGGATGGAAAAACTTTTTCTTTATCATTATAGTTTTGTGTCTTCTGGTGTTGCAGATATGCTTTTGGGCTGTAAATACCGGCTACATTCCCGCAAAGAAGTGTCCCGGTAACAAGGCCCAGAGTAACGAGGCTGCTGCTGTGGGCCTGGGTGAGGATGTACCGGACGTTAACGAGGCTGCGAACGAAGTGTCTGCCGAGCAAAGTGAACCGGCCCTAACGGACTCCCTATTTGGCATAACCTTCAAACATTTAGCGATGGTCATCCGCGTTGTTAATGCCGTACTTGTATTGACCGGAACGCTTTATTGTCTGACAATGCTTTTGGCCTTGAAGATTTCGTTGGTAGGCAGGCTTGGCGGAATAAACCATATTTGCCGAGCATTTTTCCTCTCGCTGGTTATGCTTGTTCTGCTGCTTCCCTGGCAGAGAGTCTTTGGCGGTGTAGTTCTTGGAGCGATATATTTGCCCTGCGAGCTGGTGGAGTGGTGTTCTGCTGAAAGCAGCGAGATATTCTGTATTGTCCTTCGCTATTTGCGGTTTACCGGCTACTGGCTGGTGATACTGTTATTGCTTATCTTTTCACAGCTCCGCAGCGGCCGCTGGACAAAGACGATTCTTCGCCGGCTCGAGGTGATATAAGAGTTTCCATTCTGGGACCATTCAGCCCCCCCCTGAAGCGGGAATCTGATAAAATGTGTCCCTTAATAAAGATGGCTGAAGTGGAACGGCGAAACGATTGATAATTGATTATTTTGTGTCTGTGCCGTTCTCTGTGGTTAATCTCTTTTCATACGATGCCTTGTGGTTCACCCCGCAGGAGATTTATCCTTACTAAATAAAGGGAACAAAAATGGGCCGAATTGAACGTATAGGAGTTTCACTTGATAAAGAGCTGCTTTCGATGTTTGATGAGCTTATTGCCAAACAGGGCTATCAGAGCCGGTCCGAGGCGATACGTGACCTTGTACGCCGAGGGTTGAGTGAAGAGCGGCTCGGCGACCCAAAAGCCAAGGGGGTAGCTGCTGTATTTCTGGTTTACGACCATCACTCGACAAAGCTCACGGACAGGCTGATAGGTCTGCAACATTCGCATACTCTGGGTTCGTCCCTTCAAGTGATTTCCTCTCTGCACATTCACCTGGATGAGCACGATTGTCTGGAGGTGATTGTGCTTCGAGGACATGTCGGGGAAATCAATAAGGTGGCGGAAAACATGTTGAGCATGAAGGGTGTCAAATTAGGCCGCCTTAATATCGTGGCAACTTAATTTGCGATTCTTTCTTCATAGAATGAATTGACGATTTGCGATTTACGATTTATAATCCCCGTCGAAAATTAAAGGGGCGATTAGCTCAGTTGGTTAGAGCGCACGGATCACACCCGTGAGGCCACTGGTTCGAGTCCAGTATCGCCCAGTTTTTTGACAATTTCGAAATCCGGGATTCGACCCGGCAACGCTGGGTTCTGATTTATACCCGCCGGTGGCGGGTCGGAATTTTCTGTAGAGGCGTCTTTGGATAATCCGACAAAAAAGCATGTCCCACTGACCAGAATCCAGAAGCTCATCGGCGAAAGGATGTTAAAGTCCAAGCTGAGCAAGCCCTGTTTTTACGTTGGGTCGAAGGCGGATATTACTGACCTTATGGCCATTCGGCCCAAACTCAGAAAGTCGCTGGGCGTCAAAATAACAACGAACACTTTCTATATTCGTGCTCTGGGTCTGGCGGTGCAAAAGTATCCTCTCGCGGTAGGTAAGTTTGATGGTAACAATATAAGGATAGCCGAACGTGTGAATGTTGGCTTTGCGGTTAATGCTCCGCAGGGCCTTGTTGTGCCGGTGGTGAAAGATGCCGGGGAAAAAACATTACCGGAAATTGCCCGTGAGGAGGCATCGCTGACCAATAAAGCACGTGATAATCAATTGAAGCTTGAGGATATAGAAGGCGAAACAATAGCGTTGAGCAATCTTGGTGCGTATGGCATTGATTCTTTTTTGGGAATCGTACCGCCGCCGACCAGCACTATATTAGCTGTTGGTAATGTCATTCATACCCCGATGTATCGGGGCGAAAATGATAAAATAACGGTGCGAAAAATAATCAGCCTGTCTCTTGCTGTTGACCGGAGAGTTATAACCGAGACCTATGCTGCCGAGTTTCTAAGTTTCATTACGGAACAATTAGAAAACCCGCAACGGTTGATTTGACAGGAATTCTATTCTACTATCACCGTTTCATCAGGCGGTATGCCAAGTCGTTCGAATCTTTTAGCACGGCTTTTTTCGTCACCGGTGTTAATTTCCCGGGCGAGTTTTCCCACTCTGAGCGCATGTTCTCTGGGAACGACCAGCACGCCATCACCATCAGCTACTATTAGATCGCCGGGGTAAACAAGGACGCCGGCACAATTAATGGGAAAGTTGTAGGATTCGGCAATGAGTCTTCCGGGTCGAACTCCGCGGGAGCTGTATCCGTTTTTACAATAGACCGAAATCTTCTTGACCTTAACAATCTCATCGGTGTCCCGTGCGCCACCGTTTGTTACGACTCCTACGACACCTTTTTCCGCCCAGCCGAGACTATTATTAGAGCCGATAAAACCACATTCGGGGATTCCACCGGCATCGATAACGACGATGTCTCCGGGTTTTGCCGTCCTAAGCCAGGCATCAGGGGCTCTTTTATATTGCTGAGATTTGAATCTCTTAAATCCTTCAAGGTCAGGAAACGAGTTTTGTCCGACTCTAACGTCGGTAGGCACATGGCGAACGGTAATGGCAAATCCTACTACTCTGTGGGAAAATTTTTCTACATCCCGCCACAGGGGCCGGATATCCTTGTCCATTAAACCGATATCCTGCAGGCCAATCAGGTCCATACCATCAAGCACATCCGTGAGTCGCAAATCCTTGTACAATTCAAGGATTTCTTTTCGTGCCTGTTTGCTGTCATCGAAACTTTTATTCTTCAGCAGTCTGACGCCTTTAGGTGTTGTAAGTTTCAGTGCGTTTGATTTTTGCGCTTCGGTGACAGGAATACCTGATACCAAAATAAGTAATATCAGCGTGATAAGACTGACGCATTTTGATTTACATTTAGTTGAGCAATACATAGCGACCTCCTGATAATGGTTTATAAAATTTTTGCTACCTAATTCGAGAGACACAGGTTACACTAAAACCTGTCCAAAAACAATGCAAGTATTTTTTTGTTTAAGAACCCGCAGTAAGGAGTGAGAAAAATGAATTGGGATTTTAGAATTGCTTTTGTCTGTGTTGTTACTGCGATAATATTAACAGTAACGGCCCCGGATGGAAAGGCAGTGAGTTTGTATAAAGTCGAGCCACTCTGGGCGGATGGTGCCCCGGGCGCTAAAGGCGATGAGGACGGCGACAAACCTACGCTGACGATTTACCTGACACCAAGGGAAAAAGCGACCGGAGCCGCTGTGGTTATTTGTCCCGGCGGTGGTTACGGACATCTGGCTATGGACCATGAGGGGCACAAAATCGCACAGTGGCTCAATTCGTTCGGTGTCGCCGGTTTTATCCTCAAGTACCGCCATCGCAACAGCGGTACCGGTTATGGTCATCCGGCGCCGTTACAGGACGCCCAGCGAGCGATCAGAATGGTGCGCAGTCGGGCTAAAGAGTGGAACATCGACCCCGGTCGTATCGGGATTCTCGGCTTTTCAGCGGGGGGACACCTCGCGTCGAGTGCAGGTACGCATTTTCAAAAGCGTTACAGCGAAGCAAAAGACGCAATTGATGAAGTCAGTTGCAGGCCTGATTTTATGATACTTATATATCCGGTCATTTCATTTACCGAATGGTGCGCTCACAGCGGCTCCAGGCGGAATTTGCTGGGTAACAATCCGGACAAAGAGCTTGTTGAGAATCTATCCAATGAAAGGCAGGTTACGCCGGAAACCCCGCCTACGTTCCTGGTCCATGCCAACAATGATAAGGGTGTGCCGCCGGAGAACAGTATCTATTTTTATCTTGCTCTGCGGAAGGCCAAGGTCCCGGCTGAGATGCACATCTACGAAAAGGGCGGCCACGGTTTTGGCCTCGGCAAACAGAATACAGCCGAATCAAGCTGGCCGGTCCGATGTGAAGATTGGATGCGAGGACAGGGACTTTTGGATAAGAAAAAATAAAATTAAGCAAAGATGGTTCTGCGCCTAATTGGTATCTGGCTGGTCAGTCTTTGTTTGTGTCAATTCTGAGGATTGTGTTTCTGAATCAGATTGTGGGATTGATTTGATTTCGATTGGAGGCTGGGTCTGATTTTCATCTACGCCGACAGGTTGCGTGCTCGGTTGTGGTGGCACCTGCGAAGCAGGCTGTGGTGACGGAGTAGAGATAGTCGAGAGTTGTTCTTGATTTTCATCATCGCCGGCAGGCTGGTCTTGAATTTCACTGATAGTAACAGGCTGTGCATCTGGAGGTGTCGATGGCTGGAATTGGGCGTGTATGAGCTCGGCTGCCTTTCTGTAGTCTTCTGCACCGTGGCAGTTTTGCTCGTACTCGAAAATTGTTTTGCCATAGCTGGGTGCCTCGGCGAGCTTGATATTTCTTCGGATATGAACCGGTAAGATTTGGGCCTGCGCCCAGGGGCAGTTGGTCCGGCGTGCCTTGTCGAGGAATTGCTCGACGTCGGCCCTGACTTCATTTGGAAGAGAGGCCCTGCCATCGAATATGCACAGCAAAATCCATTTGACTTTCAGATTGGGGTTGATTCTTTTGTTTACAAGCTCAATGGTCTGCAGCAGTTTTCCAAATCCCCGCAGTGCCAGGAAATGCGGCTGAAGCGGGATGAGGACATCATCGGCGGCAGCGAGGGCATTGAGGCTAAGCAGTCCAAGTGAAGGGGCGCAGTCGATAAGACAATAATCGAATTTATCCTGGCTTGATTGAAGGGCCTCTCTCAGGATGGTTTCTCTGCCGACTACGCTTACCAGTTCGCTTTCGGCGCCGACGAGGTTGATATTTGCGGGCAGCAGCCAAAGATTCGGCCTCATGAGCAGAATTTGCTTTTCAAATTCAGCGGACTGAGTGAGGACCTGATAAGAGCCGAACTGGACGATTTGCGGCTCAAGGCCGAGGTGGATTGTCAGATGCGCCTGAGGGTCAAAGTCAATAACGACCACCCTCGAGCCGGCGGCGGCAAGAGCTGCTGCGATATTGACCACCGTTGTGGTTTTTCCCACGCCACCTTTCTGGTTTAATACTGCAATGGTTCTCATAGGAAAGAACTAAAGTGCCTAAAGTGACAGCTTTGCTGTCATTCTGAACGCAGCGCAGCGAAGTGAAGAATCTCTTTTTCGTTGACCAGATCCTTCGGCTTCGCCTCAGGATGACACTTACGTGTCACTTTAGTTCACTTTAGGCACTCCAAATTTTAGTCACTTTAGTTTCTTCAGGATGGCATCAAGCACGCCATTAACGAAGGCCGGTGACTTATCGGTGCTGAACTTTTTGGCAAGCTCAATGGCCTCATTTATCACAACTTTGGGCGGGATATCAGGACAGAATTTCAACTGATAAACCGCCAATCTCAAGATGCTTTTGTCAACAGGTGAGAGTCTCGCGAATTGCCACTTTATAGTCGAGACAATTATCGGCCCGTCGCACTGTTCCAAATTTTCCCACGTTCCTTTTGTCCAATCCGAGGCGAGTTTGCGTACGAAATCGTCTTCATCTGCTTCTCTGAAGAACCGGTCTAAAAACTCGAATAGGTCAGGACCCTGCACATCGAGCTGATACAACGCCTGCATTGTCAGCTCTCTGGCCTTTGTTCTTCTGTCCATATTCATCGTAGTTCGTAGTTCGTAGTTTGTAGTCTATGAACTATGAAATCATAACTATCAACTTAATTGTTCCATCACGTTGACCATTTCCATAGCTGTTTGTGCTGCGTCTGCCCCGGCGTTGCCCATTTTTGTCCCGGCCCTTTCGACTGCCTGTTCGAGTGTATCGCAGGTCAGGACGCCAAATACGGTGGGGGTGGGTGAATCGTAGTTGATTTGTCCGATACCGCGGGATACCTGCTGGCAGATATAATCATAATGGGCGGTTTGGCCTCGTATGACCGCGCCGAGGCAGAGGACCGCAACGTATTTGCCGCTGTTGGCAAGTTTTTTCGAAGCCTGCGTAATTTCACAGGCACCCGGCACCCAGACCACGGATATCTGTTCATCGGCGGCACCATGACGCTGGAGAGAGTCTATCGCGCCGGCAAGCAGTTTTGAGGTTATGAACTCATTAAACCTGCTGACTACAATAACGTAATTGCCCTTGCTGGCTGTTATGCGGCCTTTTATTTCTTTAATCATAATTTCACTTCTCCAAATTATATCAAGACTCCAATTATATCTATGTGTACCTGACTCGATTCACGTGTAGTTACGGACCGCCTGGGGACCCCGCAAAGCGGGAACCCTGACAGCTATACATTATAAGACTTTCGTTGGCTGGTTTCCAGAAAAACAACTCAACACCAGAAGAGCTGCGATTAATACCATTTTGGCCTCAGAAGCTAACCTACTCAACTATAAGAGTTTATACGCCGAATTTCCAGCAAAATTTTACTGAAGACAAAAAGGTCTTGAGCCGACAAAAAACCGCTAACCTGAGTATGTTTTGTGGGCGATAACCACGCTGGATGAACTCTTAACCGTCGGGGGTAAACAGGGCAAGGTGTGATTATGCTTTTTGAAAGTATGGAATTTAGCTCCTATGACAAAGCCGAGCGGAAGGCGCGGAGGGCTTTCGAGCTTTATGAAGACGGCAAAATGCCACAGGCCCTCGATGAGCTGGAGACGGCGCTTGAGATAAATCCTTCCAACAGTTCGTGGCATTTCAACAAGGCTCTGACGCTGGATTCTATAAATCGGTTTGAGGATGCGATAGACGAATACGAAATCGCCTTGCAGTTGAACCCAAACGATTTAGAGATATTAAATTCGCTGGCGGTCGATTATACCCGCACGTGCCAATATGACCTGGCTATTGATACCTTTGAGCGTATCCAGGAATTTGACCCCGAGTTCGAGCCGTGCTACTGCAATCGGATAATCACCTATACGGAAATGAGTCTGCACGACTTGGCCGAGCAGATGTTTTACTTGGCCCAGCAGATAAAACCGTATTGTGCGTTGTGCTATTATAATATCGGGAACAGTCTTTTTGCACGGGGCCAGTATAAAAAAGCTATTCGCTGCTGGCTGCGAACTGCCGAGCTTGAGCCGAGTCATCCACAAATCAACTACCGAATCGCTCAGGCTTATTGGTCGGACAGCCAGACTGAACGAAGCCGGGAGCATTTCCTGACGGAGCTTCGTATCAACCCGGGCGATATCGATGTTATTTTCGATTTCGGATTGTTCCTGCTCGAGACCGGCGATATCGAATCGGCAAAGGAAAAGTTTAACAGAATACTTGAGCTTGAGCCGGATTTTGCAGCCGCCTTGTTTTATCTTGGAGAGATTGCTTTTAGCAACCGAGATTATGAGCGGGCGACCGAACTATTCAGTCAGGCACTTCAAAAGAACAATACACTTGCAGGGCCTTGCTACAGGCTGGCCCAGTATGCGTTGATGAAAGAGCAAGAGATAAAAGCAAGGGCTTATCTGGTTTCGGAGCTGGAAACTTGTCCAGAGGATGTGGAAATCCTGGTTTCCATGGGGTCGATGTTTTTGAGAATTGGTGAGTTTGATTATGCGACGCATTGTCTGCTGCGGGCTGTCGATATCGATGGTGCTAATGTGGATGCCTATTACTATCTTGGCGCTGTCAGGGCTGTAAAAGGGGAGTTTGGAGATGCTGCGGAATTTTTTGCCCATGCGGTCGATATCAAAAGTGAGCATATTCCCACTTTAAGAGATTCGGCTTTTGTTTACCTGGCAATGGGCAGATTGGCCGACGCTGCCAAGAGCATTAAGAAGGCACGTTCTTTAGCGGGTAACGACCCACAGCTAAAAGCACTTGGCCGACGAATTCATCTGGCCCTGCTATGGCGGCGGATAGCGGATTTTCTTTCTCGATTCAAACCTCGATTCGTCTTTAGAAAATCACCGCGCTAAATGTGCCTTTATCTAATCTGGCAAAAGAGTCCTTAGAATGCGAACTCCTGCTTCATCTACGCTTGATGTGGAATTACTGAGAATAACCACTCCTACCCGATGCTTCTTGTTGAACCCCATGTAGCTCTTATATCCACCTGTTCCACCATTGTGCCAAACAATGGAATCGTCTGGGCAATTGGGGCCCTGGATGTGCCATCCCATAGCAATGCTCATTGTCGGTTTAATTTTGTGCCGCACGACTTGGGTAGTTTCCATCGCCTTGTTGAGCGGTGTTTGTGTTATGCCTATATTGGCCAACAAGAATTTTAGCAGGTCGTTGACAGTGGATCGCAAAGCACCCGCACCGGCCAGAGTAGGGATGTCCCAATTTGTTGCAGGAAAGGACAGGTACAGGGAAGAAATCGTGAACACACCTTGGTAGCCCTGGGCAAGCCGGGATTTTTGGTCACGTGACAGCGTTATCCGCGTATCGTTCATAGCTAAAGGAGTGCAGATACGGCTTAAAACCATATCTTCGTATGTTTTTGTTTGGCTACATGCCAAGATGTGACCCAGTAGCCCCATACCTACATTTGAGTAGCTGTATTTAGTACCTGGTTTGGTTTTCAAGCTGTGTTTGGAAAGAAACGCATAGAGTCGCGACGGGGTATAACTTGCATAGGGGTTCTTAACAAAATCAAGGCTAAGATAATCTTTGAAGTTGTTCAGATTGTTCGGTATTCGTGGCAAGCCTGACATATGAGAGACCAAATCAATTAGTGTTATTTCCGTGTCGTCATACACGGGCATTTGAATTGAAGGAGGTAGGAATTTTTGCACTGTGTCTGTGAGGCTAACCAACCCATCTTTGTCCATATTGGCAAGCAGTAATGCTGTAAACACCTTAGTGATCGAGCCGATTTCGTAAATAGTATCACCGTCAGGTTGATGATTACTATTAGTATTTACTCTACCGTAGCCAAAAACCACTGTACCTTCTCCACCAATGATGCCTACCGAAACTCCAACGCTCTTATTAGTGTCTATAAGTGGCTGGATGACTTCATCAACTTTGACTTTGAATTCCGAATAGATATTGTTCGCATCATTGCCTGGCACCGCTGATTCGAAATAGCTGGAATAGGCGTTGCCGTCGCGGTACAATGAAAACTGAATTGGCAGCTGCCAAAGCAGAGTTACACCTGCAAAGAAGAATATCCAGCCTTGTAGGGATTGCAGAATAACTGCTCGCTGCTTTATAGGCTTGTTAAACTTTTTGGCTGAAATGAGGCGGATTTTGCGGTAAAGGTGTCTTTCCCAAACTTTTGTCCTCCTGGGGAATACCGCACAAGGAAGCCCTGTCAAAATCCAAGATAATCCGACAGCCATCAATATCAAAGGGACATAAATTGGCACAGTTAGTTCCTTGTCTTATAAATTTCTTGAATGTAACAAGCGTAATTTTAACCAACGCCGTTTAATTATAGAGGCATTGTGCCATTAGGCAACAACAACCTCAAAAGTCATTGACCACAGGGTAACAGAGGGGATAGTGTTTTTTTGCTGAAGACAGGTTAAGAAACAATTTGCAAAATTTTGGCAGATAAGTTAGCCTATTGCTTACCGGCCGAGTGGCGGAATGGCAGACGCTGGGGACTTAAAATCCCCTGCCCGTTATGGGCGTGTGGGTTCGAATCCCACCTCGGCTATTGTTCGTATCTCGTTCTAATAAACAAAGGAAATAGAAAGTGAACCAAAGTGACTAAAGTGCTTAAAATCTAACACACTTAATTCTAATAACTTTAGGCATTTTAGCTCACTTTAGGCACTTTGAACTTTTGATGGAGATAAATAATGGCCAATAAGAACCTTAAGCTTGTGGATGTAGGAAAACCCAATCTGTATCGTCAGATGTTTCCATATACTGAATTTCCCAGGGTAATCTTCGATAAGCAGAAAGTTAAGTATGAGATACCGGAGAAGATATGGATAACCGATACGACGTTCCGTGACGGTCAACAGGCCCGGCCGCCTTATAAGTCGGAGCAAATCCTCAAGATTTACGACTTGCTGCACGAGATAGACGGTGGGACAGGCCTGATTCGCCAGTGTGAGTTCTTTCTATATTCAAATCGTGACAGAGAAGCGATAGAACTGTGCAAAGAGCGAGGTTACAAGTTTCCAGAGATAACAGGGTGGATAAGGGCTGTGGCCGCTGATTTTAAATTGGTCTCACAAATGGGACTTGACGAAACGGGCATTCTGACCTCGGCAAGCGACTATCATATATTCCTGAAGCTGCGAAAGACACGGGCACAGGCGATGAACGCATATCTTGATATTGCCAAAGCGGCGTTAGACAGCGGCGTTACTCCACGTTGCCACTTTGAGGATATAACGCGAGCTGATTATAAAGGTTTTGTTCTGCCGTTTGCCGCTGAGCTGATGAAACTTTCCGAAGAATATGATAAGCCGGTCAAGATTCGGCTTTGTGATACGCTTGGCTTTGGCCTGCCGTGGGCGGAGGTTTCTCTGCCGCGGAGCGTTCCGAAACTTGTCCACGGGCTTCGGAAAATCGGCGTTCCGTCCGAATGGCTCGAATGGCACGGTCATAACGATTTACACAAGGTACAGGTGAACGCTGCAACGGCGTGGCTTTACGGGTGCAGCGCCGCCAACGCTGCGATATTCGGCTGCGGTGAGCGAACGGGCAATCCGCCGCTCGAAGCATTGGTTGTTGAACACGCCCAGTTGAAGGGGATGACCCAGGGCGTCAACTATGCGGCGATAACTGAATTAGCTGAGTACGCCAGGAAGGAATTAGGTCATGAGATTCCGCAGAACTATCCGTTGGTTGGACAAGACTTCAATGTTACCCGGGCCGGCATTCACGCAGACGGCTTATCAAAAAACGAGGAAATATACAACTGCTTCGATACCCAAAAGTTACTCAACCGCCCTGTCGGTGTAGCAATTACCGACAAGACCGGCGCCGCGGGTATCAAGCACTGGGTAGAGGCCAAATACGAGATTCAAATCCCCAAGCATGACCCATGCATAACCAAAATCAAAGACAAAATTGATGCTGAGTATGTGGCTAACAGGGTATCGGTGATATCAGACGAGGAGATGTTCGAGTGGGCACGGGAAGCTTTCAGTGGTAATTTGCCGCCGTTAAGAGAATAAGGACTGGTAAAGAAATTAGGTTTCGTTTTTGGCTGAGCGAGGACAAGGCTGACACCGCCAGCCGCAGCCAGCCAAAAATGGAAGATAATTTATTTACAAGTCCTAAGTGGATGAGGGGAGGGGTGGATGAGTAAATTATTTTACATATAATCGCATCGACGCATTTACGCTGATTATGCCGGATAAAAAGATCAAGGCAGTACTGTTCGACCTCGGCGAGACCCTGGTGAACTTTGGTAAAATCAAGGTGGGCCGGCTCTTTCGGCAAGGTGCGAGATTATCGTACGATTTTCTCAAAAGCTGCGGCCAGCCGGTCGGCAATTTCCAATATTACTGCTGGAGAAACCTGCTCGCACTGCGCATACGAGGCTTGCTTTCCAATATAACGAAAAATGATTTTAATTCCCTGGCTTTGTTAAGGGGGTTCGGTATAAAAAAAGGTATCAGGCTCGACGGAAAACAATGGCGACATTTTGGATGGCTTTGGTATGAACCTTTGAGTAAAGTCGCCACGACCGAGCCGAAAATAAAAGATACCTTAACCACACTCAAAAATTCCGGACTTAAGCTCGGCATAGTTTCCAATACTTTTGTGAACGGCTGTTCTCTGGAAAAACATCTGAAGCAATTGGGTATATTAGATTTCTTTACGGTCAGGATATATTCGTACGAATTTGATTTTCGTAAACCGGATGTTCGAATCTTCAAGATTGCCGCCGAGAGGGTTGGCGAGGCGATGGAAAACATATTGTTCGTAGGAGATCGAATTAATAAAGACATTAGACCTGCGATAAAAAGCGGTATGCAGGCAGTGCTTAAAAGTGCTTACACCAATGCCGGAAAGAAAATCCCCAAAGGCACCTGGAAAATCAATCAGCTTTCCGAACTGCCGGCCCTGATAGAAAAAATCAACGCAGGAAGCAGTTCATTAAATTGTCATTCTGAACGAAGCACAGCGAAGTGAAGAATCTCTTTTTTTCGCGTGCCAGATCTTTCGGCTCCGACTCAAAATGACAAAAGAATGTAACGGCCAGATTAAAAATCTATAGCTGAAAAAAGGTCTTACAGCAATAATTGAGCAGTTATGCAAGCCCCGAATCAATATCACGTTTACATTATGACCAATAAATCCGGAACACTTTATATCGGCATAACCAACAACATAAGAAAGAGAGTTTATGAGCATAAGAATAAACTAATTCCGGGTTTTACTAAAAAGTATAATATCAATTGCTTGATTTATTTCGAGACTTTCGGTGATGTGTATTCTGCTATCGCCAGAGAGAAAACCATCAAGGGTTGGTTGCGCAAAAAGAAAATTGAATTGATACGGGAAACCAATCCCGATTGGAAAGACTTGGCTAACGATTGGTATGATTGAGATTCTTCGCTGCGCTCAGAATGACAAATAGTAGTTATGCCTTTTTGTCATCCTGTAGAATGACAGGTGGTAGTTATGTCTCTTTGTCATCCTGAGCGATAGCGAAGGATCTGGCCTCAAAACAGGAATAATACATGACAAACAGACTATAATCTGATAATATAAATCCCACGGATGCCGTCCTGAATTAGCCGAAGGGTATCTGAGGTAAACTCGCACATTAGAACGAAATTCACCCAAAGCCGTCAGAAGCAATTTTTTATTGACTTGTGCGCCCACAGACGTATAATAATAGTATTACAATTTATTAAACGAGGAAGGAGAACCTATGAACCGGCAAAGAAGAGGATTTACGTTAATCGAGTTGCTGGTGGTTATCGCCATTATTGCGCTGCTTATGGGGATATTGATGCCGGCATTGCAAAGGGTCAAGAAGCAGGCACAAGCCACAATTTGTCTTAGCAATCTCAGGCAGATCGGCTTAGCCGCCATGCTCTATTCCCAGGACTACGATTTGTTCATCCCTCGCGGCTCCACCGGTAATAATCCCATTTGGTTTATGCAGTACCTGCCTTACGTGGGCCAACAGCACAACAAAGGCGATTACAAAAGCGTAAAGATATACCGCTGCAAAAGCTTTCCAACAACTGGTTTTGGTTTATACAACATTTCCAATTCCAGACAGACTGTCTGTTACGTCATCAACGACTGGACTTTTTCAAGCAGAACCGACAACGATGGAACCAGTATTGGAAGGGCCACCAAACTTTCAGTGTTCAGGAGACCGGCCTATACGGTATATATGGCCGACAACGAAGATGGCGATTGGCGTCCCATCATTGAGAGCGAAAACAGCAGGGAGATCATACGCTGTGATATTTTTATTCGTACGCATCTACCGGATTCGGAAAGCCACCATATAAACAACGGACGACGAGTAGCTCGTGCGCGGCACGCGAACGGCTGCAATGCCTTGTTCCTCGACTGGCACTCCGAATACGTCAAAGCCGAAGATATGACCATAGACAGGTGGCGAGATAAATAATTATCAACTTCGCAAACTTCCTCGCGCTAATTTATTTACAAGTCCTTAGGGTAAAACTCCCGCAAGAACGAACGTCTTGCTCTCCTCCAAAATGATACCTCCTCAGGATGAGTTCACCCCTTAAATGCCCTGCTGGGCGCTTTAAATTGAAAGCGGAGGGGAAGCAACTGAAGCTGAGGAAACCAAACTAAATCCAAAAAAATTAGAAGAAATTTGCCCACTTTTTACCTATCAAGCCAAAACGACGGCGAAGCGCAGCAAGGTAATCTCTATTGACCTCGCTTTGCTGGCTTCTGGGAAGAGTAAAAGCGTGTATATTGCCATCTTGGTCTGGTCCGACAAACGACCCATGTGAACCCTTATCTTTATCGGGGACCCAATAGATACCTAATTCTTTGAGTTGCTTCCTAATGTGGCAAAACTTTATGCGAGGGCGGCCTGACATTCATCCATGACCTCTTTTGTACCAACAATATAATCAATCCTCCTGCCAATATTCAGAGGTTCCACAAAACCAAGATGCCGATTTGCTTGACTAATAATACGGTCTACCAATTCGTCAGGAAGTTTGTGCTTAGCTTTTTTGGCTCGCTCATATTTTTGCCATACATTTGGAGGAGCAAAAAATTGCAACTGTGCACCAGTTTCCTCGCATACCTCGATTTGATTTTCAATCAGTTGCAATAATTCGCCGACAGCGCCCTCAACAGTCTTGTCTTGTCCAAATATATCCAATTCTAAGCAATGAGCAGTAAAATAGCTTTTGTCATATTGTGACGGATATACACATATCCTGAATGACATTGATTTTGATATAACTCGTTTAGCTGACTTAGCCATCTTGCCGTCCTATACCTCCTCAACCCCTTGCTTCTAAATATACGATAACAGAAAAAAACAGTGCAGTCAAGTGTTTTTTCGCTATCCGACGTATAAATATCGGCCAATATCCCTGAAAACTTGCTTTAATAAAAGCCAAAAATTGCTGTCCTTTTTCATTTTTTTCTACCAAAAACTTCCTCAGAATTTTCTGTAAAACTTCAACAGAGGGGTTTACGCCGTTATATTTAGCCCAGCAATTTATTGCGGGGTTTGTTTAGCCGTCGTCGGCACGACGACGCCCCAATGTCATTCCTGCGGATGCAGGAATCCATATTTATTCTCTTAATCCAGTTTATCCCCGGGAGCTATTCACCTGACTCGCAACAGGGGAACTAAGCTCATTTGCTTTCTTAGTTTACCCCCAAGAGCTTGTCCCCGGTGTGTGCTTGCTTGCTTTTCTGCCGGGGATATAAACTTACTTGTTTCTCTGCCGGGGGTCGTCCGTCGTCTCGCATCCAGCAACCCTGTCCCGGCGCGCCGGGATCGAGCATCCAGTATCTCGGAGCTCTGCGGAGACCCCTTAGGGGAAGAAACCAATCTCTAATCTCTAATCCACTCAAGAATCCAACTTTAGCTCACTTTAGGCACTTTAGCTCACTCCTCACTAACGAGCATCCAGCATCTCACCTGGTAAATCCGTGAAATCCGCGGCTACTTACTATTGAACTATCAGTGTGAACCTGTGCCATAGGTACCTGTGCCATAGGTACTTGTGCCATAGGTATCCGTGTCAATCCGTGTCCTAAGAGTCAGCGTTAGTCAGTGTCCTAAGAGTCAGTATTCGTCCGTGTTTTCAATCAAAAACGCTGATACCTCAGAGCAAAAATTAAATTTTTCATAAATTTTTATCTTCCTTTTCCAAAACGAGTTACGAGCGACGAGCGACGAGAAACGGTTATATTTTCGCATCAAACGTGCAGGTAGCTCTAATTATAGAGGCCCTACTTTTTTCGCCTCCGGCAAAAAGCATTATCTGTCAAGCCAGACAAGGTTTTGAACATTTAATTTTGTGTAATTTGGATTCTTGCCCGCCTCAGGCGGGTGAATTTAGGATTTAGTGCTTAGGATTTCGGATTTATGTTTCTAAAGAGTAGCAACTGTCATCTGTCGTCTGTCGTCCGTCTTCTGTCGTCTGTCTTCTGCCCTCGCCCCTCTACATCTGTCGAGAGTTCTCTACAAATCAGCTACTTTTTATGCAAAACAAACCCAATCTTGTCCGCCGTAGGCGGATTGCAAACTCAGTATGTACAAGGAATTATGAAATTTTTCTCCCGCTGGCGGGGCAAAAAAACAAACCCAATTCAAACCCAATCAAACCCAATTTAAAAAGAGCCAAAATGAATATAAACTCACTTATAACAAAGGATTACAGAAAAAAAGATGATTTCGCAGTCCGAATAAACAAACCCAATTCAAACCCAATTTCCGTAAAGCCCAAAATGAACGCAAACTTATATGTTATAAAGGAATATGAAAATGAAACCGTCTTAAGGCTCGAACAAAACAAACCCAAACAAACCCAATTTCTGTACCATTGGCTCCGTTTATTGTTTATAATTGTCGCTAAGTGCTGCTGGGAATTTGATAAGGAATTTTGTGTATGAGTATGACGGGTGCGGCTTATCAGAAGTGTATTAATCCGGATTGCGGGGCCGAGTTCGACTGTGGTCAGGCGATGTTTAAGTGTCCTCAATGCGGCGAGCTGTTGGATATACGTTATAATTGGGACAAGATTGAGGTTCCCGGTAAATTAAGTGATTTTGCTAAACGCTGGGCGAACAAGGACAGGCCTTTGGATTTTTCCGGCGTCTGGCGATTCCGCGAGCTGTTGAGCTTCTGTGAAGATAAATATAAAGTAACCATCGGTGAAGGCCAGACAATCCTGCAGCAAAATGACGCTGTGGCTGAATATGCCGAAGTAAATCCGGGACGTTTATATCTGCAATATGAAGGGCTGAATCCGTCCGGCTCGTTCAAAGATAACGGGATGGCGGCGGCGTTCAGTCACGCAAAAATGGTCGGGGCAGCTTCGAGCGCGTGCGCATCGACGGGCAATACCTCGGCATCGGTGGCTTTGTATGCACATAGCTGCGGCGTGAAATGCACGGTGTTTATCGGTTCCGGTCGAATCGCATTCGGCAAACTCAGCCAGTCAATGGATTACGGTGCGCAGACGATTCAAATACTCGGCGACTTCGATGACTGTATGCGCCAGGTTCAGGATGTCTGCACAAAGCTGGGACTGTACCTGCTCAATTCGCTAAACCCATTCCGACTCGAAGGGCAAAAGGCCATAATGTATCGAATCATCGAAGGCTTAGGCTGGACTACCCCGGACTGGATTGTTGTGCCCGGCGGAAACCTTGGTAATTCCAGCGCTTTCGGCAAGGCCTTTTACGAATTGAAGCAGCTTGGCTTGATCGAGCGAATACCGCGAATGGCAATTATTAACGCTACCGGCGCCGACACCTTGACCGACTTAGTTAATAACAAAAAGCTGACCTGGAACGATGGTAAAGTTGACCAGACAATTATCGATGAATATTACGCTGACCTGACGGCTCGTAACTTTTCGCCGCATACTTGTGCTTCGGCGATAGAAATATCACGGCCCGTTAATCTGAAAAAATGCCTTCGGTCAATCGAGATATGTGATGGCGTTGTACGCGCGGTAACGGACGAAGAGATTGTCGATGCCAAAGCGATTATCGGCAAATACGGTTTGGGCTGTGAGCCGGCTTCGGCGGTGACAATAGCCGGCCTGAAACACCTTAGAGCTGAGAATATAATCGGCGGCGATGAGCGGATTGCGTGCGTTTTGACAGGCCATCCGTTAAAAGACCCCAACGTAACGGTCAACTACCACAAAGAAAAGCAGGGCCAATTCAACAATCCACCCATAGAGGCACCGAACGACCTCGATGCGATTATAAAGCTGATAAAAAATTAGCAGATTGAAAAATCAGGACTCTATATTGCTGCATTGCGTAAGCCGGCAATTATAAAGCCGATGGTAAGAGCGGGACAGTATCAATAGTTTCTGTCTGCAAATAGTAGGAGGCATATACCGGAAGATGACTATGACCTTTTCAAGAGAACTCGTATGGAAGTTCAAAACGAGCAGAGAATACGAGAATTTTTATTTTAGCATTTGTCAAAGCCTGTCAGGTTGGCAGAGGAAGAGTGCCTTCGCTGGGATTTTGGCAGGCGGTGGCCGTCTCGGACCTCACATCTTAACCTCATTTATAATAAGTACTTGCGCTAATATAGTTGTGTAAAAAGGCATTTGGCACGATATTTGCACAGATTGAGAAAGGAATATACGGATATGGTGTCGAATCTATCAAAACTCGAAGAAATCAATGTACTTGCCAGTGAGGCGAACTGGGCATGGCCGGAGGCGGTGCGTTATATATTTCGGCCAATAGGCGTTAATCTGCTGATGGCTGAGAACGCAGTAGAGTTCGTCAATATTATCGAGAGGAAACGGATTCATACGACAATCGTGGATATGGACTCGGAAGAGTCCAATGGGCTGGCAATGATAAAGATTATTCGAATGGATTATCCACTGCTGCCGTGCATTCTGTTGACCAGCACGGCAGGTGAGTCTTTGCTTGGTAAGGCATTACGACTTGATGTTTTCAGCGTGATTGATAAGCCGGTTGATATGAGTGTTCTTCGGGAACAATTGAACAGATTGTTTGTTAAAAAGTATGACAGTGATATTTTCGCACAGTAATAGATTGTGTAACGTTTCTAATAAGAATGAAGTAAAAGATTAAAGAAGTTTTTTGAAAGGAGTAAGTACGAAATGAAGATTCGACCATTGGCAGATAAGGTGCTTGTTCAGCGTCTCGAAGCGGAAACCAAGACGACAGGCGGGATAGTCCTGCCGGATAGTGCCAAAGAAAAACCACAAAGAGGCAAAATTATCAGCGTTGGTGATGGTAAGGTGCTCGACGACGGGACGGTAAGAAAATTGCAGGTGAAAAAGGGTGATAAGGTGCTTTTCACGAGCTACGCCGGGACAGAAGTTAAGATAGACGGTAAAGAGTATCTGATTATGAGTGAATCGGATATTATGGCAGTGATTGAAAAGTAAGCAGAAATCAGCAACGGCGACAGGAAAGCACACAAAGAAAATAAAATAATCAATAGAAAAGGAGAAATAAAGCTATGGCAGCAAAAAAGATAGCATTTGGTACTGACGCCCGCACAGCTATCCAAAAAGGTGTGAGCAAACTGACAAAGGCGGTAAAGATTACGCTTGGGCCGTGCGGCAGAAATGTAATTTTGGAAAAATCGTTCGGTTCTCCGACCGTTACAAAAGATGGCGTAACAGTGGCCAAAGAGATTGAACTGGAAGATTCCTATGAGAATATGGGCGCACAGATGGTCAAGGAAGTGGCGTCCAAGACTTCGGATGTGGCTGGCGATGGGACAACGACCGCAACGATTTTAGCTGAGAGTATCTTCAATGAGGGTCTCAAAAATATTACCGCCGGCGCCAATGCAATGCAGGTAAAACGCGGTATCGAAAAAGGCGTGGACGCAATTGTAGACGAACTTCAAAAGATGAGCACGCCTGTCGAGTCGGGCAAACAAATCGAACAGGTGGCGACTTGCTCAGCGAACCAGGATGTGGAAATCGGCAAAAAGTTGGCTGAGGCGATGAACAAGGTCGGCAAAGACGGCGTTATCACCGTCGAAGAGGGCCAATCACTGGAAACAACAGTCGAATTAGTCGAAGGTATGCAGTTCGACAAAGGGTACCTTAGCCCGCACTTTATTAACAATATGGAGAATATGGCAGTAGTGCTGGAAAAGCCATATATTCTGATACACGAGAAGAAGATAAGCTCGGTCAAATCTCTTGTTCCACTGCTCGAGAAGGTGTCTCAACAGGGCAAGCCGCTGCTGATTATCGCCGAAGAAGTTGAGGGCGAAGCGCTGGCTACACTGGTTGTCAATAAACTGCGTGGAATACTGCAGGTAGCTGCCGTCAAAGCGCCCGGCTTCGGAGACAGACGAAAAGCACTGCTTAGTGACATTGCCACTCTGACCGGTGGTGAGGCCATTTTCGAGGACCTGGGACTGAAGCTGGAGAACATCGAGCTTCGGCAGCTTGGCAGGGCCAAGCGCATCACCATCGACAAGGACACTACCACCATTATTGAAGGTGGCGGCAGCACTGAAGCCATCAGGGGCAGAATCGAACAACTTAAGAACGAGATTGATAGCTCGACCAGTGATTATGATATCGAAAAACTGCAGGAGAGATTGGCAAAGCTGGCCGGCGGCGTGGCACAGATTAATGTTGGAGCCGCGACTGAGGCAGAGATGAAGGAAAAGAAGGCGCGCGTTGAAGATGCGCTGCACGCCTGTCGGGCGGCGGTAGAAGAAGGTATCCTGCCCGGAGGCGGTGTGCCGATGCTCAGAGCTTTGCCGGCGCTGGATAAAGTCAAGGCATCGGGGGATGTAAAGATAGGTGTTGATATAGTCCGAAGAGCACTGGTAGCACCGCTTAAACAAATTGCCGAGAACGCAGGACTGGACGGTTCAATTGTGGCGCAGAAAATTATGGACAGCAAGGAAAAGAACTTCGGCTACGATGCGCTGCGCAAGCAATACGGTGATATGACTAAGTTCGGTGTGATTGTGCCGACGAAGGTCGAAAGAGTTGCACTGCAGAACGGCGCATCGATTGCTGCGCTGCTGCTGACGACCGATGCGATAGTTAGTGAGATTCCCGAAAAGAAAGAGACGCCTCCGACGCCGCCGGGCGGTGGAATGTATTAACAAGAAGAGTGCCTAAAGTGCCTAAAGTTAAAAGTGCCTAAAGTTGAAAGATAGTCCATAGCTTTAGTTCACTTTAGGCACTTTAGCTCACTTTAGCTCACTTTACTTATGAGTTTTCGGTTTTACACAAATGTAATTTCTCAAGCGACCAGAAACTTCGCGGCAGGACTTTTTATCGTAGGGTTGCTGCTAATCGGATTTGGATTTCTGGTTTATATCCTGCGAGATTTGTTTGCAATACTTGCCTCTATAGTATTCTTCGTCGTCGGTTTGGTTTGTGGAACTACCGCCGTCAAAATCTTTTTAGCACAGAGAAAATTAGACAAAATGAGCTCCGAGGACGGCATAACAGGCTACAGAAGGAACGTCCGAATTCATACCGAAGAATAGTTAACTGGTGAGTAGTGAGTATGCAACTCACCAATTAATCAATTAGCGCTGACCACTTTTTCCTGCCTTAGCTGAAGGACAGAGTTGAGGACATCCTGTATGCTGATTATGCCAACCAGCTTGCCATTTGATGTAACGGGGACCCTTCTAAAGATGTTCTTTCCCAAAAAGTTACAGATGTTCAGCAGGGCATGATTATCTTCAAAACAAACCGCAGGCTCTGTCATATAGTCACTAACTGTTTTATCCTCCGCCCGTTCAGCTTCGTAGAACAAATCTACAACATCTTTTTCTGAAAGAATTCCGGCCAAAGTCATGTCATCTTCAACCACAGGCAGGCCCGATATGTTGTTTTCCACCAGAAGTTTTACAGCCTCAAATATGGGGGCGTCTTTTTTCACGCTAATTACATTTGTACTCATAACGTCTCTTGCTCTGAGCATTGCTAACTCCTCTTTTTTTACAGTGTTTGCAGGTATTCTATAAATTCGGCTTAAATTAATGAGAACTTGAGATTGAGATGGCGGTTTTCTTAGTTAGTTCCTGTTGCGGAAACAGTATTTGTCATTTCCGCGAAAGCGGGAATCCAGCTTTTTCGCTCTGGACCCCTGCTTCCGCAGGGGTGACATCGTCAGTTTTTGTTTTCCGCAACAGGAAGTAGTTAGGTGTTGATTCAGATTAGATGTAAAGGCAAATAACTTCAGGCGAAGAGATTATCGGGCGTTCGATTTGCGATTTTTATTATATTATCAGGTGCTCAATCGGGAATAGGCAATTTTCGAGATTTGTCGGTGGCGTCATCGGATTTTTAGTGTGGCTAATGCCAGAGCGGCAAAGGCGGCGGATAAAAGCCAAAAGCGCACTACCACCTGCGGCTCACTCCAGCCAATCAGATGAAAATGGTGATGTATAGGTGCACATCTAAAAAGCCGTTTGCCCCCGGTGTATTTGAAATAGCCGACCTGGAGTACTACACTGAGCAATTCAATGACGAATACGCCGCCGATAATTAAGAGCAGGATTTCATTTCTTGTTACCAGCGCACCATAGCCCATTGCGGCACCTAATGGAAGTGAGCCGACATCGCCCATAAAGGTCTGGGCAGGGTGGCAGTTGAACCACAAGAAACCGAGGACGGCCCCTAAGATTGCCGAATAAAAGATGCTCAGCTCGCCGGCCTGTGGTATAGCAGGCAGCAGAAGATAACTTGCCCAGGTAACAGGGGTGGTTCGTGACATTGTTTCAGAGGCGACAAAGCACAGCAGTGCAAGTACCAGCGAGACCATTCCAACGCAGCCGGCAGCCAGTCCGTCCATACCGTCAGTTAGGTTGACGGCATTGCTGGTGGCCGAGATGTAAAAAATCGCTACGAGTATGAACATCCAGTTTGCTAACGGCAGGCCATGCTTATAGAACGGCAGCCAGAATAATTTGGCGTCGTCTATATTAACGAAGTCGGCATATAAAAACGACGCTATCAGTACTGCACCGCCGATTTGAAAGATGAGCTTTTCCCAGGGTTTTAATCCGTTTCTGGTTCGGTGCCGGACATCGACGGTGAGTTTTAGCCAGTCGTCAACGCCGCCCAAAACGCCGAACCATATCACCAGCACAATAGCTTTCTGAACAAAGGGGTTGTCCAGCTTTGCCCATAATAAGGTGGTTGAGACAGCCGAGAGAATGATAATCAGGCCGCCCATAGTGGGTGTATTTGCCTTTTCTTTGGTCAGTTCGTTGAGGGTGGCGTGATGAAACTCCGGCCGGTCTCCGATTTTTTTGCGCATCAGCCAGCGAATAATTTTAGGGCCGATTAGAAGGGCAATAAGTAAGCTGGTCAGAGTCGCCGATACCGAGCGAAACACTACGGTCTGGTAGGCGTAGAAGCCGAGCTGGTGCGTAAAAACATCTCGTAAATACCATAACAAGTGGTATATCATTTTTTCATTTCAAAATTCAAAAGTTAAAGGTCAAAATTGTGGAATCCAGCGCTTAACTTTTAAGTGCCGGACGACATCCTTAATTTTGCGTTTTACATTTTTAATTTTTCATTTCAATCGGCAGTTCTTTTAGTTTCTCGACGGCCATTTCCAGTTTTGCGGTTCGCGAACCTTTCACTAATATTATATCGTAATCTTTGATGAATTCGTGCAGATTATTACAGGCTGAAATGGTATCTTCGAAACATTTTATTTGCAGGGACTGGGCTTCGCGGGAATCCGAATTGTATTCGGCGGTAGTTTTTGCGGCTTCAGCGGCGATTTTCGCAAACTTGCCGACAGCTACGAGCAGTCCCACGTTGGCCTTTGCGATAGAGTTACCCAGCTCGTTATGCAGGTATTCCGTCTGCTGCCCGAGTTCGGCCATATCGCCGCAGATAAAGACCAATCTGCGATTTCGAGTTGGGTCGAGGCCGGCCAATATATTCAGCGCATTTCTCATTGAGGCGGGGTTTGCGTTGTAGCAATCATTCAATACCGTTAGCGTCCCGATTTGCAGCAGTTCGGCGCGCATAGAAATGGGTGAGAGGGTCTTGACAGCCTTTGCGAAATCCCCGATAGCCAGGCCAAACTGGCTGCAAACAGCCCAGGCGGCAAGTGCATTTTCGAGGTTTCCCGAGCCGGCCAACGGTAAGTAAACTTCCGTATCGTCGATAGTGAACCGGCTGGCTGAGGCCTCGTAGCTGATATTGCGTGCCTGGTAGTCGGAGCCATCTGATTTGCCGAACGTTATGAATTTGGCGCCTTTGGCCCGGCAGGCGTTTACCAACCGGTCGAAATCAGCGTTGATTATCAGAACACCATCGGGCGTAAGTCCTTCGGATATAGATAGCTTCTCCTGTATAATTGTCTGCAAGTTAGCGAATCCTTCCAAGTGGGCGGGATGAACATTAGTTACCACTGCGATGTCCGGGGCGGCGATGCCGGTCAGGTGAGCTATTTCGCCGGGATGATTGCTGCCGAGTTCGGCGATGACTATCTGGTGCTCCGGGTCTGCGCCGAGCAGGGTCAGGGGCAGACCTATCTTATTATTAAAACTCTTAGGCGACTGATAGACGCGGAAACGTTGACTTAAGGCCTGATAGGCTATCTGCCTTGTTGTTGTTTTGCCTGCTGAGCCTGTTATCGCAATCACTTTGTAAGCTGCCCGTCGGCGGTATTCTCCGGCAAGGTCGCCGAGGGCTTTTATGGTATCGGCAACTTTGAGTATGGGTTTGTCGGTACATTTGATGCCTTTACTGACCACGGCACAGACGGCGCCTTTTGCGAAAGCGTCAGCTACATAATCGTGGCCGTCGAAATTCTCGCCGGCGATTGCAAAGAAACAATCGCCGGATTTGGTTGTTCGTGAGTCGATACTTACGCCGGTGAAATCTCGTATTGCGTATTGCGACACGGCAGGACGAGTCTTTATTATTCCGGCTAAATCTGCTATCGAAAACTCTTTCATTTTTGGTTTCTCGATAATTTGCTTCTATAATTCCGGCGATGCAAATGTTTGTTGATGCAATTAAGTAATTATGCTATAATTTTGTAGATGGTCAAGGATTTTGAAATCATTGGTGATATTAAATCGGACACACAACGTTACGTTCTGTGCGTTAGCAACGAGAACTATTCTGCGTCAATCGAAGCACGTAAGATATATCAGTGCGTTCCAGACCTTCAAGCTGAAGCTCATGGGCAGGTCCGGGTTATTGATGAGCCGGGAAAAGATTACCTTTATCCCCGGGGTCTTTTCCTTTTCATCGAGATTCCGAAAGAAGCCATACGAGCATTTGCGCAGGAGTCGTATAGGATACGAAATAAGACAGTTTTTTACCTATTCGAGAATTTCTGCCCGCACCGTGATGTTCTGCAATAGGGGAACAAGACATGTTCGGCCGAATTTTGAACCGTATGCGAGAAAAAATTCGCAAGCGTCAGTATATTATGACGTACCATGCCAGACGAGAGATGCATCATGATGATTTAACTATTTATGATATCGAACGAGTAATCCTTACAGGAAAGATACTCGAACGTCAAAAAGATATAGCAACTGGTGAATGGAAATACCGTATCGCAGGCAAAACAGTTGAAAGCGGCAAAATCGAAGTGGTTGCAAAGTTAAGTCCAACCGGCAAACTGGTTATTATTACCATATATGCACTATAAGAATAAGGACAAGACAAATGATATGTGATATTTGTGGACATAAGGGAGCACATGCTCGTAGAGTTGCCGAAACCTACGGCAAAGGAAGGAATTTACTGGTAATAGAAAACATCCCTATGGTCAGTTGCCCTTATTGTGGGCAAAGTTACTTTACAGCAGAAACACTCCATGAAATAGAGCGTATTAAACTCCATCATAAGAGCTTTGCCGTTGAACGTCCTGTGGAAGTCGCCAAGTTTGGGTAAGGGATTATGTTGCTTTTACATAGGCAAAAAATCCGAGTTTAGCGGCGCTCCCCAGATGTAGTATATGAGGTTGTTACGATCGAATGAAACGTTAATCCTTTTGAAATGTCTTCGCAAACAAGGCTGTTTCCTGAAACGAGAGTCGAATTTTTCATCGAAAATTTTAAAGTTCACCCGCATCCACTTGATAATTATCCAACCATTCTGTAAAATTAAAGTGTGAACTTGATTATCGTATCCATTGCTTTTATTTTTCTCACCAGTTCTATTTCCCGAGCAGTCTATTTCTTTGTTTCTTAAGGCATTTCTGAGCGATTTGCTTGTCACTGAAATCGAATTTTTGCGTTCCGATTATCTGATAGGTTTCGTGGCCTTTGCCTGCTATGAGCACGATATCGTCCTTTTCGGCGGATTCTATTGCCAACTCGATGGCCTTTTTTCTGTCCGGCTCAATTATAATCTCGATGCTGGATGCTGGATTCTCGATACTCGTCGAAAAAGAGAATCGAGAAGCGAAGCCGGCGACAATTTCATCTATGATGTCTTCGGGTTTTTCAGTTCGAGGGTTGTCGCTGGTAACGATTATAAAATCAGCTAACTGTTCAGCGACCCTTGCCATGCGTGGGCGCTTGGTTCTGTCCCTGTCTCCGCCGCAGCCGAAAACGACCCGCAAGTTACCCTTGCACAGAGGCTTTAGTGTCGAGAGGACATTTTTTAAGGCGTCGTCGGTGTGAGCGTAATCGACCAGCACCGAAAAATCACCCGGCCAATCGATTTTTTCTAATCGGCCTGGTATTGTTTGCAAAGCTGATAAACCGGCTGCTATCGTTTTTAAATCGAAGCCGGCTGCAAGACACAGGCCGGCTGCCGCTAAAGAATTGCTGACGTTATATCGGCCAAGCAAGGGAGTCCTCACTTCGATGCTCGATGCTCGATGCTCGATACTCGGCGAGCATCTGGTATCTAATATCGAGTATCGAGTTCCGCTCATATCCATCGACTCGATATGGGCGGTGATGTCCGCCGGCTCGTCAATGGCATACCATAAGATATTGGCTTGGGTTTGCTTAGCGATAAGCTCGGCCTGCGGCGATTGTTTATTCAACACCGCCACAGCATCCGGGGAAAGAGTAGAAAAAAGTCTGGTTTTGGCAGCTAAGTAATCTTCTTCGGTTTTATGATAGTCCAGATGGTCGCCGGCGAGGTTAGTGAAAGCGGCGGCTTTGAAGTTGACTGCGGCCAGGCGGTTTTGAGAAAGGGCGTGGCTGCTGGCCTCGATGACCATATACTTTGCGCCGTTTTTTAGCATTTGCTCTTGTCCGGCGGCAATAGTCAGGCAATCTGGTGTTGTCAAAGATGCTTGTCTGCTATCCCCGGAGCAGGTATCGTAAATGACGGTGCCGATAAGGCCGCACTTCTGGCCTGCCTTCTGGATACAGGAGCGTACCAGATAGGCAACGGTAGTCTTGCCGTTTGTGCCGGTAACCGCGAGGTTCGTTAATTGCGAAGCCGGTTTGCCCCTGCCTGCCTGTGCCAGGAGTGCTGCCGCTTCTGCGGAATCGTCAACAACTATGGTCTCGATACTCAATGCTCGATGCTTGAGGCTGCCACCCGTTGTCTGTCTTCTGTCCTCTATCCTCTGTCCTCTATCCTTTTGGCACACGATATATTCGGCGCCGTTTGCAAGGGCCTGGTCGATGAAATCGTGGCCGTCGTAAACAGTACCTTCAACAGCCACAAAGATATCACCGTTCCCGATGGCACGCGAATCCACACAAATACTCGGCGCGTTGTCCGAAGAAACCAGGTTTAGCAACTCATCAAAATTCATAATCTTGTGCAGAAGATTTTCTGTTTATTGTAGCTAAAAGCACAGGTAATTCAACCGTAGCGTTCTTGCTTTGTTAAGGGCAGGCTTTTCGCGGGAATGACAGGGAAATGATTGTCTAAAAACTTTATAATAGTAGCTTAGAGCCCTTGCTGGATTATTTGTGTCTATGTCGGAATTATTTTAGTGAGAAATTGCCTTTACGGGTTATAATCTGGCTTTGAGCCCCGTTAGAGGCCTGGCTGAAAAAGTCTCTAACGGGGGTGAACTCCAGCAAATGCCGGGAGTATTAGAATAGTCGGCGTTTTAGAGAAATGTCTGATTAAGAGTTCTGCACATATTTGAGAAGGGGAATTTGATTATGAAAGTCAAGTTTATTTTAGGGATTTGTTTGGTGTTGGCGGCTGTTACCGCAACGGGCTGCCGTAAAAAAACGCCGGCGCCACAGGGGCAATCTATGCAACAGATGGAGTCATCGGAGCAGTTTGCGACTGAACAGGCTGCCTCAGATAAATCCGTAACAGAAGAGCCGATGGCAGTCAAACTTGCACAGCAGGTAGAAGAACCCGTATCGGTCGAGGCCGGATATGAACAGGCTCAGCCGGAGGAAACGGAGTACTTTGCCGTTTTCATGGAGGGCAAAAAGATCGGCTACGCTATACAAAATCGGGTTGTAGCTGACGGACAAGTAATCACCAGCGAGAAAGTCAGGATGACGATAAGTCGAGCTGGTGTTTCGATAACTATCGAGATGACGGAAACCAGTATAGAGACGACCGAGGGGACTCCAGTAGGTTTTGAGGTTGTGCAGCAATTGGGCGCAATGATGATGAAGGTGTCGGGGAAGGTGGACGAGGAGGGGAATGTGAATCTGACGACAACGTCAATGGGGGCTGAGGAGAAGAGCACACTTGAATGGCCAGGCGGCGCGGTTATGGCTGAGGGGTTACGTTTGCTGGAGTTAAAAAATGGTCTGAAGGAGGGGACAGAGTATTCCGTTAAGATATTCAGTCCGGGAATTTTGCAGGCTGTTGATGCTCAGATACGTATCGGGTCGAAACAAAACGTTGACTTGTTAGGGCGAGTCGTGACTTTGACGGGAGTTATGACTACTCTTAATATGCCTGGTGCCGGTCCAATCGTCAGTACCAGCTATGTTGATGACGACTTTCGTATGCAAAAGACCATTACATCGATAGCTATGATGAGAATTGAGATGATTGCTTGTGCCAAAGAGTTTGCATTGGGTCAAAACGACGTACTGGAATTGATTGACAAGATGTTTCTGGCCAGTCCGGAGCCGTTGAATAATGTTGGTTCAGTCAGGTCGATTACTTATCATTTGAGCCCGGTAGAAGAAACAGATAGTTTTATAATACCATCCAACGACAATCAACGCGTGCGGGAACTTAGAGATGGTACCAAAATCGTAACAGTCGAGCCTGTTGCCGCGTCGGCAGGTGTAAGGTTTCCTTATAGAGGCGGTAACGAGACCATCTTAGCTGCGACCAGGCCCACGAGGTTTCTGCAGAGCAACCGCAAGGAGATAATCGACCTTGCTCGACGCGCGGTGGGTCGTACTAAAGATGCCGCCGAGGCCGTCAGGAGGATTGAAGCGTTTGTGGCTGAATACGTCGAGAACAGGAGCCTGTCGGTCGGCTATGCCTCAGCGGCGGAGGTTGCGGCCAGCAGGCAGGGAGATTGCTCGGAATTTGCGGTACTGACGGCGGCGATGTGCCGGGCTGTTGGGATACCGGCTCAGATGGTTGTAGGGGTCGCGTATGTAGAAGACTTTGCCGGCTTTCAGGGCTTTGGCGGGCATGCGTGGGTGCAAGCATACGTCGGCGGTAAGTGGGTCGGACTGGATGCGGCTTTTAAGGCTGCCGGGCGAGGCGGCTATGATGCCGGCCATATCGCTCTGGCTTCAGGCAATGGCGAGCCGGCAGACTTTTTCAATTTAGCGAGCACATTAGGCCGGTTTAAGATTGAAAAGGTGATAGTCGAAAAGAGATAGCAGAATGACAGCATGGGCTAAAGCCCATCCTACCCACTATCTCAAAACACAATTTGTCATTCTGAGCGCAGCGAAGAATCTCTTATTTTAAGCCGACCAGACCCTTCGCTTCGCTCAGGGTGATAGTTTTGAGATAGTTTCTTATTCGAACTGGATGTCTGTGAGGACGAATTCGACGTTGGTGTTTGCATTATAAGTATTGAGCTGGGGCTGATATGCAACGTTGAAGAATTCGTGCTCGAGCAGCTTCTTTTCCAATTTTCCGAACCTAAATCCGATGCAGCGCACCGCGGCTGTACTGTCGGTTATCGCAATTTGAAGATGCTCGCGTCCAGAGCCGACTCTTTTTGGCGGAGAGGCCAGGCGGACTCCTTTCGTAGCGAAAATTGGTTTGGGATTACCTTCACCGAAGGGGCCGAGCATTTGCAGCTCGCTAACCATTTCTTTTCGAAACTCAGCTAATGGAACCGCCGCATCGATGTCAAGTTTAGCGGACACGTCATTTTCATTCAGGTTTTGTTTTGCGTAGGTTTCGAATTCTGCTGCGAACCGTTCTATTTTTTCGGTTTCGATAGTTATTCCGGCGGCCATTTTGTGGCCACCGAAGCTGACTAAGTGGTGCGAGCAGGCCTTGATTGCGCTGAGCAAGCAAAAACCGTGGATTGAACGGGCGGAACCCTGAGCGATGCCGTTTCCGGCGGCGCCGGCGTTAATCATAATCGTCGGGCGATAAAATTTATCGACTATTCTCGATGCGACAATGCCTATTACGCCGGTGTGCCAGTTTTCGTTTGCAAGGACGATGCTTTTTCGGTCGGGGTGGTGGAGGTTTCGCTCAATTATCATTTCGCAAGCCTGCTTAAATATCCTTCGCTCATATTGCTGGCGTTGTTTGTTTTGCTCTTTGAGATATTCGGCTATTTGCATCGAGCGAATCGGCTTCTCGGATGTCAGCAGCTCCACCGCTAATCGGGCGTGTCCCATTCGCCCTGCGGCGTTTAGCATTGGCGCAAGGCGAAAGCCGATGTGGAAACTATCGAGGCGATGCCCGGTCAGTCCGGCCGATTCAATCAGGGCCTGTATGCCGGAAAGTTTGCACTCCGGCAGCGACTTTAATCCGAAGCTCGTCAGCACCCTGTTTTCACCCCGTAGGTCAACAATATCAGCGATGGTTCCCATTGCCGCTAAGCTCGTTGCGTTGAGCATAAATTCGCGTAAACTCGGTTCAAGTCTTCGGCCCGAATTGAATTCGTTGGCAATGGCCCAGGCTAACTTAAATGCGACCATAGCGCCGGCTGAGTTCTGGTTTGGATAGGATTTTTTTAGGGCAGGATGCACGATGGAGACGGCTTTAGGAAAATCGGGGTCAGGCTGGTGATGGTCGGTTATTATCAAATCGAGGCCTAATTGTCCGGCGAGTTCGGCGGAGCTAAATGCCGTAATGCCGCAATCGACAGTAACCAGAAGTTTGGTGCCGGATTTTTCCAGTGTCCGGATAGCTTCGGCGTTTAGGCCGTAGCCTTCATCGATGCGATGAGGGATATAATAATCGACGTCGGCACCAAGCAGCGTTAGAAGCTGCCAGAGAATTGCGACGCCTGTAATGCCGTCCACGTCGTAGTCGCCATAAACGGTAATTTTTTCCTTGTTTGCAATGGCCAGTTTTATTCGTTGAACCGCCGGTTCGATTCCCGGCATTTCGGCAGGGTCGATAAGCTGCGTCAGTTTGGGCCTTAAGAAAACAGAAGCGCTTTGGGCGTCGGTTAATCCGCGATTGATTAAGACCTGTGCTAAAAGAGGTGAAACCTTGAGCGATTTGGCAAGCTGTGCAGAGCGGTCGTCCGGGGGCCGGATTACCCATTGTTTTTTACGATAGCTGTCGAGTTTGGATTGACGCCCGATAGGTACAAGACGCGTTTTATCGTGTTTGTAGTCTGTTTGCATCCGTGCAGGAAGTTGCATCAAGAGTTCATCCTGTTCTTTACTTTTTTTCGCTTTTCCTTAAGCCGGGGCTGCAACCGGTACCGATAATAACCAAGGTTCCGGCAGCAGTTAAACCGGTTTTAATGAAACTTCTTCTATTCATTGACTTGTAGAAAATCTCTGCCATGATATGAATAAAGGCAAATTGTGTTCTTTTAGAGCAGCTCGTCGATTGCGGCGGCGAGGTCTTTCTTGCTGGTTAAGCCGACCCATTTTTTTTGCACCTGGCCGTCCTTGAATAAAATGATGGTCGGTATCGCGCTTATGCCGAACTCCATTGCACTGTCGCGGGCGTCATCAGTGTTGAGCTTGCAGATTTTGGCCTTGTCTGCATATTCGTCTGCGATTTCCTGGATAAGTGGCGCTATCATCTTGCAGGGACCGCACCAGGGCGCCCAGAAATCAACCAGCACCGGTACATCAGAACTATGAACAGTCTGGTCAAAAGTAGCATCCGTCAACTCAATTACATTACCAGCCATTACTTTATCCTTTCAACCAAGATTTCGCAGAAAATTACTTTCCGGCCATATCGCCGAGTCATTTGGTCGTCATAATACCTGAATAGCTCGCCGGCGTCAACAAAAATTGTTATTATGTTGTGCATAGTGGTCTGCTTGGTAATTTACGAGTTTTTTTATTGATTTACCATCCGCCCGGCTGGAGCAGGTCGCTGACCGGCTCGTTCCACCAGGCCGGGTCTCTGAAATACTGCTTTAGCATCATAGCGGCGACGACGCCGTCCCCGACGGCTGTGGCCAGTTGCATAGCCGCTCCGATTCTGCAATCACCGGCCACGAAGACGCCCGGTACGCTTGTTCGGAGATATGCGCAGTCGCACTTGATAAATCCTCTGTCGGTCAGCTCCACAAAACCTTTTAAAAAGCCGGTATTCGGTACCATGCCGATGAAGATGAATACGCCGTCGCAGGGATAGTCTTCTTCCTGGCCGGTTTTAACGTTTTTGAGCTTGGCCGACTGGACTTTGCCTTGCCCTTCGATGGCGGTCGCTACGGTACTGTATTTGATAATCAGATTTGAATTCGGCTCGTTGGCTTTTTCCAGCAACTCCTCGATGAGAATTTTGGCTGCCCTGAATTCATCCCTGCGGTGGAGCATCGTTACTTTTTGTGCGAATTTGGTCAGGTGCAGAGTTTCTTCGACTGCGGTATTGCCTCCGCCGACAGCAACGACTTCTCTGCCCTTATAGAACGGTGCATCGCAGGTCCCACAATAGCTGACGCCTGCACCGGCGTTGCGGAATTCTTCTTCGCCGGGGACGCCGAGTTTACGATAGTCACTGCCCGGCGTTAAAATGACAGTTCTTGCGGTGTATTTGTCTTCGTCACAGTAAACAGCGATATTTCCGTCCTGTAGTTTCTCTAAGCCGGATACTTCGCAGCCGGTCTTTATCTCGGCTCCGAAGTTTTCGACCTGCTTTTGCATTTGCATGATTAAACCGGCACCGTCGATGCGTTCGATTCCGGGATAATTTTCGATTCTATCGGTGTTAATGATTTGTCCACCTGGCATGAACTTCTCAAGTATCAAGGTTTTCATCCTATCGCGGGCGGTGTAAAGTGCCGCCCCCAGCCCAGCCGGCCCGGCACCAACTATAATGCAGTCATAAGTATCAGACATAAGAAATATCCTTTTTTAGATTCTTCATTTGCAAAGGTTAAAACCCCCGGTGAAACCGGGGGCTAAATATTATTTTTATGGCCTTGCACGTATTTTATTCTTTGCTCCAAGGTCGTTCTGTCGAAACAAAATCTTTTGTCGTATCCATTTGTCCAGAGTCTGCCATTATGGCCCAAAGCTTTCAGCGCGAGTCGCGCAGCCTTCTTGTAATAAGCAACAATCTTACTTATTGGTTGTGGAACATATTGTGCAACCACGTGGACATGCGTTGGATGCACAGCTAACGCATATATGCGTTGACCTTGTGATGCTGCTTCCTCAGTGATGGCTTTTCGCACCACTTGTTGTTGAGCTTTTGATAATCGAACTGCATCTTGCAGTTGTGCTCGTTTATTAGTTTGCATCAAGTCTTTGTTTCCGGGATAAATTCTGCCGTTTTTTACGTAGCCGCGTTCGTCACCCTGCAGCCAGGTTCCGTAAGTTGTTCAGGTAATCATATATCCTAATGTTTTCGCCATACCTTCCTTTGTATTTAGCCCCCAGTTTTACTGGGGGTTTTACTTAGCCCCCGGTTTTACCGGGGGTTCTTGACTGTTTCCCTCGTTGTTCATTTCGTTTTGACCTTCTTCGGCCTCAGGTGCCTGAATCATCCTTGTTGTCTTGTCTATTGTTTGGAGTGTTTGTATTTCATCTCCTGTTGCAGCACCAAGTTCCCGGAATCTGCGGGCTGTTACCAAAATCCTGCTTTCAAACGACCCCACAGCCTTGTTGTATCCATCTACGGCATTGTCTAAACCCTTGCGAATATCGTTCAGGTGGTTAGCAAAAGCACGCACTCTATCGTACAGTTCATTCCCCAATTTGCCGATAATCTGCGCACTTTCAGCAAGTTGCTTTTGTTTCCAATCGTAGGCTATTCCCCGCAACAAGGCAATTAAAGTCGTTGGCGAGGACAACCACACCCGTCGTTGCACGCCAAATTCGATTAGGTGCGGGTCCTCCTGGAGTGCTGCGCTGAAAAACACTTCCCCGGGCAAGAACAGAACTACATATTCAGGACCCGGCTGGAACTGCTCCCAGTATCCCTTGGAGCCCAAATTGGAAATATGCGTCCGTACGCGTGCGGCATGCTCCTTCAGTTTGCTTCGCCTGGTCTCGTTATCATCTGTTTCTGTAGCTTGGATATAGGCATCGAGCGCTACCTTGGAATCAACAACTATCATTCGTTTGTTTGGTAGTCTAATCACCATGTCCGGCTGTAAACGCCCCGTTTCCGTGGTGACCGACTTTTGTTCCATGAAGTCACAATACTGCAGCATGCCTGCTAGCTCGACGACATTTCGCAGTTGCATTTGTCCCCACAGACCCCCGACGGTGGGCCTTCGCAATGCGCTCACCAGATTAGCTGTTTCCTTTTTCAGTTGCGCCTCTGAGGTAAGAAGCGATTCGATCTTCTCCCTCACCCCCGAGTGGTCTTTTCCAATCTGTCTGAGTGCATCATCTACGTTCTTGAGGGAATCTTTCAGGGGCTTAACCAGTTCATCTACGGCCTGCTTGCGTTTCTCGATGTCTCCTCTCGCACCTTCTTGGAATTTCTCCAGGTTTGCCTTCGCCAATTCTAGGAACTGGGTATTGTTGTTCTTCAAAGCCTCAGCAGACAGGGCTTTGAAAGCGTCAGAGAGTTTTTCCTTCGCGTCGTTCAAGAAAGCAAGTTTTTCTTCTGCAGTTTTTTGCTGTTCACTGAGCGTAGCGAGATCGACTGTCAGTTTTGTGCATTCCTCTTGGAGTTGAGAGATTTGACCTTCTTTTTGCATTATGGCCGAATCATGCTGCTTAGTTTCCTTATGCTTCAAAAAGAAAACGAGAACACAACCACATATCAGGCCAATCGCAAAAGTCAACGCATATTCCATAATTTCATCTCCGTAATTCACAATTAAACAATTGCTTTGATTATAGATTCTGAGGGGCTGTTTGTCAAAGACCAATGGTAGCCGTTAAGCGGCAGAAGAAAAATATTGATATGCAAGTTGAACCTTTGTATTGTCCTGAGGACAAATAATAGAACCGGCTATGCCTGGGCTATTTGCGATGGAAGCAATAGAATCTGTTATATTTGATTGGGGAGGTGTTCTGATAGATGACCCTGCACCGGGTCTGATGCAGTATTGCGCACAAGCCTTAGCTGTCTCGAAAGAAGACTATATAAAGGCACATAGCAAATTCGCAGTGGATTTCGAAAAAAACTTAATCAACGAAGATACATTCTGGGAAAGGATATGCGGCGAATTAGGTGTATCTAAGCCGAAAGTCCCCTCATTATGGGCGGATGCCTTCAAAGCTGCTTATGTGCCCAGAAAAGATATGTTTTCTTTAGCTGACCGGTTACGGAAAAACGGCTACAAGACCGCGCTTTTATCCAACACCGAAGTGGCGGCGATGCAGTACTTTCATCAGTTGCAATATAATATGTTCGATGTATTGGTCTTTTCGTGTGCCGAGGGGGCAAGAAAGCCCGAGAGGAAAATCTATGAACTAACAATCCAGAGACTCGGCTCGCGACCCGAGCAATCAGTATTCATAGATGACAAACCAGAGTACATAAACGGTGCAAAAGAGGCAGGGCTAAATACGATTCTTTTCGAAAACATCGACCAGCTTAAGAATGCCTTGGCCAAACTCGGAGCACAAAGGCGGGCTGTAAATAAATCTTGATATGAAAGTGTTGTTTGTAGTACAATTAGACAAGAGGTGTTACTATGAACGATATCCAATATATTGTTGACGACAAGGGCATTAAACGGGCAGTCATTATTGATTTGGACAAGTTTCGTGACCTATGGGAAGATTTCTATGACAGTCTAATTGCCCGCAGTCGGGCTGATGAACCCCGCGAGTCGCTCAATACTGTAAAAAAACATCTGTCCCGAGCGGGAAAGCTAAATGGCTGATTACCGGATAACTTTTGCTCGCTCAGCACGGAAAGAGTTACAGGCCCTTGATGCTGCGAATGTTGGCAGGATATTTGCTAATGATTGAAGCTTTAGCGAGCCGACCAAGACCAGCCAAGTGTGTAAAATTACGCGGCAAAAATAATCTATGGCGTATAAGGGTCGGTGTTTATCGTGTTGTTTATACCATCGATGACCGAAAGAAGCTGGTAGATATAATTGCTGTAAGACATCGCAAAGATGTTTATAGATAATACCGAGTTGATATGGACATCTCACTGCGGTTTACCACGCCATCACACACCGGTAAGGTATTCTTGATATGCCGGATCGAACTTTGTATGGTTATCGAAAGAAGCTCTTATTTAGGGTGTTATTAAGGACTGGGGTTTGAAGTTATTGACTCCTACGGTGAATTTGAAGTCGAATTTAAGTCGTCCTAAAAGTGAGTGTTAAATCATATGGCGAATTACCATCTGGTAATTTTGAAGAAGCCTTATCTGGATGCGATTTTAGATGGTCATAAGCAAATCGAATCGCGTTTTACCAAAACAAGACACGGCGCTTTTGGGCGGGTATTAGCCGGCGATAAATTATTTCTGAAGGTAAGCTCCGGACCTGTCTGTGCGAGGGCGACTGTTACAGCGGTTAAGAATTTCGAGAACCTGACGCCGGGACAAATAATCGAAATAAAACAACGTTATAATCACTTTATCAAAGGCAGTGATGAATATTGGCACAGTAAAATGGACTCCAAGTTCGGTTTTTTGGCCTGGCTGACGGACGTAAAGCCAATCGAACCTGTACGAATACACAAAAAAGATTGGCGGGCGTGGGTGGTTCTGACAGAGAAAGAGGACTTCGGCCTGTTGAAAACATACGGACTAAAATAACTCCGAACGGTGTTTTCTTCATATTTTTATAGATTTTTATTACGAGCCGCAATAAAGTCCCCCTTTGCGTTCGTCTGTACCTGTGCGAATCTGGTATATTTAAATAGTGACAAGACTTTTGCAAAACTTTAGATAGTAAGAAACCGCAATTTTTGAAAGGAACAGGAAATGTTAAAGAAGATTATTCTGGGTATTGCTGCGATGGTTATCTTAGCAGGAGTTATGAGCATAACAGCCCAGGAAGCAAATGATGAGTCCGGCAGAAGGCAACGCAGAGGTACAGGCAGAGGTAACCGTTCTATGCGGTCCGGCCAAAGTCAGTTTGCTCAGGATGGCTCGTTCATAGAAAGTCCACTTTTGTCAAAGACAGAAGAAGAGAAGAAGATTCTGAGCGTACTTGATGATATGGACCGGAACCAGCGCCGGGGGATGATGAATGTTCCTGTGGAGGACGGCAGATTGCTGCGGTTGCTCACGGAAGCGATCGGAGCCAAGCATGTTGTCGAGATAGGTACATCCAACGGTTACTCTGGCATCTGGTTTTGCCTTGCCCTGCGGACGACCGGTGGAAAGCTGACCACTCACGATATCGACGAGGGCCGAGCCGCACTTGCCCGCGAGAACTTCAAGCGGGCCGGTGTCGATAAGCTTGTTACCCTCGTCTTTGGTGATGCCCATGAGACAGTTAAAAATCTCAAAGGACCTATCGATATTCTTTTCCTTGATGCAGACAAGCCTGGTTATATCGACTACTTGAATAAACTGCTGCCGTTAGTTCGTCCGGGCGGACTTGTCATTGCCCATAACATGAATCCACGAATGGCAGACCCAAAATACGTCAAGGCCATCACTACGAATCCGGACCTGGAGACGCTTCTGCTGCATAAAGACATTGGCGGCATCAGCGTAACACTTAAGAAGCGTTAGAACTGATAGTTGAATCCGGCAATATCGGGCAAATTCCACAACCTTTATGTGAAGGAGATAAGTTATGCCTTACAATCGAAAGGGTTTCTCGCGCCGAGAGTTTTTGTCACGTGGTATCCGTGTTACCACCGTTGCTGTTGCGACCACAGCTTTGGCTTCGTGCAATTTCCTCGGGACAAGAGACGCAACGAAACGCGACACAAGAACGCGATTTGGACTCACCACCTACCAGTGGGGCAAAGACTGGAATATACCTACCCTTATCGCCAACTGCTGCACGGCCAGAGCGTTTGGCGTCGAGCTGCGAACCAGCCAATCATACGCTCACGGCGTTGAACTGGAACTGAGCGCTCAGCAGCGTCGCGAAGTGAGGAAACGTTTCGAGGACAGTCCTATTACATTAGTGGGTATTGCCACCAGTGAACGGTATGATTCGCCTGAGGCCGCGAAGCTTAAAACGGCGATTGAAAATACCAAGGCCTACATCAAACTCAGCCGTGATATAGGCGGCAGTGGTGTGAGAGTATTCCCGAACAGCTTTCACGATGGCGTCCCGCGGGCAAAAACCATTGAACAGATAGGCAATTCCCTGAATATCGTGGGTGCTTTCGCTGCCGACTATGGACAGCAGGTTCGCCTTGAAGCACACGGCAATGCGGGCGAACTGCCGGTTCTCAGGGCGATTATGGACCACGTTGTCCAGCCGAGCGTTCGAGTAAAACTCAACTCCGATAAGAGGGATACCAAAGGCAACGGGTTCGAGCACAATTTCAACCTGGTTAAGGGTTTGTTAGGCGATACGCTGCATCTGCACAATCTCAAGAACGCCGAGTTTCCGTATCAGCTTCAAATGGACCTGCTGGTAAAGATGGGCTGGAGCGGCTGGCAGTTGCTGGAGGTAAGCGATAAGGTCCCGGACCGCGTCCAGGCACTGATTGAGCAGAGGCAGATATGGGACAGGTTGCTGAGCAGGTCTCTCATTGCTTGAACAGAAGCTACTGAAGCAGTATTAGCCCAAAGGAGTCGCCGGATTCGGCAAGACCTGTTATGCAATTAGGTCCCAAAAGAGAACTGACACTTTTCGATTCGACGTGTATCATCGTTGGAATCATAATCGGCGCCGGGATTTACGAAATGGCCCCGGCTATTGCCAAGGGTGCGTATTGCTGGTGGGGCGTGATGGCGATTTGGGCCGTGGGCGGGTTGCTGTCGCTGTTCGGCGCCCTTGGTTACGCCGAGCTTGCAACGATGTATCCGCGCGAAGGCGGAGATTATGTCTATCTGAGCCGAGCTTACGGCCGATGGGCGGGTTATCTATTCGGATGGTCCCAGCTTACGATTATTCGTCCCGGTGACATCGCGGGAATGGCGTTCGTGTTCGCGACATATACGCGGGCAATGTGGAATCCGTTGGGAAGTCTGGGCAGTGCGTACAGCCAGCGGATATACGCCGGCTCAGCCATTGTTATCCTGACCGCCATCAACATCTTAGGTGTCAAGGAAGGCAAGTGGACGCAGAATCTGCTTACGAGCGTTAAAGTGTTGGGACTGTTAGCTATCGTGGCTGTGGCGGTTATTGCGCCGCGGAGTTCTGTGGCCGCTGAGGAGTTTGAGCCGTTGCCGCTGAGCCTGGCGATGATATTTGTGTTGTTTGTCTATGGCGGCTGGAATGAGATGGTTTATGTAGCCGCCGAGGTGAAGAATCCACGGCATAACATCGTCCGTGCACTGGTACTTGGGACCTGCGCTGTCATGGTGATATATTTGCTTGTGAACGGTGCATTTCTCTACACGCTGGGCTATAATGGGTTGTCCAGTTCCGGGGCGGTTGCAGCCGACAGTATTGTAACGGTTTTTCCAGAAATCGGCGGCAGATTGATAAGCGCTCTTGTTTGTATCTCCGCATTGGGAGCCGTCAACGGTTTGATATTCACCGGCGCACGTATTTCTTATGCGATAGGTGCCGAGCATCGGGTGTTCGGAGTCTTAGGCAAATGGCACAGGCGAAGGGGGACCCCCGCATGGGCACTGCTGGTGCAGGGCGTTATCGCGGTAGGTCTGATAGCGTTCTTAGGCTCATTAATGGATACGATACTGTACACTGCGGCAGCGGTCTATTTATTCTACCTGGCGACCAGCCTGGCGGTAATCGTTTTGCGATTCAAAGATTCGAGCGTCGAACGTCCATATAGGGTGACGGGTTATCCTGTTACAACGCTCATCTTCTGTGCGGTGTGTGCATTTCTTATCCATAGCTCCATCTCGTACGCGTATGAAAACAAGCCGGAGAGCATTTTTGTTCTGTTGGGGATTCTCCTGGCAGGTGTGTTTCTGTACTGGTTAACCGAAGTTCGCGGTTCGGTGAGGAATAAAGGAAACGACAATGTTTAATGTTCGACATAATATTTTTTAACCCAATTAAGGAGGTTTATTATGCGAAGAATCAGCCTTTTGTTAGTGGCGGTTTTGATGCTTATTGTAACCGCGGTCGGTTCGCCGGCAGCAGTGCCCACGGACTCGTGGCAGAGCACGCGGGTTACGGACCCCAACCAGCATAAGCCAACCGGCCGTGGCGGCTATCCGTACCGCGCTATGAGTGATTATGTGCTCAGAGAACTGGATCTGAAGCCCGGTGACGTGGTTGTCGATATCGGCGCCGGTGACGGCTTTTGGGCTGAACTGATGGCTAAGTTCGTCGGCGAGCAGGGCATTATTCACGCCGCAGAAGTTGAGAAGAAGAAGATAGACCAGATGAAGAAGAAGTTCGCCGACGTACCGCAGGTCAGGCCCTACTTGTGTCCGACCGATGGTACCGGCCTGGCGGAAAACTGCTGCGAGCTGGCGTTTCTCTCCAAGACCTATCATCATTTGGACGCAGATGGCCGGGTCGATTACCTGCGCCATTTACACAAGGTCGTCAAGCCCACGGGCCGGCTCTGCGTGATAGAAAAATATTCCCAGCTTGCGACCGTGCATAAATCACACGATACGTCTTTGAGCCAGTTGATGGCGGTGGCTGAAGAGGCCGGCTGGATTGCCGTCCGCTACGAGCTGATGACCGGCACATACCATTACATTGCGATTTTTGTTCAGAGAGAGCTTTTTCCGCCCGAACCCTCAGCGCCAAAGAGAAGGCCCGCAAATAGACAAGCCGGGCAAAAGCGAAACTAACATCCTGTAACATTTAATTTAGTGGTAAGATGCCCTGTGGGTTTATGCCGTTATTTTTAGCCAGGCGGTTACTTGAAGCAATACCCACAGAAGGAGGTCTGTAATGAAATTGCAGACGATAGGTCTTGTCTTCTTGTTGGGAGTTCTTGCGCTTAAATATCAGCCCCCACGACCACCAACATTAGACCCTAATACCGTACCTTTCAATTACGACCGCAATTTATGTCTAAGCGAACCATTTGGCTATGCAATAATTCCCGTTGGCTCAACTTATGAAAATAATTTTAGGGTAACTGAACCTGAAGGCGAGCCTGTAACTATTTCCGTTACTTCGGGCCAGAACATAGTCATTGAACCTAAACCGTATTTTAATCGTTACGACCCCAACGATTCGCTTGGAATAAGCAGGATATATCGTTATCGCTGGCACTGGACAACAACACACAATGATATAGGGCTGCATTATGTAAATTTTCGAGTAACGGACCTGAGGGGTGCTTACGATGAAAGAACATTTCTTATATTGGTAAAGGAAGATCAGCCGTCTCCAATTATGGGATGCCATAGAAGATAAGAAATAACAGCTTAGGCTACAGTTCAAGCTGCAGAGTGTTATTTCTGAGGCGCAGCCGAAGAATCTCATTAACTGAACTATAAAGGGATTCTTCACTCCGTTCAGAATGACAACCTTTTGGGTTGCTGTACGGAGAGGTTTTTTCCACTGTAAAGTTCGATAAAATAGTCTAAAAACGGGTTTTTTCTCACATTCTTACGAAATTTTCCCAAAAATGGCAATAATTTGTGCTCTGAATCCGTCTGTATATGTGAGAGCCAGGCCTGAGAAGAGACAAATTGGGAAAGCAGCAAAAATGCTGAAGAAAGTTAGTACAAATATTAAAGCGGCGGTTGTGCTGATAGTAACCGAAAATGCTGCTGCCCTGCGGATGTTTGTCAGAAATGTAACAAATTCAGTTTTTAAATCCGTCTCTAAATCTGCCACTGGCGGACGAAGCGGTGGGACAAAAAGAGGCCATAACTCGGAAAGGAACAGAAAGTGTTGAAGATCATTACATTGAGCATTGCAACAGTGGTTGTGCTGATAGGAGTTGAAAATCTTATCGCTCAGGAAGGAACAGACGAGCCTCAAACAGAGCCAAGACAAAGGCAGGTGCAGGAAGGCCGACAAAGGCAAAGGGGCCGGATGGAACAGCCTCGCAGACAACAAGTTGACCGCGAAGCGCAGGCCAAACGTGCCGAGGCCATGCAAATGAAGCGCCGGCAGGAGGCCCTGCAAAAGAAACGTCAGCAAGAAGCGGCCAAGAAAATCGAGGCAATGAGAAAGAAGCGTCAGCAAGGGGCGGCTAAGAAAGGCGCACCCAAAGCCAGAATAAGCCGTGAGCCGCAGCAAACTCGTCCAGGGCAAAATCGACCTATGCAACAGATGTTTGGCAGATGGTTGGAGGAGCTTACAAAGGCCTATCGCGACAACGACAGGCAAAAGATGGGACAATTACTCAGAAAGATGCAGCAACTGAGGCAAAAATCGCAGCAAGCAAGAACTACTGCTGGCCAGCGAGGTCCGGGCTTCCAAGACAGAGGTATGGGCGGATGGGGTCGAGGCTACCAAGGCAGAGGTATGATGGGTAGGGGCGGCCAAGGCTTCCAAGGCAGAGGTATGGGTGGATGGGGTCGAGGCTACCAGAGCAGAGGTATGATGGGCAGGGGCGGCCAAGGCTTCCAAGGCAGAGGTATGGGTGGATGGGGTCGAGGCTTCCAAGGCAGAGGTATGATGGGCCAAGGCGGAGGTATGACCAGTGGAAGGGACAGGGGTTTCCACCAAGGCAGGGGTATGGGCAGGTGGGATCCGGCTATGCCGCCACCTCCAGATGTGAGACCGTTCCCGCAGAGATCGCCCGAAGATGTAATAAGGCCTGTGCCGCCAATGCAGCGTAGAGGCATGGGCAGATGGGAGCGAGACTTACCAGAGCCAAAGGAAGATGAAGATGTAGTCAGGCCGATGCAACGTAGAGGTATGGGTGGTTGGGGCCAAGGCAGAGGTATGATGAACAGGGATGGGCAAGGTTTCTCGCCCAGAGGTATGAGCAGGCGGCCGAGGCCGAGATTCCCAGAACCAAAGCCGGAGAATGATTAGGGTAATCCCGATGTATCGGGATGGTTGGGTAAAGTTCGCGTTAAGAAATAAGTGAAAGAATAATGGTTCGACAAGCTCACCATCCTGAGCAAAGTCGAAGGATTAGAGGGCTGTTTAGCACATAATAACCACCCTCCTTAAAAGGGCTGGATGCGTTTTCTTATATGCGCGTCCAGTCTTTATTTATTATGTTGTATGGAATCAGTGTTCAGCGTATAGCGTTTAGCGTTTAGCGTGTAGTTTCTTTTTTCTATCCGCTGTACGCTCTATGCTATTCGCTACTATTTTTTCTTTGCGGGACTCTTAATCGTCGCTCGTCGCACGGGTCACGAGCGACGGGCTTAGTGCCAATCGCTTGGGTAGTAGATAGATTCAGGCTGAATGTGAAACTTTCTGCACAGTCCATCCAGGAGTGTTTCTATCCTCTTTATCTGGCAATCGGTTAGGTGTGTGGTTTTGCCGTCGGCTATGACACAAATTCGGATAGTTTGACTGCTGCCGTACCAGGTTTGGTCTGGAATGAGCGGCCATTGTCTTTGCCACTTTTCTGTTGGCTGTATTTGTCCGTCTTCGCCGTCACGGCCGTTGCATAAACAGAAGTGGAAGTTGGCATCCTCAGGACCAGCCAGGCCACTGAGCAGGGCCAATTGCTCTATATTGCCGGCATTGGTGCCGCTGTAGTAAATTTCGATGCGGTTCCAGCGGTCTGGGGATTGAGCAGCCCGGGAGGAAATAGCTTTTTGGACAGGGTCGAGCCGATAATATGTCCAAAGAGAAAATGGGCCGGCAGATGGGGGATTATGGCCCAGGGCCATTAAGATTATCGCCCCGATTGTCATCGAAGCCAGCAGTGTCGCTAAGACTTTTGTTACTCTTGCCTGATTCGGCATAGTCTCGTCCTTGAGCAGGCCAACGGCCTGTACTATACCAAACCCGCCTGTGGCGGGTCGTTTCAGTCCCGATTTATCGGGATTACGAAATACCATCCTTGAAATAACGTGAGCTAAAGTGAACTAAAGTTAAGAAAACAAATAACTTTAGGCACTTTACACTCTATACTCCCTTATACAGTAAACATCGGCACCTACCTACGAATTACTCCAAATTTTGCCAAAAATTCTCTAATTTATCTTTACTGGTTCCCAGAACCGCAGCTTCGTCCGAAAAGAATGGGAACATACTCTGGATTTTTCGGATGCTGCAAGTTTTTTCTAAGACATGAAAAACAAAAACCTCACAAGTAGCCTGTTATAAATATGTTGATTTATGTGATTATGGTCTGTAACATTTGCTTTATGACAAGTCATTTAGAAACAGGAAAAAAAGAAGCGGCGTTAGAATACGATTCCTATCAAGATGGATTTCGTTCGCTATCCGCTGAGCAAATCGCTCAATTGACTCACCAGGGGTGCAGCAGTGAGGACTGGTCGAAGGTCCGTGTTGCCGATGGCTTCGATGCAGGGCGAGTAAAATCGACACATTTTTGCGGGCAGGTAAAGTTGGGGGTGTTTGAAAAGCAGGTCTCATTTTTTGGCGGTGTTAAGAAGCCGGCCGGGATTAGTAACGCCACGATTCACAACTGCACAATCGGCAACAACGTATATCTAAGTCAGGTAAGGAACTACATCGCCAACTATATAATCGAAGACGATGTGGTGATAGATAATATTGACCTGCTCGCGGTGGAAGGGGACCCCCCCACTACATTCGGAAATGGTACTGAGGTTGCAGTTGTTAATGAAGCCGGCGGCAGAGAGATACCGATTTATGACCATTTATCGGCCCATACGGCTTATATAACAGCGTTTTATCGCCATCGGCCGGAAGTAATTGAGAAGCTGCAGAAAATGATAGCCGACTACACCGCCTCTGTTACCAGCTCTATGGGTGTTGTGGGCGAAGGGAGCCGGCTTATTAACTGCCGAATTATCAAGAACGTCAAAATAGGTCCCGCAAGCGTGATAGAGGGTGTGAGCAGATTGGAAAACGGCTCGGTCAATAGCTGCCCGGAGGACCCTGTTTATATTGGCCCCGGTGTTTTTGCAGAAGATTTTATTGTGTGCAGCGGCTCGAAGATTACGGATGGAACAATAATATATAAATGCTTTGTCGGCCAGGGCACTGTATTAGCCAAGCAGTATTCAGCGGAGAACTCAGTATTCTTTGCTAACTGCGGTGGTTTTCACGGCGAGGCCTGTTCGATATTTGCCGGGCCTTATACCGTAACACATCATAAGTCCACGCTCTTAATCTCCGGGTTGTTTTCCTTTTTGAACGCCGGCAGCGGAACCAACCAGAGCAATCATATGTACAAACTTGGCCCGACCCATCAAGGCGTAATCGAGCGCGGCTCCAAGACCGCCAGCGATTCATATATACTCTGGCCGGCAAAAGTCGGGGCATTTACCATTGTGATGGGCCGACATTATAAGAACTCGGATACTTCGGATTTGCCTTTTTCGTATCTTATTGAGCACGAAGATGAAAGTATTCTTGTTCCCGGCGTGAATTTACGCAACGTGGGGACGGTTCGGGACGCTCGAAAATGGCCGAGACGCGACAAGCGAAAAGACCCAAGGAAATTAGACTATATAAATTTCAAACTTTTAAGCCCATATACGATTCAAAAGATGCTCACCGGCTGTCAGTTGCTTGCGAACCTCAAAGCAACGTCCGGTGAGAACACCGACTACTTTACCTACAATAGTGTCAAGATTAAAAGCTCAGCGCTGAACAGAGGCATTAAACTTTATCAGATGGGTATTGATAAATTCTTAGGCAATTGTCTGATGAAGCGGCTGGAAAACAAGCAGTTCAGGAGCGTTGATGAGCTTCGAGAGGTATTGAAGCCGAAAACCAAGACAGGGCCCGGAAAATGGGTGGACCTGGCCGGCTTGTTTGCTCCGGAAGAAGCTGTGCAAAAGATGCTCTGCGATATTGAAAGCGGTATTATCAGCACATTAGAGCAGTTAACAGATGCATTTAAATCTATGTATGACAATTATCCTACATACGAATGGGCGTGGGCAGCCAACGTTTTGCAGCGGCGCTTGGGCAAAATGCTTGAGATGATAACGCCAAATGATATTATTGAGCTGGCAACGAAATGGAAGACGGCTGTGGTAGAACTTGACCGAATGCTTTATGCTGATACGAAAAAAGAATTTGCCGCTACCGCTCAAATCGGTTACGGGCTTGACGGCGGGAAAGAAACAAAGCAGGCCGATTTCAAACAGGTAAGGGGGACGTTTGAAGAAAATAGTTTCGTTCTGGAAATCGAAAAACATATAACCCGCAAAACAGCACTTGGCGACGAGCTTATCAGCCGAATGAAAAAACTGCGTGGAGGATAGTGAACTGCAACACGATAAATACATGGTGAATTAGTAGTGGCGGTTCGCGAACCGCCCCTACTAATCCATCAAATTAGATGCGGGCGGACTAAAGAAGGGCGAGTAATGACGGAGCCTGGGTAAAACCCAGAGCTAAACAATAATGATAGGTTACTGTATTTAGACGAGGACAAATTTATGAGAGTGATAATTGAACCGGATTATGAATCGGCGGCCAAGTGGACTGCTAACTACGTAGCTAAGAGCATAAATAAATTTGGTCCGAGCCAGGCCAAACCTTTTGTGTTAGGTCTTCCCACAGGCTCTTCGCCACTGGGGATATACAAAGAGCTGATAACACTCAATAAAAAGGGCGTGGTTTCTTTCAAAGATGTTGTTACCTTTAATATGGATGAGTATGTGAACCTGCCTGAGGAGCATCCTGAGAGCTATCATTCATTTATGTCGAACAACTTTTTCAGCCACATAGATATTCAAAAAGAGAATATCAACATCCTCAACGGCAATGCGCCGGACCTCGAAGCCGAGTGCGCGAGTTATGAGGAAAAAATAAAAAAGGCGGGGGGTATTAATCTCTTTCTCGGCGGTATAGGCCCTGACGGCCATATAGCGTTTAATGAACCGGCTTCGTCATTGTCGTCAAGGACACGCGTTAAGAAACTGACTTATGATACCCTCGTGGCCAATTCGCGATTCTTCGATGATGACATTAACAAAGTACCCAAAACCGCCCTGACGGTGGGCGTAGGGACTGTTTTGGATGCCGATGAAGTGCTGATTATTGTCAACGGCCATAACAAGGCCCGTGCTTTGCGACATGCCATCGAAGGGGGTGTAAATCATATGTGGACAATCAGCGCCCTGCAAATGCACCCGAAAGGCATTATCGTCTGCGATGAAGAAGCCACAGATGAGCTGAAGGTCGGCACCGTGAGATACTTTAAGAACATAGAATCAGACAATCTTGACCCGGCTACACTTTTGAAATCGTAACTGCTGATTCGAACGACGGGCTACCGGAGAACAGGTGCCGGCGTCAGTGGTGTTGGTTCTTTGCCGGGCGGATAGACTATGTTTGCCTCTGCCTTGAGCGATTCGAGATACTTTTTGGAGAATTCGGACTGTTTTTTCTGCGTTAGCTGTTTTATGATATTGTCCCTGGCCTGCTCAAACGAAGTGGTGCCGGCGTCCTTGTGGCCGGTAACTTTTATTATATGGTACCCGAATCGGGTCTCGACAATATCGCTGACCTTTCCTACTTCCAGCTCGAATGCAGCTTTTTCGAAAGGTGGTGCCATTTTGCCTCTGGGGAAGAAATCCAAATCGCCTCCTCGTGCTGCAGAGGGACCGTCTGAATTGGCTTTGGCTAATTCGGCAAAGTCGGCTCCGTCTTTGATTTGTTCAAGCAGGTCCTGAATCTTTGCTTTGGCTTGGTTTGGGTCGGCGTCGGGGTCAGTAGTATCAGGTGTTATGAGAATATGACTTGCTCTGACTTGTTCTTTTACTTCGAACTTCGTTGGGTTTTCATCGTAGTGCTTTTTGGCATCTTCTTCTGTAATATTTATTTTGCCGGCCCATTGAACTTCCATAACTTTCCGATATGTCATTCCCTTTCGGGCTTGCTGTTTTAGCTCGTCAAAGTTTTGGCCGTATTCGGCTGTTTTCTTCTTGAACTCTTCCAATGATAATGGCGGTCTCTGGGCAGCGGCCAATTCTGTGATCTGTTTAATCGCTTCTTCTTCGGTAACTACTATGTTGGCTTCTTTTGCCTTTTCATCCAGCAGCCGTCCGATAATTATTCTATCGAGGACATGTTGTCTGAGCTGTTTTTCTAATGTCTGAGCAAAGGCGGGCGGCAGTTGTTTGCCCTGTTGGGCCATTCTCTCAAGCTGCGGCTTGAGGAGTTTTTGTAGCTCGGCCTCGGTAATATCGGCACCGTTGACGGTTACAGCAACGCTGCCAGCGGGTTCTTCTGGGGCTTGGGGTTCGACTAAATTGACGTCGGCTTTGGCTTCGGCTTCGATTTTGGCGGGGGCAGGTTGAGGTTTATTGGCATCGGCCTGCTCAGTGGACTTAGGCTTACAGCTTAAACCAAAAGCAGCAAAGAATACAACAACACAAACTAAAACTCTTTGGATAAAAACGAAACTACTCATAATTTTGTCCTTTCGCAACTTTAAAACACAAAAAAACCCTTCACTAAGGGCACATATTACTATTATCTCGCAAAAAAGCGAATGTGTCAAGGTATTTCCAAATTTCAATTGTCCGTGTTAGCTTGTGTATCTAATTCTTTGTAATAATGCTAATAGAATGATAGAATATCGGCAGAAAATTGTCGGTAGATAACAATGAATTTTGCAGAACCCTTTGATAGCTGGTATAGGAGGTTTTTATGGGCAATAATTCTGATAACAGGGTGATGATGACCGGCAGAGAACGGGTGCTCAAGGCGCTTAATTACGAACCTGTGGACCGTGTTCCTGTGGACTTGGGCGGGACGCTCGGCACGGGAGCTCACGTCAGCGTTATCGCGAATCTGCGCCGGGCACTCGGTCTGGATAAGCCGGGAACTCCAGTAAAAGTTGTCGAGCCTTATCAAATGCTTGGTGAGGTTGCGGCTGATTTACGGGAGATGCTGGCGATTGACACGGTAAACCTGCCGGGGCCGAAGAACCATTTTGGTTTTGCGAATACGAACTGGAAGCCATGGAGAACCTTCGATGGTACGGATGTTCTGGTTCCGGATAAGTTCAATATCGAGCCGGAACCTAACGGCGATATTCTCCAGTACCCGCAAGGTGATAAATCCGTGCCGGCTTCGGGGCGGATGCCCAAAGGCGGATTCTATTTTGATGACATTATTCGCCAGGGGCCAATTGACGAAGCCGAGCTTGACCCGGCTGATAATCTTGAGGACTTTGTACTCGTCAGCGAAGAAGATTTAAAAATTTATGAGCAGCGGGCACGTGAGCTTTATGACAATACCGACCTTGCGATTACAGCAGGATTTCCGGGGACGTCTTTTGGGGACATAGCGCTGGTGCCGGCGGCTTTTCTGAAACATCCAAAAGGCATTCGTGATATTGAAGAGTGGTATATCAGTACGATTTCGCGAAGAGAATATGTTAGAGAGGTCTTTGCCGGTCAGGTGGAAATCGCTCTTAAGAATCTTGAGCGGATTTACCAGGCTGTTGGCAACAGAATACATGCTGTATGGCTGGATGGGACGGACCTGGCGGCACAAAATACATTGTTCTGCGGCCCGGATACATATAGGGAACTTTATCTGCCATTCAGCAGGAAGCTTAACGACTGGATTCACACCCACACCGAATGGAAGACGATGAAACACTGCTGTGGGGGCTGTGAGCTGTTGATTGAGGGATTCATCGAGGCCGGCTTCGATATTCTCAATCCCATTCAGACCTCAGCTAAGGGTATGGACCCACAACTTTTAGCTGATAAATACGGCGGCAGGATAATTTTCTGGGGCGGGGGTGTGGATACGCAACAGACGCTGCCGTTTGGTAAGCCCGAGCAGGTACGCCGGCAGGTTGCCGAACGAGTGCAGATATTCAACGCAAAGAGAGGTTTTGTATTCAGCACGGTTCATAATATTCAGTGCAATACGCCGATCGAAAATGTGCTGGCGATGTTTGAGGCATTGGGCAGAGAAGTAAAAGGATTAGAGAATTAGCGAATACCTATGGCATAAATTGAGAATGAAGAAAAAAGTTATGAAAAGTAGAAAACAATCGTACCGAGCAAGCATAATATTGTCGTTAATCACATTGAGTTTGTTCTTTAGCACTTACACAGCATATTGTGCAGAGAATACCGGCTCAAGGCGGATAATCAGCCTGGATGGGAGATGGGAAATCGCTGAAGGGGGTATGGATTCGGTTCCGAGAAGTTTCGAGCATAAGGTGCCGGTGCCGGGACTGGTTGATATGGCGAAGCCTTCTTTCGACGAAGTCGGCAAGAAAAGCGAAAAGCGTCAGGCGTTCTGGTATCGGCGTACATTCACTGTAGAAGGACGGATTCCAGCCGTTGCGATTTTGAAGATCCACAAAGCAAAGTATGGTACGAAAGTGTTTCTCAACGGCAAATTGGTGGGCGAGCATCTGCCTTGCTTTACGCCTGCTCTGCTGGATGTAAAGAAATTTCTTAAGGGTTCAGGTAAGCAAAATGAATTAATCATACGGGTTGGTGCTAACCGTGAATCGCTGCCGAAAGATATGCCGACGGGCTGGGATTTTGAAAAATATCTTTATATACCAGGCATATATGACTCTGTGAAACTGATTTTGACTGGTAAGCCGTATATAGTGAATGTGCAAACCGTTCCGGACATTTCGGCGGACAAGGTGAGGGTTGTAACGGAGGTGCAATGGCCCGCCAGGTCTGGACACGCTTCGGTCACATACGAAGTAACAGAAGTGAGTACAGGCAAGCTCATCGGCGCAGTAAAGGACTCTGGCATTGCTTTTTCGGGTGGCAAAACGACAAAGCTCGACGTTAGTATTCCAATAGAAGACTGCAAGCTATGGACCCCTGAGAATCCTTTTCTATATGAATTGAAGCTGAATACGGGCGACGATTGTGTGCAGGTTCGGTTTGGTATGCGGTCGTTTCGATTTGACAAAGAAAGTGGTCGGGCGATTTTGAACGGCAAGCCTTATTATATGCGTGGAACGAATGTATGCGTATATCGTTTTTTCGAGGATGCCGAGCGGGGGGACAAGCCCTGGCGAAAAGAATGGGTTCGCCGGCTTCATCGGAAATTCAAGAGTATGCACTGGAATTCGATTCGGTATTGTATTGGTTTTCCGCCGGAGCTTTGGTACGAAATTGCTGATGAAGAAGGCTTTTTGATTCAGGATGAGTTTCCCATCTGGCTGCTCGGTAAAGCACCGGAAAATCCCACAAGCGAAAAGATAATTCCGGAATATACCGAATGGATGCGCGAGCGATGGAACCATCCGTGCGTTGTGATATGGGACGCACAGAACGAGAGCGTTACCGAGGAGACCGGTAAGGCGCTGAGGGCTGTGCGGCATTTGGATTTGTCGAATCGTCCGTGGGATAACGGCTGGGCGGCACCTGAGAGTGATGTTGACTACCTTGAATCCCATCCGTATCTGTTTAGCAGGATTCAATGGGGTAGAGGAGACTTTCATTTGTCAGATTTGCTCAATACCTCCGGCAGACCCCATTTGAGAGATGCCCAGAAAGATTACAAGCTTCCAATTATAATCAATGAGTATGCGTGGTTGTGGCTTAATCGTGATGGTACGACAACATGCTTAACAGATAAGGTGTATGAAAATTTGCTCGGGCCAAATTCGACCGTCGCTCAGCGGCGTTTGCTCTATGCACGTTACTTAGCTGCCTTGACCGAATTTTGGCGGTGTCATCGTGAATGTGCCGGTGTGCTTCATTTCTGCGGATTGGGGTATTCGCGAGCTGGTGATAAGCCCAGGCCCCAAGGTGGTGCGACGAGCGATCATTTCATCGACCTGGAAAAACTCACCTTCGAGCCTTATTTCGAGCAGTATGTTCGCGATGCCTTTTCGCCGGTGGGGTTGATGATTAATTTCTGGGACGAGAAGCTTACCGGCGGAACAGAGCGCCAGTTCGGTGTCTTTGTGATAAATGACCTGCATCATGACTGGAAAGGAACCGTTCGTTTTCTCGTTATGCGTGATGGGCGGATTGTCACTGAACAGTCGAAACGTTGTGCTGTCAGTGGTCTTGAGCGAGAGATTTTGTTATTTGAGCAAAGGATTCCAGACAGAACAGGAGAATATCAGCTCGTTGCAGAATTAGTTGGAGCAAATAGTGCGGTAGTGCGTAGTCTGCGAGATTTCAAAATAGTATCATCGGAGAACTAAAAATGGACACGAACAAGAACACACGTCGCGATTTCCTTAAAGCAATGGGCTTATGCGCATTCCCGATGTACATCGGGATTTCAGGGTGCGCTACTGCTGTAAGAAGATCGGCACATAGAGTATCAAAAGACAAACCCAATATCCTCTGGATTACGTGCGAGGACATTAGTCCTTACTTAGGCTGCTATGGTGACAGTTACGCGAAAACGCCGAATATGGACAAGTTTGCCAAAGAAGGCGTGCTATATACAAAAGCATTTGCGACCGCTTCGGTATGTGCGCCGGCGCGTTCATGTCTGGTAACAGGGGTGTACGCTACTTCTACGGGCACACAACATCTGCGTTCCGACGTAAAATTGCCGAAACAAATCAAGTGTTTTCCGGAGCGTCTGCGGTCGGCCGGATACTACTGTTCCAACAATTACAAAAAGGATTATAACTTCACGGATGTAAATGTCTGGGACGAGTCGAGCCAAACGGCCCATTGGCGCAGGCGTAAACCCGGTCAGCCGTTTTTCAGCGTGTTCAATTTCACCTCTACACACCAGGGGCAAATTAACGGTTCTGACGAGGAGTTTTTTGACAAGTACACCTCGAAGCTTAAACCCGAAGAACGTCATGACGGCAGCCTAATTCCTCTTCCGCCGTACTATCCTGACACCCCGTTTGTGCGGAAAATCTGGGCCCGTTACTACAACCTGATTACCTTTATGGACAAGCAGGTCGGTGATTTGCTCAGCCAGCTTGAAGCCGACGGTTTGGCTGATAATACGATAGTATTCTTTTTTTCAGACCACGGAATGGGTATTCCTCGATTCAAACGAACACTTTATGATTCCGGTCTTAATGTCCCGTTAATTATTCGTTTTCCTGAACGGTATCGACACCTTTCTCCACTTAAAGCAGGCAGGAGAACTGACAGATTGGTTAGTTTTGTTGATTTTGCACCGACGGTTTTGAGCTTAGCTGGATTGTCAATACCGGGTTATATGCAGGGCCGGGCGTTTCTTGGTGTCTGGGCGGGACCGCCGCGAGAATACGTCTTTGGGGCAGCCAGCCGAGTCGATGAGGCCTATGAGATGTCACGCAGCGTTCGTGATAAGCGCTTCAAGTACATTCGCAATTATATGCCGCATTTGCCGTATGTGCAGCCGAGCGAATATCCGGATAGGGCTGAGATTATGCAGGAGCTGCGCAGAGCGGTTGCAGAAGAAAAGCTGTCAAGTGTACAAAAATTACACTGGGCACCAACCAAGCCGATTGAGGAGCTTTATGACACATCGGCTGACCCACATGAAGTAAATAATCTGGCAGATTCGTCTTCACTTCGAAAGATTCTTGGGAGGCTGCGTAGGGTACACCATCAATGGATGGTCGAAACGCATGATACAGGGTTGTTGTCGGAAGCTGAAATGCATATTCGCGCTGAAGGTTCGACTCCTTATGAGATGGCGCGACAAATTAGTAAATATCCTCAACGTCGTATTCTCGCTGCAGCCGATTTAGTTGGTAAAGGGCCGAATAATATTCCGAGGCTGATCAGGTTATTAAGTGATTCGGATAGTGCGGTTCGATATTGGGCCGTCGTAGCTCTAAGTGCCCTCGGTTCTGATGCGCCACCTGTCATCAAAGCACTAACCGAGCGGCTGGAAGATTCGAGTCCGAATGTTCGGTTTGCAGCAGCCGGGGCATTGTGTAAGCTGGGTTTGTGCGAGGATGCTTTGCCGGTGTTAGCTGAAGGTCTGGAAGACGAGCGGGAAGAAACAGTCCTGTACGCTGCTCGCGAGATACAGAGTATTGGGAATAAAGCCCGCCCGATTGTTCAGCAAATAAAAGACGCCCAGGGACGATACAAAAATCCGGACGGGACATACAAAAATAACAATCACGCAATGTTTATCGACTGGGCCCTAAAATATGCCCTGGAAAATTGTGGAGAATAATTAAATCGGATACTTTATTAAACAGATTCCTCGACTGCGCTCGGAATGACGAATTGGTTTATGTTGTTAAAAGACTTTTGCAAGACTTCAGTAGTTAAATGAGTAATATTATGAGCAACACGCTTGTAAACGAAGAAAAAGGCAGCATTGTATATGTAATGCTCGTATGTATGGTGGCTGCTTTAGGGGGGCTTTTGTTCGGCTATGATACAGGGGTAATTAATGGTGCGATAGGGCCTCTAAAAGCACACTTTGCCCTTGATGCAAACTGGGCCGGCTGGGTAACAGGCTGTGCGTTGGTCGGATGTGCCATCGGGGCGGGTATTGCAGGAGTGCTCAGCGACTGGATTGGTCGGAAGAAGGTGCTTATTCTTTCTGCGATTCTGTTCTTTATCTCAGCGGTGGGAACTGCCCTGCCGAAAGATATTACCACTTTCATTATTTACCGGATAATCGGCGGTTTGGGTGTGGGGGCGGCGTCGATGTCCTCGCCGATGTATATCGCGGAGATATCGCCGGCGAAGATTCGCGGGCGGATGGTCTCGGTCAATCAGTTTGCAATTGTATCCGGTTTTCTGGTAGTCTATTTTGTGAATTATTTTATCGCCCTTCAGGGCGACCAGATGTGGAACCAGGAGTCCGGCTGGCGGTGGATGTTCGGCTCGGAGATGCTGCCGGCTTTACTGTTATTAGTGCTGCTGTTTTTCGTGCCGGAGAGTCCCCGCTGGCTGACCAAACAAAACCGCAGTAAAGAGGCGTTGGAGATTCTTACCCGCGTTGGTGGGGCTGAATATGCCAAAACCGAACTGTTGGAAATCAAGGATGCGCTCGCCCACGAGAGCGGGTCGCTGAAACAGTTGTTTCAGCCGGGTATGAAGATTGTGTTGGTCATCGGCATTGTATTAGCTGTTTTGCAGCAGGTTACGGGTATCAACGTTTTCCTTTATTTCGGGACGGAAATTTTCAAGAAGATGGGTTCCGATACCAATGCCGCTCTTCTTCAAACGGTAATTGTAGGCACGGTAAACCTGGCCTTTACTATTATTGCAATCTGGTTGGTGGATAGGTGGGGTCGAAAGCCCTTGATGATAATCGGCTCGGCTGGGATGGGACTTTCGCTGTTGGGGATGGGCTTAATGGCATATGTCCAAAAAACAGATTTGTGGGTCATGTTATTTATACTGAGTTATATCGCCTGCTTTGCCCTTTCGGTGGGGCCTGTAACGTGGGTGATTATGTCGGAGATATTCCCGACCCGGATTCGCGGCCGAGCAATGGCTATTGCCACGGTATGTCTGTGGGTGGCAAATTACCTTGTTTCCCAAACGTTTCCCATGATGGAGGAAAATAACTGGCTGCTTGAAAAATTTCATCATGCTTTTCCGTTCTGGCTTTATGGGATTTTCTGCGTTGTTCTGGTTGCTTTCGTCTGGCGGTTCGTGCCGGAAACCAAAGGCAAAACGCTGGAAGAGATAGAAAAACACTGGATGGGCACATAAATCAAACAGCAGGAGAGCACTTCATAATATTTTCGTCAGAAGGTGTGAAATGAGTTTTCCCAAACGAATGACTATTCAAAGCCATACAATAACCATTGTTCCGCGATACGCCGAAACAGACAAGGCCGGAGTGGTTCACCACAGCGTCTATCCGGTTTGGTTTGAAATGGGGCGCACGGAACTTTTGCGGGCTAACGGACTGGCATACAAAGACCTCGAAGAAGCGGGGGTGTTGTTTGTCGTAGCTGAGCTGTTTATAAAATACCGCCGGCCTGCAATGTATGACGAGAAGCTGCAATTAGAAACACATTGCTCAGCGGTTACCGCCAGTAAGGTTGAGCATAGCTATAAGCTTATGCGCTGCTGTGATGAGACAATCTTAGCTGAGGGTTCGAGCGTGCTGGCCTGCGTCAGCGCCGAGGGCAAGGTTCGCCGAATACCTGAATTTATGTATCCCGAGGCCGATTAGAAATTCTACAGAGGGTGAAACCGCACAAAAAGCGAAAATTTTTAGCCGAGCGAGTCAGAAAAAACAATTCATTTGGCGGTTTTCAATTGACAATTGGCAGTTGACAATTGACAATCCCTTTATGACTTCAGAAAAGAAAGAAAATTGTGGTCTTTTTGGCATTTTTGGCGACGCCGAAGCGGTTCGTAAAACCTATTTCGGTTTACACAGCCTTCAGCATCGCGGGCAGGAGTCGGCAGGAATTGCCTCCAGTGACGGTGAATTAATCCAGTGCTATACGAGTATGGGTATGGTGAGAAGGGTTTTCCGCGCCAGCAGGGGTATTTTAGAAAAATTGTCTAATCCGATGGCTATCGGCCACGTTCGGTATTCGACGACAGGCGCGAGCAGGGCTGTAAACAGTCAGCCGCTTTTAGCTGAGTACTCTCGTGGGCAGGTGGCGGTGGCACATAACGGCAATCTTATCAACGCGACACTGCTGCGTGATGAATATGAGGCGTATGGCAGTATCTTTAAGTCCACAAACGATACTGAGATAATTACTCATCTACTCGCCAAGCCGACCCACGTGAGCAATCCTGACCCTTTGGCACATGTATTGAATCATCTTCAGGGGGCATATAGTCTGCTGTTTTTGTTCGACGACCGCATTGAAGCGGCCCGGGACCCTTACGGCATCAGGCCTTTGTGCATAGGCCAAACCGAAAAAGGCGCTTACGTAGTTGCCAGTGAGACGTGCGCCCTCGATGCCATAGAGGCAAAGTTCATTCGAGAAGTCGAGCCTGGCGAAATCGTTCGATTAGATAAAAACGGCCTGGACAGCAGATTTTTCGTTACGCCGGGCACTGTTACACCGGCCCACTGCATGTTCGAGCATGTCTATTTTGCCAAACAGAACAGCACTATTTTCGGTGAAAATGTGCACGGGTTCAGAAAAAAACTCGGAAGACAATTGGCAAAAGAGCACCCTGTCGATGCGGACGTGGTAATACCAATACCGGACTCAGGGACATCAGCGGCAGTAGGATATGCAGAGCAAAGTAAAATACCTTTCGATATGGGAATGGTCAGGAGTCATTACATAGGCAGAACATTTATCTCCCCGGACCAGAAAATAAGGGAATTGGAGGTTAAACTCAAACTGGCGGTGGTGAAAGAAGTCGTGGATGGAAAACGCATCGTGGTAGTGGATGATTCAATCGTCCGCGGCACAACGACAAGAGGTAAGATAAGGGCATTACGCCAGGCCGGCGCTAAACAAATTCACATGCGAGTGAGCTGCCCACCGATCAGGTTTCCCTGTTTTTACGGCATTGATTTTCCGACCAAAGAAGAGTTGCTGGCAAATAATCGCGATTTGGAACAAATCAAAGAGTTCCTTGAAGTCGATAGTATCGGTTATATGTCATTGGAAGGAATGCTTGAGTGCGCGAAGTTACCGGAAGACCATTACTGTACCGCCTGCTGGAGCGGGAAATATAAAATACCGGTAGATATTGCGGTCAACAAGTTCGCTATGGAACACTACCAGATGCGTATGTTTGACGAGCTCGATGCTTGATGCTTGAGGACAGATGGGTAAATATATAAGCTACGAACAGTCCGGCGTGAGTATCGATGCCGGGGAGGATATGGTTCGGCAAATCTACTCGGCAGTTGCCAGCACATTCGGTCCGCGTGTGATTGAATCGCGAAACGCCTTTGCTGGGATGTTTCGGCTCGACTACGACGAACGGCTGTTCAAAAAGAACTATAAGAATCCTGTCCTTGTGGCCTGCACCGACGGTGTGGGCAGCAAGATCCAGTTAGCCCGCAAGATAAAAAAGTTCAACACCGTAGGTATTGATTTGGTTGCGATGAACGTTAATGATATGCTCGTGCAGGGCGCCGAGCCATTGTTCTTTCTCGATTATCTGGCGGTTCATAAGCTTGAGCCGAAAATGGTAGCTGAGCTTGTAAAAGGCGTTGCGGCCGGGTGCCGAGAAGCCAACTGCGCACTAATCGGCGGGGAAACGGCAGAAATGCCGGATACCTATTCGACGGGCGATTTCGATATGGCCGGGTTCGCGGTTGGGGTTGTCGAGCGGAGGAAAATAATTACAGGCGAAACAATAATAAAAGGTGATGTGATTCTGGGTCTTGCTTCAAGCGGACTGCACAGCAACGGCTATTCGCTGGTTCGCAATATTTGCTTTAAGCAGGCAAAGCTTAAAATGACTGATGTGCTGAATGAACTCGACGGCGTTGTGCTGGGCGATGTATTGTTAGAGCCGACACGAATTTATGTTCGGTCGATAATAAAACTGCTGTCGCAATACAAGGTCAAACGAATCGTTCACGGAATGGCGCATATTACCGGCGGCGGTCTGGTAGGAAATATTCCGCGAGTGCTGCCAAAAGACTGTGATGCGACTATAAAAAAATCGAGCTGGCCTAAACATAAGATATTTACGTTTTTGCAGAAGGCAGGGCCGGTCGAAGAAGAAGAAATGTTCAGAGTTTTTAATATGGGGATAGGGTTCGTGCTGATAGTGGCTGAAGACTTCGCTAATTCAATAGCGAAGAAACTGACAAAATTCGGCGAGCGGGTCTATGAGATAGGCAGAATAACAACGGGAACCGGTAAGGTAGTTCTTAAATAACTCAAACTGACCGAGCTCACAAAGCAAGAAATGCGAAATACGAAATATGCCAAGTTTGCCGCGGCAGTGGCAATCTATGTCGCCTTTGCCGTGTATCTATATCAACCATATTTCAAAGGTTTCAGTGCGCTACGATTACGAGACCTCTTTGTTGTGAATGTTTGTTTGGGCTCTCTGGGCTGTTATGTGCTTAGTCGGCGGTGGATGGCTGGATTTGGCGAGTCGTTGTTTGCAGGAGCTATTTACGGCTTCGGGCCATTCATACTCGGGCTGGCTAAATTTCACCCTACGGCTGGTCTTTTGGCGGCGATTATACCGTGGTTGTTTTGCCCTGCTGTATTCGGTCCAAAAGGTAATTGGCGATGGATAAGGATTCCGCTTGCGGTTCTGCCGTTTCTGGCAATAGTGCTTTTCTTTCAGGTATCTACTCACTACCGATTGTTCCCGGTTTCAACACAGGCCAGGTTGCATTTAGCTGACCTGGTCGGCTTGTTCGCTCCGCTTATTACGGCCAAGCAAAACATAACTCTAATCGGCTTTTATCATATTCCAGTGGCGGCGCTGGTTATGGGTTTTTCTATGCTGCTGGCGGCTCGGCGGTTCAGTATCATAATAATTTTCGCCATCGGCACAATACTGTCCTTTTGCGATTCTTTCTTCGGTATCAGCCCGATTATCTGGTTTGCCATGCCTATGTTGTGCTGCTCGGTGCTTGTGGGTGCAGGTATGCAGGGGCTCGCCTCGGCTGGATTTGCCGACCGCGGGTGGGTCCTGGCAGTCGCAGCGATTATGTGCACCCTTGCCATCGTAACATTACTGCTGGCAACAGAATACTTTCAGATATTTTTAGGACTGGGTGCGGGATACGCAAAACTCTTTACCGAAGCTGGGAAAATGTATGTACTCGGCGCGATTGTGGCTGCGATTATTTTCTTTATGATACGTGCGAAACTACGGATGCGGCAGTTGCGACAGGTCGCCCTTTGTGCGGCGATGGCGGTGGACATATTTCTCGGCGCAAGGTTTATCGTCGATAAGATTCTTTGAATAGATACTCGATGCTCGAGTTACGAGAAAGTTTCCCGCTCGATTTGTCCGAGGTAGAATCGGCCATCGTTGCGCATAAAATTGATGATGGTGTCAAACTGCTGGTTTATGAAATGAGAGTCGTTGCTGACTATTGATATACCGATTACAGCGATGGTCTTGCTGTCCTGATGGTCAACTTCGGCAATTGAGATATTGAACCTGCTTTTCAATCGGCCTATTACACTCTTGACGATACTTCGTTTTCCCTTGAGCGAAGTTATCCCCTGCATGGATAAATGAGCTGTTAGTACACCAACAATCATACCTTATTTTCGTTTCAAATATTCATCATTTGCTTTTGAATCTTTTCCAGCAGTTTTTTTGTAGCTAAGATACCGTCGTTTTCGCTGAGTCTGCTGCCTTCGTACTCAATATCGACGTAGCTTTTGTAGCCGGAATCAACGACAATCTTCATCATACGGTAGAAATCAATCTTGGTCTCATCGCCTTTTTCGTCGAAGTCATAGCTCTTGGCGCTGACCCCTTTGGCGTAGGGCATCAGCATTTCGACGGATTTATATTTATCGGCTTCCGGCGGAAAATTGCCGAAGTCGGGCAGCGTCCCGCAATAGGGCAGGTTGACCTTTTTGATGACGCTGGTAAGCCACTGGCTATTGGACGATAGACCGCCGTGATTTTCAACAATAACGTTGAGATTGTATTCAACGGCCTTTTCGCTTAGACGCTGCAATCCGTCGGCGGCTAATTTAAGCTGTTCGGTGTATGAGCCGCTGGAACTGGCGTTTACACGTATCGAATGACAGCCTAAGTATTTAGCAGCCTCAAGCCACTTATAATGGTTCTCGACCGCCTGGGTACGCCGCTGCCGGTCGGGGTCGCCGAGGGCACCTTCGCCATCGCACATAATCAATAAGGACTTGACGCCGTTATCTTTTGCGCGTTTTTTCATCTCAGCCAGATACTTTGTGTCCTTAGCCTTGTCCTTAAAGAACTGATTGACATACTCGACCGCCTCGATGCCGAATTGCCGGGCTTCACCAGCGAAATCAAGATTGTCCATCTTCGGCTGTTGTTGGCCGCGAAGCCTTCTGTGCCACGACCACTGGGCAAGGGAAATCCTGAACGGCTCTTTTGAACCTCCCAACATCGCCTCGAGACTTGTGCAGCCGGCCAGACAGAAACCACCGGCGGTGCCGGCACTTAGCGAAAGAAATGTTCTTCGTTCCATAATGTCCTCTCTTTCAAGAATTAGGTTCTTAATACGAACGAAAAATATCAGAATCGCTGACCAACGTCAAGTACTCTCTGCTCAATTTGAATTTCATTAATTACGAACAAGAATCCGAGCATCTAATACCGATACCGAGGTGTTATTTCTGTTGAATTCGCCAGGTACATCCTCTTTTCTATATTGGCCATCACATCAGGCAGAATCTCATCCAACTGTACAGGCTCGTAGGATTTTTTATCCGGACCTAATATGTATGATCAATTGATAGCGTTATAAACGAACAGTGTAAGTGATTGTCTGGCTTGGAAATCCTTCCTTATCACGCTTAAAAAAGGCTTTTTTAATAAAAAATAGCTTTACTAAGGTTTTTTCTGCAAAAAAATTGACTTTTACCTGAACATTTTGTACAATTTGTACGAATAGATATATACGTACAAAATATATATAAATAAGGGTAGTGCAATGACAGTTGTAAAAGTAAGTGAATTTCGTTCGGATATATCGGAGTATGCTAATAAAGTTGCTTATGCAGGAGAGCGGATTTGTGTCGAACGTAACAACAAACCATTATTCGCTGTTGTCTCAATCGATGATATGAAGCTGCTCGAACAGCTTGAAGACCAGATGGATTTGGAGCTTGCTAAGGAAGCATTGAAAAAAGGCAAGTTTATTAGCTTCGGCAGTCTCAAAAAAGAACTTGGATTGTAAACAGTAATGACGAATGGCTAAATCAGGGAAGATTTACAAGATTAAGATTGCAGATACAGCCGCTGATTTTATAAGGAAACAGGCTAAAAAAAATCAACGGCAAATAATGAACAAAATCTCCTCTTTAGCTGAAAATCCTCACAGCAAGGGCGACGCAATAAAAAGCAAACCTGAGTTCTTCAAGATCCGTTCGGGCAATTTCCGCATAGCTTACACAGTTAAAAAAAGACAGGTCCTTGTTCTTGTCGTAAGAGTCGGACACCGTAAGGATTTTTACCGTTATTTTGAAAGGTAAACTGTCCCAATTTACTCTTTAATAGTATAGTCGGCTATATCAATGCCAACTTTTACTCGATGGTGCCGCTGTGTTCTCTTTTTTATATTGGCCATCACATCAGGCAGAATCTCATCAATCCGCATCGGCTCGGAAGTCCGTCGTTTCTTCTTATCAACTGAACATTTGTACCGATGTGCGCAAGGATTTCTGAAAACTTTTCTTTTTTTTATAGTTACTGTCATAAAGTTACAAACTTTTCTAAAAACTCTCGGTTCATCGGTACATTAACTCTTCTATGCCCAGGGCAAATTTTGAACAAATTCAGATTGGACATTTCCAAAATTATGAGTCACCTCTGATTCTTCTTTTAGCGCTATACCCGAATAAAAAGAAACAACTCTTCCTGCGATTCGTTTCCTCTCCCGCATTACGCCGGGCAAAGCCCTTTTGACATCTTTGCCGAAGTTGTTACTGTTTAAAGGCCTATAGCCGTTGTTCTGACACCAAGTGACATAACAGGCATAGACTTCCTGCGTAGGCAAGCCGCCATAATCGAAATCAGCGACATAGTTATCTGACAGAAACGCACGTGCCGGGTTGACGTCTCGGCGATACTGCTCAACCGCCTTTCTGCACTTTTGCGGAATTGTGAATCGACCTGCCTGTCTTAGCGATTGCAAACCTTTGAACGCCCAGTTTTAAATGCCGCCAAGCTCTGCTGACAATTCGTTGACAAGGTGCGGATTCTGCAAATGTTCCGGATAGCTCTTCTCAAAAGGCACATACAAAAGCCGTCGCCAGATACCGTTCAAGCGCCGGATGTACAGTATCACCATCCTGGCAAAGTTTACCCACCGGGTCCCAGATGCAATTCACGATAAGGAACTCTTCCGCAAGCCTGTCTGCATCAATATAGGATTCATTTCTTGTATCTTGCATCTTATATCTGCTGACTTCTAACTCGTGAGTTGTCTCACGAATCACACAAGACCATTCTTCATTTTTACGACGATTTGGCGGGTCTGGGGCGATTGGTTTTGATGAGCTTGTTTGAATGCAATGGTAGAGGATTCGTTTTGCTTTTTGAAAAGTTCGTTGCCGGCGATAATCTCCTGAAGGGCTTTGGATTTTGTCCTGGCTTGTCTTAAGAATCCAACAGCTCTTGTCCCATAAACTCCGCCCAATAACGCACAAATTCCAATACCCAGCTCCAGCATAGAGTCAGCTACTTCCCATGCATCAGGCCGCTCGGTTCCCTGCTGTAAAGCAGTGCGGGCGAGCTGCCAATTCGATTCGGCAAGAACGTCTTCAGCGGTTTCTGCCTGCGGAAATTCTTTCGGCAGTCCGTAATAAGAACTAAACGCTCTGCTCTGCACTTCGCTCAACTGCGTCAGTGCCTTTAGTTGCTCCGATGTATTCTCTGCCTTTGCAGTACCGGCGGCAATCATAACAGTACGGTTGTGCAGCCAGGCGTTCTGCTTTTGTGCCTCGGTCGGCGCAAAACGCAGACTATCGCAACCAGCCGATAAGCAGCACAGTAGAGTAAGTGCCGTTAAAATTCTTCTCATAGTGTCCCTTCTTTTCTATCATATCAAAAGGTCTTGTTAGCTATGTCAGATTCAGAGATATGTTTTTCAATCGCTCGCAGGCGATACTCGTATGAAATACTTTTGCTCCAAAGTGATTCGAGTTTTTGCTCAAAACTTTTTTGGCATTGCAACAGCATACTCACATCACGTTGTAACAAATCAAGCTGTCTTTGCAAATTGACCC
>JADFJC010000055.1 GCA_022566315.1 Planctomycetota bacterium
GAACGTAAACGCTTTTTTACAAAAGGATTATGAGAATAAAACCACCTTCAGGCTCAAACAAAACAAACCCAATTCAAACCCAATTTCCGTCAAGAAATGCCAAAAATGCCCTATCTACCTGCCTGCGATAGATTTATTTCAGCTTTATCAGCGCGACCCAGTCTTTGTCGGTATCTTTGGGTGGTTGGCCGATAGCGGCCGGGCCGGGGCCGGTTATCTTATCGACCGTACCCGTCCGAAGCGACCCGCCGGTCCGCGGATTGAACCATTGTACCGTGAAGGTTGCCGAACTATCGCCCAGGTCCAGACTCGTAGTGCCGCCGGCCGGCAGATATATGGCGTAGATTCGCCCGGGCATGGCGAAGCAATAGTCGTTTTTAACGGAAGTCAATTCATCGTGGCCGGTCATTTCAGTAAAGGGCAGGTATCGGCGGAAAAAATCCAGGGCGTAGCGGGTCATATCCCACAAATGCTCTCGGCTGCGCCAATCTTCGCAATTCAGGTCGTTGTGGGCGAATTTATAGCCGAAGTACCATTCCACTCCGGCCCCGCCGGCCATCAGGTTGCCCCACAAATGTTTCTTACGGACTTCATCGTGCCAGTAGTCGTCCTTGTCGGGCTTGACGCCGGTGTGGGCCGGGCCAATCTCGTCCAGGCAAACAAACCACCGTCGGCCCGCAGAAGCGGAACGGTCGAGCCATTTGAGCGTCTGGACGTGCGTATCGTTGGTTTGCAGCGATGGCCCATCAAAATATTCGTATCCCAACAGAGGATTATAAACCTCGTCGTACTTGCCCGGAAAAGTATGGCAGACGATTGGATGCTCGTATGGGTCAAGGTCTTTAATATATCGGCAGAAAGCCTTGCGCTGGGCGTCGGTATTCGTGTTCTCCTCGCCGAGGTTCCAGACTAAGGCAAGGTGATGAGCAAAGCGGGCAATCAGCTCGCGGTAATAGAGCTTACGCTGTGGGCCGAGCTCACCGCCGTCGAGACCCTGGTCGTTTTCCTGTTCCTGGGTAATGATATGGAGCATCAGACCTAATTTGTCCATATGCGAGAAGACAATCTCCCACTGGTCGAGTTTACTGCAGTCGAACCGGAATTTTTCGCCGGGCTTTGTCCAGGGCCAGACGTCCTTGCCGTCACCGCCGTCGATATTATAGGGCAGAAAATAAACGCTGTTCATACCTTTGGAGGCCAGATAATTAAGGGCCCCGATGATACCCTTGCCTTTTCCGTTTTTCCAGGTTGGGTCGCCGGGACGCCAATCCTGCACGTGCGGGGCGTAGCGATGCAGAAATTTTCCACCTGCGGCTTCACCCTTGCGTTTCAGCTCGCCGGCGTCGAAAGTATCATCGAAGTCGGCATAGCCGAGGAAGTTTTCCGGACTGTCGGCTCCGCCTTTGAGGAAATGCTCGCCCGTTTCGGCGAATTGCAGATAGCGTTTACCCACGTATTTGAGCAGTCCTTTGGCCCGATGGTCTGAGCCGGTTTTGTCGGTTGCAGAGACGGTAAAGCTCCCTTTAACACCATCTAAGGCTACAGATGAGCCGGATTTGTTACTAATTGCAATATCAACTCCGGTGCGGAAGGATACAGTATATGACCATTGTCCTATTTCGTCGGGTACAAAATGCACTCGCCATTTATTACCCGCCGTTGCGCCGGTTTGCGCAGCATTACCATCTGCGGCGTAATAGCCGGGGACGACGTATCGCTTTTTCCCTTTAGCGAATGTAACGTTAAGACGATAATCTCGAAATGGGTTGGGCTTAGCATTTTCGTTGGTCTGCGGGCCTGTGAAGGTCAGCGTAACCTTGTGCCACTTCTTCAGCTCACCGGAAATGACTCCTGCTGCTTCGCTCTCGCCAGTCAAAAAGGCGGGAGCGGCTAAAATAAAACAAATTGCAAGTAATAAAGTGAATTTATACCGTTGCATTTTTCTGCTCCTCAATAAATAACTGATTGAATTATGTTTAGATATTTTATAAGGTGAATGGGGACATTTGCAACAGAATTCTTGAACCACAGATGAAATAAAGAGCCTTTTCATTATTTAGCCTGTGGTTTTACCGCAGGTTATATTCCGCCTGCAATTTATTGCGGCCTTTGCACACAATATATAAATACGCGCACAAAAAAGGCCAAGCTCTATTGCCTGGCCTTTATATTGTTACCATTCTTTTTACTTTTTGCAGAACTACCTGGCTTCGATCGGTTTTTGGATGTCGTTTTTAAAGTTAGACTCTTTTTTAATGAACTGTACATGAGCATCAACATAACCAACGTTAATGCCATCGCCCCATGAGTCATATTTCTCATATAGCACAATCTGGGAGGGTGATAAGGGTGTTCTTGGTTTTACATAAACATAACCGATCTCTCGTTCCGGTTGCCTTGGATTGATTAAAGTATCTCTGGCCAATCTACGCTGAGTAAGGTCTTGCAGACTGTCTGGCCATTGGTCCTCATGATCCTTTGCGTAAACCATACAGGCCAGCAATATCTTCTGCATGTTTTTAGCCGAGTTCATGCGTTTTGTGAGTTTGACGGTACGCTCATGCGGCCCGTCAACAAATCTATGAGTGTATCCCTCAGGCGGGATGAGGCGAAAAAGCGACTGGTCCAGTTCGGCATCGAAAATAATGTTGGTAGTTACGCTTTTAATAACCTGCCCATCCTTGTCTTTTACAGTCCGTTCAATACGTATAGGGAGCGAGGTTTGAGGATTGGCCCATACGATTATCACATTCTCATCATTTTCTCTTGTCAACTGAAAACCTACTGCTTGCATTCCGTCGATTGTGCTTCGGCCAATCCGGCTGACAGAAAAATCGGGGTTATTGCGGAAGTCTCGGAAAGTATCGTACAAGCCCAATGTTTTTTGAGGCGTGGACGACATTACAGCCTGCTTATTTTTTGAATCCAGAAGGAGTGCTTTACCTTGACTATGATCGAGAATCCAAACCCTTCCGTTCGGTAATTCCACCCGCATAAGATGTGGTTCGAGGACCATAGTTTTAGAAACCTGAGGTTCCTGATCTACCGGCGTAATAACGCTTCGGTAAGTCAAAGTTTGAGCGTTTTGGATATTTTGCATGACATCGGCAAAGGCTACACTTTCAATAGAACCGCCGAATTGATTTATGCCGATAATCACCGCTATAATTATCGTTGCCGCAGCGGCTAATTTTGTAATTGGACTTTTCATAATTATGTTCCTTATACTGAGCGGGCGTTTTGTTGTCAAAGCTTTTGACCGGGCCCGCGAGGTTAACATTTGAATGGCTTCCGGGTGTTTTTGCTTCCACTGTTCGAAGCCCGTTTGTGGTTTTTTCGAGCCGATTGTTTCTGCAAGGGCATCATCAAGCCATTTATCATTTTCAGGCGTTTTCATAATCGCCTCCTGTGAAACCGTTACGTTTCAAATACTCTGCAATCTTACGTTTTGCTCTAACTAACCGGCCGTTTACTGCCTGCGACGATATGTCCAGAACTTCCGATATCTGTCCCTGCGAGAATCCGTCGAAGTAACGCATGACAATCAATTCTCTCTCTGGCTCTCGAAGGCTCCAGACCGCCTTGCGAATCGCCTCCCGGCGGCCTTCCATATCGTCACGCCTAACAACAGTAAAATCATTGTCCGGAGCAACTCCTCTGCTCTTGTTGGCTCTTAGCATTTGCCTCGATACATTCCTGCAAATGCCGACTAACCAGGCTGCAAATCTTTCTTTACTTTTCAAACTCCTTAGGTCGCGACAGGCTATCGCGAAGACTTCCTGTGCAGCATCCTCTGCCATGTCCCTGTCGGCCAGCATCGAGTAAGCCAGTGCGACCATAGAGCTGTGATAGCGCTCATAGAGAGCACCGAAGCTTTCCAAATGGCCGTTTTGGGCCGCTTCGACTAATGTTGTTTCTGAATTCAAATTCAAAACAAATCCACCAATTCGTAAGATTCGCTGATATCAGCTTCTGTTATTATAGTGTAATTGCACCCCCAAAATGTGCGCAAAAAATGGCTCTGCGTTCAAAAAATTAGAAAAAGAATGCAGGGTCATCCCGACCGGAGCCCCCGTTATTGCTTTCGCAAGAAAGCACGGGGGCGGAGTGGAGGGATCTGGTCAACAACTTAACTAATTCTATTTATTGATTGCCGATCCGCTGCGACGCATCGCGGCGAGTTGCCTAAGCTTGTCATTCCTGCGAGAGCAGGAATCCAGGCTCTCTCAGTTAATATAATTTGCAATCTTTTCGGTAATTTCTAACTGCAATTGGTACTATTTATCATCCTTGCTTTCTTCACTTTTCTCCTTTGCATCGAGCCGCTTTTTTATATCATCCAGATCGTCCTTGAGTTTCTCAGTTTCTTTCTTTAACTTATCGACCGTTTCGCGTAGCCGGATGATTTCTTCGGGAACAAGCTGTTTCTTCTCACGTAGTGCTTTGAGCGCATTTTTCGCTGACCGCTGGATGCGATCACCAGGGTCATCACCGGAAAATGTCTCGACAAGCGAAATGGCTTTGGGGTCGCCAAGTGTTCCCAGTGCGTTAATCGCTCCAGTTTGAATTCTTTGATTCGGATGGTTAACATAGCCGGCCAAAAAGTTACGCACTTTTGTTTTGTTTTCCTCGTTGCGGCTTATATGAGCCAGCGTGTTCAGGGCCGAGGCGAAGTCCCGGGAAGTGAACTGCTGCTCACGCTCACTTAAGGTTCTATGAAGAAGCGCAATGAAGAAAGGCTCGTCTAACATGCGGATGGCTTGCACGGCTGCGACCGCTAATCTGTTGTGGTAAGATTTGGATTTAAGATAATTCATAAGTAAACGTCGCGTATCTTTATGATGGTATTGACCAAGATTACGGATCGCCCTGTAGAGAATTTCCGGGTTCTTCTCGCTTTTTAGAACCCGTTTTATCAGCCTGAAGTTTTCGGGCCGGTAGAATCCGCCAATATCTCCAACAACCTGTAGCCTGATGCGGGCATCCGGCTGATCGATTGACTCGACAAGTGCATCGAACGCCTCATTAGTATGGATGTTACGCAAGGCCGCCGAGGCCCCCCTGCGGACCCCGTAGAACGGGTCGTTGTTAAGGACATCTTTTAGCTTTGAGACCGTCTTCTTGTCTTCCTTTTTCTTAAGCGCATCAATTGCCCGCAATCGCCCAATTACGTCATCCTTATTTTCCAACTGTTCGTACAGCATCGCTGTTGGCTTTTCAAACTTGATATTGGCCAGCAAGCCATAATCAGGATCGAATCGAACGATATTCGGCTCTTTGGGCAGCGAAAAGTAAAAATCATGCCGTTTACTATCGATAACTATCTCACGGTCTATGTTCTCATCCTCAATCACAAAACGAACCTTCGTACGAAAATGAAAAAGCATCACCTTGTCATTGACCTCATGCGTCTGCTCAATGGAGACCTTCGCAAGCTTGTCTTTTCCCGACCAGTTGTAGCTGACCTTCAAGTCAGGATGCCGACCATGATAAACCCACTGGTCAAAAAACCTATCGAATGACCTGCCGGTCAGATCCTCTATCACCGACCGAAAGTCCTCTGTTACCACACTGCTTAAAGCGTGTCGTTCGAGATATGTTTTCACACACTTACGGAACAGTTCCTCGCCTAATTCTGTGCGCAGCATGTGCAGCACCCAGCCGCCTTTTGGATAGGCACGGTAGTCGAACTGTTCATCCGCGGAGGCATAGGACTTGTGTACGATGGGCTTATGGGTGGGACGCTTCGACAACACGCCGCGGGATGACCTATAAAGACCGTACAGCATAGAGTCGCGCCCATTTTTATAGCCGTCATATAAATCTTCATAGTATGTAGCAAAACCTTCATTAAGCCAGAGGTGGCTCCAATCTTTGCACGTAACATAGTCGCCAAACCATTGGTGAACAAGCTCATGTGCTACAAGGCTTTGGCTCGAACGGATGTTCTCTGTTTTGTTCGTAAAAAGTGTACCTTCGGTAAGGATGGTAAGGGTGGTGTTTTCCATCCCGCCTGCAACGAAATCCTGGACAACAACCTGATAATACTTGTTCCACGGATAGGGCACACCAATCTCTTTCTCAAAAAACTCCATCATGTCCGCGGTGTCTTTGAATGAGTTTTTTGCCTGGTCAATCTGGGATGTAGGTGTATAGAAAGCCAGAGGAATATCCTTGTAGCGTGATTCAATTTTCTTTAGTTTTCCGGCCACCAGTGCTATCAAGTAATTAACGTGCGGTTTATCCTGCAGCCATGTTACAACCTTAAGCCCGCTCTCGGAATCTATCTCCTCAGAGACAAGTCTGCCGTTCGAAAGGACTGTCATATCCACAGGAACACGGCAAATAACCTCTGAGGTAGAGCGCTCGTTGGGATAGTCGTAATTGGGATACCAGTACGGGGCCTGGTGTGATTCGCCCTGTGTAAAAAGATGGGTGTCCTCCTCTTTATAACCCATCGCAGGTGTACGGAAGTAGAGGCCGCGTTTGGGCTCGGTCTCGTGAGCAATTGTCACCGTCGCCTTGTCCCCAACCGGAACAGGGGGGTCAAAGATGATTGTGATAGCTTTGTCTGTAACGCTATAGTCGGCAATTTTGGCGCTCGAAGTAACACAAGAGACCGAAAGATCGGTTGCGTCCAATCTAAGTTCAGTTAGTGGTTTGCTAATAGGCGTAAAACTGATCGTAGTAGTACCGGCAACGGTCCTTGCCTTGAAGTCCGGCGTAACATCAATCGTGATGTGAAGGATGTCCACCTTTCGGTCCGGTGCGTACTGGCGTTCCACGGTTTTAGTTTTGTTCTGCAGAGTTGCACCCAGGGCCGAGTTGTGGCAATATAGCTCACTCCAATCGGCAGCGACCATGGAAATCGCGCAAATCACCAGTAACCGGCTAATTGTGCGAACTTTTTGAACCATGTAGCTCCTCCTTTCTTGAGGATGAGACGTAGTCTTGGAATTTCGCAAATAACGATTTCCAAACCCGATTCTCACCGTAGGTTGCTATAAGTATACCAGAACCCGGCAAAAGAGTCAAGTCCAAATGCTAAAACCTTTTTTGGCCTATGTTGTTGTCGCAGGGCAGTTATTTTTTAGTGCGTTCGAGCGCCTTTTCGAGAGCGCCGAAGCCCTCATTCCATTCATTGAGGCGGGTGATGTTCTTTTTCTTGGCGACTTTCAAAAAATGCTCGTAGGCCGTTTTGATTGAGTCCGGCATAGGCCAATCAGCACCGCTAACTTCGGCCTTTTCGCGCATCTCGTCCCAGCGCATCATAAAGGTGTACATTACGGGAAGCTGGGCGACCTGGACGCGGAATCGCAGCTCCGGGTTGTCCTCGACGGCTGCTTCGGCGGCTTTGAGTTGAGCCAGGCCTTCGCTGAGCGTCTCGAAGGAAAGGAATTTAGCGGTGTACTTTTCGAAGCAGCCGAGCCAGTCTTCGCTGGCTTCGACCGCATCATGCGTAACTTTCAAATAAGCCTTGATATAAGGGCCGGCAAGGCAGTAATAGCCGGCGATGAATTCGTCAATTAGTTCTTGCCCATCCCGCTTGGGGTCCCACAGCAGCTTAGCCAGCACCCAGGCTCGCAGTTCGGCCATCTCGGCGCCGTTCGTGGTGTAAGCGCCTTGCTCAAAGATACCTTTGACATTGTGGTCGGCAAAGAACTTTACATTCGGCCCCAGCACGCGCAGGTTAGGATGCGGCATTATGTGATGTCTGAAATTCGTAGTGTAGTCCCAGATGTACAGCCTATTGCTTATCTTCGACCAGCCGACGATATCATCGCGGAATTCTTTATTTCGTTCGTCGGCCAGCGGTTTACTAAACGAGCACTCGATACTGCACAGACGCACAATAACATTGTCCCTCGGCTTTACGTATTTGGGAGACTTGCGTGTATATTGATAAGCCAACGTGCTTATGGCAACATTCGGAAATTCCTCTTTAATATCATCGGCCACGGAATTGACGAATCGCAGCATCAATCCCGCCGGACCTTCTTCTTCTTTTTCGATAGCGGCGCATTTAGCGCATTGACAATTGCCGTGCCAATCGTTCTGTGAGACCGAGGCGATAGTGGCGGCCGGATTTTTTCGCAGATTTGCTTTGAGGTTCTTGAGGAGCTCCTTGCGCATTTCTTCATTTGTCAGGCACAGTTGAGCACGTTTTTGGGTGCGATTGCCTTTGATTTCGCTGAACCATTCAGGATGGTCTTTGAAATATTTATCCGGAGGGATTAACCGATTAAACGTGTGCACAAATCCTTCGTAGGTGTGTTTGCCGCCGCGTTTTTCATCCAGCCGGGGACGGTTTCCGTTACACCTGTTTCGCACCGCCCAGTCTCCGTCGAAAGCATCGAACCAGTACGGCTCGCGGTATTCCAGCGTCGGCACATAACGGACATCTAATTTTCCTACTTTAAGCGTCGGCTTTTTGGGTATAGCGCTTTCGGTCGAGGACCACCATCGGCAGCCGAGATGGTCTTCGAGAAAAGTATAAACCGCATAGAGTGTCCCGCGTGGATGACCGCCGGCTAATATAAGGTCGTTCCCTACCGTGCGGATGATTATGCCATCGGCACCTAACCCATCGGTGGAAAAGTCGGCAGCGGCTGATTTAGCAGCTTTCGGCCCAACTAAAAGACGGGACCGTTTGGCGGCGGGGGGGTGGACTATGTCGAACTTCGCGCCGGTTATCTGCTGCAGGAAGTCAGCTAATTCAGCAGCGGCGTGCTGTTCGGGTTCGGAAGCGTCCTCGGCAATAACTATGACGGCTTTGGCCACGCCCTTTTCTGCAATCGTCAAAGTATCATCTTTGACCGCCTTTCCACATCCGACGACAAACGACAGGGTGACAAACAGCAGTCCAATTTTGCTCTTTCGCAGCATTGTTTTACCTCCTTGAATTAAGAAGTTGCTTCGATTCATACTAATTTTGCTGCTCTGAGCTTTGTCTGTCTGATGTTACGCGTAGCTGTGCAGGCCGGGGAAGAGTCTGGAGAGGTTTACCCAGAGCAGAGTTATTATAATGGCCGCCATACCCGCAATCGCCCAGAAGCTGTTAATCCGCGGGTGCTTCTTGCCAAACATATAACGGAAATGGAAATACCCGACATAGACCAGCCAGGATGCCAGCGACCAGAGTTCTTTAGGGTCCCAGCCCCAGTAATCGCCCCAGGCCAATTTACCCCAGTAACTGCCGAGGACAAGCCCGAGCGTTAGTAGCGGAAAGCCGACACAGATTATACGATAAGTTGCCTGCTCAGGCGGCAGGAGATTTTCGTTTGGTTTGGGGCCTTTGCCGGCTAATTGCGAAATGGCATGGAAGGTCGCCTTTGCCATAATGATATATGACAGCATATAGACGGCGACGTGAGGCGTAAAAAGCCAGCTTTGCAGGGCCGGCGGCAATTGCTGCGGCTCGGCGTTGAAGACAAAGCCGGCAGGAAAAAGAACTATGACACCTATAAGCATATCGGCACTGTAACCACCTACACGCAGGAAACGCCGGCAAAACAATGAAACCGGATAAATCATACCTAAGCACAGGAACACCTCAAAGAGATTCTGCAAAGGCACGTGCCGGACGTGATACCAGCGATAACCAAAAGAAAAAACAGCAATTGCAAAGCCGAACAGGTATAGGATGTGTCCGGTTTTTGCGCGGCGCAACAGACTCGTTACGAACGCACACAGATATGCGGCAATGGTCGCGTAAATCAATAAGCCCTGAATTGTATATTTAATTTCCATTTATTTGTTTTTTGTTTTTATCCTTGCAGTTATATGCACAAAGCTGCTGCCAACATCAAAACCTACTATATGCCTTAGCCACATATGCCAGAAGACACCGATACAGAGCATCCAGCAGCCGGCAAAGACCACACCCACACCCGTATCGGAAACGACCATAAGAACGGTGTATTGGCCGGCCTCGGCGTCGTAAGAATGCTGGTAGAAACGGTATCCGCCGAAGCTAAGAGGGTGGTTTACTTCGATGTCCTTTTCAGCAACTATCCTTTCGTCCTTAATGATCCGGAGCTGGCTTATATAATCACTAATAACTCTGCGATAGCTCAGTGCAAGTTTATCTTCAGGGCGAGTATGTCCGCCGAATCGCTCGAAGACGTATTTGGTAGTTACCTGGCCCTGGGGGGATGTAATCTGGACCTCTAATGCCGGATTTAAGCCGGGCTGTGGGTCGTCGATAATTTTTCTGTTTCCGTCCTCGATTGTGACTTTGAAATTCTCGAACGTTCTTAGGATTTTTACCGTGCCGAACTCCGGGCCTAAAGGAAATTCGGAACCGATTTCAACAGGTATTTTCCAGCCCTGGCCATCTCTGGTTTGGACATACAGGTACGCCGGCTTGTAATATTCTATTTGGAAGTCCTTGAGTTCTACCGAGAATGGCAGCTCCTTTATCTGCATGTTGTCATCTAAAACGCGGTTGTCTGAGTGTCCCTCGTGGATTTCCATTTGGCCTTTTGTAATCTTGTCGATGCCGAACAGTTTTTTCTGGAGTTTATGCCCGGCCTCTGATGCCCACATAGAGCCTGCAAGAATAAAAACACAGCCCAAGTGTATTAGTAACAGGCCGGGCACGCGGACCAATCGACGAAACACCGAAAGGGCTACAATCAACAGAAGCAGAAAAGCTATCCAGTAAACCATCAATGGCAGGCGGTTAATAAAGCTCTGTGCCCGCTCGGCGCCGATAAATGCACCATAGACAGACACAAAGAGCAATAGGATAATCAGCGCCAGCCCAACCCACATTACAGCTCGTCTGAACTTATTCATCAGATTTCCTTTATGCCCATCTATAAACTCAACACGGGTGATTATGGCCAAATATATATTATTTGCAAGAATATTTACAGATGCTCGTTCAGCCTGTTTCTTGTTCAGTGCAATTTGGAGTTGATATTTGTAATTGCCGTGCTTAGAATATATTATAATCGAAAAATATTTAGCCTCCAAATTCATTTGGGGGTTATCCGCTTTTCATAAAAAAGATAAAGAGGATATTGTAATGGAGGTTCGAAAAATGACAAGGCAAATGTCCAAAGGAAAGTGCAATCTTTGCGGCAGCACTTTCAGCAAGTCAGCGATGACCAGACACCTCAAATCGTGCAAACAAAAAGGGCGGGATTCCAAGACGTCATCTCCTCCCGGCCGAAGTCCGCGGAAAACAAAAATCTTTCATCTTGTGGTTGAAGCACGCTACTCGTCCGATTATTGGATGCATCTTGAGGTACCTGCTAATGCAAAGCTCGAAGTTCTGGACAGTTTTCTTAGACGAATCTGGCTGGAGTGCTGCGGCCACATGAGCGCGTTTACGATTGAGGGCATAACGTACTCGGTAGCACCAATGGCAGAGTTTGACGACAAAAGCATGGGGGCCAGGCTGGATAAAGTCCTTAGTCCCGGTATGAAGTTTCACTATGAGTATGACTTCGGCTCTACTACGCACCTGGCGCTGAAGGTTGTCTCCCAAGAGCAAAAACAAATTAAGGGCAAGTCCATCGCAGTTTTAGCCATGAATGAGCCTCCCTCAATTCCCTGTACGTCCTGCGGCAAAACGGCTGCTCACGTGTGTTGCGAGTGTTTATGGTCGGGCGAAGGATGGCTTTGCAATAAGTGTGCTGCCGAACACAAGTGCGGCGAGGATATGCTCCTACCTGTAGTGAACTCACCTCGGGTCGGAGTCTGCGGATACACAGGGCAATGACCAACAATATTTAGCCCCCTAATTTATTGGAGGTTTTCATTGTCATTGTGAGCGCGGCGAAGCAATCCCACTTCGTAATTGGATATTCTCTATTCGACATTCTGCGGTTCAAATAATCAATCTATGAAATTTATCCTTCGTAGCAGTAGTACTGCGAAGAATGGATCTGTGGTTATGTTAATCTGTGAAATCTGTTTTTAGCAAAATCAATAGCGTTCTCCGGCTATATCTGGTATCTTAACGTAATTATTTTGTAGGGTATGCTGTGCATACCGTTTTTCTTAATCTGTGAAATCTGTGGTTTTCTTAATCTGTGAAATCTGTGGATAAAGGTTTTGTATATCTTGTTGGTGCCGGCCCTGGCAGGGCGGACTTGATTACCGTTCGCGGTGCGGAAGTTCTTAAGATTGCCGATTGTATAATTTACGATAAATTAGCCAACCCGGCTTTGCTCAAGTTTGCCCGCGCCGACGCTGAGATTATCCACGTGCCCAAACGTACCAGTGGTGCTTCGGTTACGCAGGAAGAAATTAACAGGCTGCTGCTCGAAAAAGCCTCCGCCGGCCAAACCGTCGTGCGCTTAAAGGGCGGCGACCCTTGTATCTTCGGCAGATGTGCCGAAGAGCTTGCAGTTCTTATTGAAGCCGGTATCGGTTTTGAAATAGTCCCCGGCATAACCGCCGGTATCGCCGTCGCTGCCTATGCCGGTATCATGCTGACCGACAGAGAATACAGCTCGCAGGTGGTTTTTGTAACCGGCCATGAAGCCCAGGGTAAGCGAGATAGCAGTATCGACTGGCACCTGCTTGCCAAATTCAGCGGCACCATAGTCTTCTATATGGCGATGGGCAATCTTAATTCTATTGCTGAACGACTAATGGAAAATGGTATGGGCGCCGATACACCCACGGCGGTAATCGCTGATGCCACTTTCCCAACTCAGAGAGTTGTAAAAGCTGCTCTTGATGATATAAGCGAAAAGTGTAAGCAGCAGGGGATCGAACCGCCGGCGATTGTAGTCATCGGTGCCGCTGCGGGCAGTAACACCCGGTTGAACTGGTTTATGAAAAAGCCGTTGTTTGGCAAAAATATTGTCGTAACGCGGGACGCTGTCGGCAATGTTGATTTTGCAGCTAAGATTATTTCTCGCTGCGGTAATCCGCTGAAATTTGCAGCAATAAAAATCAAGCCCCTGACGGAGACGAACGAGTTTTTACGCACGCTCGCAAAAATAACCGAATACGATTGGATAATCTTTACCAGCGGCAACGGCGTAACGATATTCTTTGAAGCTTTACAGGGTTTAGGCAAAGATGCCAGAGTTTTCGGCTCTGCCAAAATTGCCGCAATAGGTAGCAGAACTGCGGCTAAATTAAGCGAATTCGGCATCAGAGCGGATTTTGTCCCGAGCGTTTTTACCGGTAAGGAGCTTGGCATACAATTAATCAGCTATGCAAACTTACGAGGCAAAAAGGTTTTGCTTTTACGTTCACAGCTTGCCTCAAATGAGCTTGTTGAGATTTTGGACAAAGGCGGGGCCGAAGTTCAGGATGTAGCTGTTTATACAGCGATAGAACAAAAAAGCGAATGCGTGTGGCTAATTGAAAAAATCAGCAACAGCCGGATTGACTGGCTGACCTTTGCCAGTCCTTCTGCGGTAAATGGATTCTTCGAGCAAATCCGCAGCGACCTGATAAATTCCGCCAAAGTCAAAGTCGCATCCATTGGCCCGGTAACTTCCGAACGCTTGAAAACGCTTGGCCTCAGCATTGATTTAACAGCCACGGACCACACCCTTGACGGCTTACTTGATGCAATAGAGCAAACGTATAAAGTATAAATAGATTAAATCCGAAATTCGAAAGCCGAAGCACTCCGCAGGACACCTTGCGGTGGAAACAAACTCAAATGACAAAAATTCAAAATCCTGAATGTTTTGGTCATTTAAACATTTGAATTTCGAGTTTCTCCGAAGGAGTAAATTATGGGCTTTCCAAAAATCAGAATGCGAAGACTGCGCAGCAGCGATTCAATGCGAAGACTGGTGCGACAAACCGCTTTAAGTGTTGATGATTTGGTTTATCCATTATTTGTCCGGCAAGGCAAAGGCCTCAAAGCCCCGATTAAAACAATGACCGATTGTTTCCACTTTTCGCCGGACACGATTGCCGCCGAAGCTGTTGAAGTGGCTTCACTAAACATACCTGCGGTACTGCTTTTCGGTCTGCCGGGCAAAAAAGATGATATCGGCTCACAGGCCTGGGCCGAAGACGGCGTTGTCCAGCGCTCTATCAAAGAAATCAAAAAAGCCGCGCCGCAGCTTCTGGTAATTACCGACGTTTGCCTTTGCGAGTACACCGACCACGGCCATTGCGGAGTTATCAAAGCTTGTCCCGAGCTTGTGCCTAAGGTGCGTAGTCGAGAGAACGGCAAAATCGATAACGACCCGACCTGCGAGCTTCTGGCCAAGATGGCCCTCTCGCACGCCCAGGCCGGTGCCGATATTGTTGCTCCTTCGGATATGATGGATGGCCGAGTAAGGTACATTCGTGAAGCGCTCGAAAAAAACGGCTTTGAGAACGTGGCGATTATGTCGTATGCGGCAAAGTACGCTTCTGCTTTTTATGGGCCGTTCAGAGATGCCGCCGAATCTACCCCTGCTTTCGGCGACCGCAAAACCTACCAGATGGACCCTGCCGCCAGTACCGAGCAGGCTATGGCCGAGATTGCACTCGATATCGAAGAAGGTGCTGATATTGTGATGGTAAAACCTGCCCTGGCTTATCTTGATATAATTGCGCGAGCACGGCAGCGTTTTGATTGTCCACTCGCCGCCTACAACGTCAGCGGCGAATATATGATGATAAAGAGCGCCGCCGCCGCGGGACTCTTGGATGGAAAGGCAGCAATGCTGGAACTACTCACCTCCATCAAACGCGCAGGTGCAGATATTCTTATAACATACTTCGCTAAGGATGTGGCGAAAGTATTGTTGGATAAGCCGATGGGCTAAAGCCTATTCTTGCGAAGAAAAAATTATCTTATTTTTGCGGTAACAGGTGCGATGCGATGTTAAGTAGCCAAATTTCGAGAATTCTGTTCGTTCTTCCTATTTTTCTTGTATCTTTAACTATTCATGAATATGCCCATGCCTGGTTGGCCTACCGATATGGTGATGACACAGCCAAGAGAATGGGACGCCTGACTTTGAATCCTTTGGCCCATATTAGTCTCTTCGGCACAATTATTATGCCGCTTCTGGTGCAGTTTGGCTGGGCGAAGCCTGTACCCATCGACTTTTCGGTCCTGACGAAAAAGCAGATCTTCAGAGTTGCAGCCGCCGGCCCCCTTGCCAATATATTGCTTGCTCTTATTTTGGCCATTGTCTTCCACGTCCTTCGTTTACAAGCGATGTCGCTCATTGGTAATTTTGTACTGTGGGCTATATTTATCAATTTTATCTTGGCCGTATTCAACCTCATTCCCATACCGCCTTTAGACGGCTCAAGAATGGTCTATGCCGGCTTGAAGTCTCCAACGGCTATCAAGACGTATAGAAACTTTGCCCGATTTGGTATGCTGATACTTATAGGATTCCTGCTGCTCGGAGGCTTTCAGATTATTATGTGGCCCCTGGTTTCGGTGTTTTACTCCCTGCTTGGACTGCCTCTGCCTGCGTTGACAATTGAGCAGGCAAAAACAAACCTCAAATAAACACTAACAACCAATGATAGACAAATTTATCGAGGCTCAAAGGATAGATTCATTTCAACTTCTGCCGACCGCCTGGATTGTCATTCCTGCGAAAGCAGGAATCCAGGCCTTTCAGCCGGCATTATACGCAATCTTATCAGCATTTTTTAATTAGAATTGGTATAATAACAAAGGCTGTGAGTGCCTCTCACTCACAGCCTTTGTTTGTTGTAAATCAGATATTCCACAAAGTTACTACGGACAGTTCTCAAGCCATTCGCCTGTGAAAGCCGCCAAATCTTCGAGGTTAATTACCCCATCGCCGTTGAAATCTTCACATATCGAGAAGCTTTTATCCGGGATGAAGTAGTAATCTTCCGTTTCGCCAATCTCGTATCCATCCTGTGGTCCCGAACCGCCATTACCTCTGGAGCCGGGGTCACTGCCGCCCGTCCAGGGCTTCTCAGAAAGAGTGACCCTCATCCATATTTGCTTGGCACCACCGTCCGGATGCCGGGACAGGAATGCCGGTGTTGTGAGCTGGTTTAATCCGGCCGGCAGATTGAAAAGATACTGATTTTGTACGGCCCACTCCGATACAATCCCCTTGGTGCAGATAAGAGCTGAGTCGGTGTTACTGTCGTCGTCCCAGTCACCATCACGGTTCCAGTCGCACCAGACATTGACCCAAAGGTTGGTACCTGGGTTGATAACGTTGACAATATAGTCAAACGTAGTCCAGCGACACTGTGGCATATTGAGCGGGAAGATAACACCATCGTCGCCCTTGTCATTGTCCGGCGCGTTGGCTGTGGGCCTGATGTTGTTGAGGACATCCTGGTCCAGGCCGATGTCAGCTTCGTTTTCATGAGTAATCTTTTTACCCAGATGAGCCACAGCCAGAGGGTTAAAGTGAATCGGCCCATGAGGCCCGGTACCACTGCCGTCGTTATAGACAGTGGGATAATGGGCACGGACTCCCGAAAATCCTCCCTTGGGATATGCGGTCATGCGCCTGTTGAAATTGTTAGTGCTGTCCGGTGCATCGCCGAGGTCTGATTCTATTGGTGGTACCCCTTCACAGCTAATACTTATCATTCCCTCACCGGTGTTGGAGCCGAAACCGCCAACTTCAATGAGGTACTGCTTGCCGGCGGTCGCGTCGAAGGTAAGCTCGGACTGCCAACCACAGGAGTCGTCGTTGCACTCGATCAGGTCGCTAAACGACGGATTGCAGTCAGGCCCATTATAGACGGCAAGCTTGGTGTCGTAGCCGCTGCCACAGAGGCTGACAGTAACACTACCCGTGCATGTGGCGGTATAGCGGTACCAGATGTTTGAGCTGGTCATACAGTGTCCGGGGCCATCGAACGTCGCTTCGGAGGTGTCGAACAACTGGTTCGTTACGTTACCTATCTGCTTTGCGTTATGGCAGTCGTCGTTTGACAGTTGGGGGGGTAGCTCTCCTTCGACACGGACATTCAACACACCTTGACCCTTATCGGTGCTGGTCCATCCCCCAACCTCGATGAGATATTGGTTGCCGGCGATCGCGCCGAAGGTGATCTCAGATTGCCGACCACAGAAGTCGTCATTGCATTCTATCATCTTGCCAGGCGCCGGGTCGCAGTCGCCGCCGTTATAGATGGCGAGCTTTGTGTCGAAGCTGCTGCCACACAGGCTGACGGTAACGTTACCCGTGCTCGGAGCGGTATAACGGTACCAGATGTTTTGGCTGGTCATACAGTGGCCGGGACCATCTTGCGTTGCAGTGCTGGTGTCGAACGGCAGGTTCCATACGTTACCGATGGGTGTTGCGTTAATACATTCGTCGTTAAGCCCGATAGGCGGCACATTGCAGTTGCTGCTGATATTTATTTTACCCCGGCCGCTCGTTTCGTTAGCGTTGAACCCGCCGACCTCGATCAGGTACTGGTGGCCGGGGATTGCGACAAAGGTGATCTCGCTCTGAAAACCGCAGGAATTGTCGTCGTTGCATTCTATTAAGTTATTCAATGTCGGGCTGGTTTCGCAACCGTCATAGATGGCAAGCATGGTGTCGAACTCACTACCACAGAGGCTGACAGTAACGTCACAGATGAACGGAACAATAGAAGTATAGCAATACCAGATATTGGGCGTGGTCATACAAACGCCGGGACCGTCGAATGTCGCAACAGTAGTGTCGAACGGCAAATTCAATATGTCACCGACCGGAAGCGCGTTAAACCAGTCGTCATTGTGTGGTGAACTAGTCGCGCCGTCACAGGTGATGTTCATTATACCCTCGCCATACGAATTGCGGTTGAATCCGGCAACTTCGATGAGGTACTTGTTGCCGAAGGTTACAGGGAAAGTAACCTCCGATTGCCTACTGCAGAAGTCATCGTTGCATCTGACCATGTCATTCAAAGTCGGGGTTGAGCTGCATCCATTATAGATGGCAATCCTGGTATCGAAGCTGCTGCCGCACAGGCTGACAGTAACGGCGCCGGTGCAAGTAGCAGTATAGCAATACCAGATGTTCCGGCTTTTCATACAGAGCTCAGGACCATCTATCGTTGCCTCGGTGGTGTCGAATGCCAGGTTCGTTACGTTACCGACCGTCTTTGCGCGAAGACGGTTGTCATTGAGTGGCACCGCCCCATTGCCGACTTGTGCCGTGCCGAGCAGTAAGGCCAGCACGCAAACCAATAACACCTTTGATTTAAACCTTTTCATAGTTAAGTCCTCCGGTAAAATGATTAAAAAATTTTGATTTTGAGACGTTCTTTTTCCTGTACACCTTACACTTTATAAGGAATGAGACCTAAACCACGAAAGACAAACATTGTTGCCACTCCTCACTAAGTCTATTTAAGTCTATTGTTTACAAGCAATAAGATACCACATTATTGCCCTGAAAACAAGGAAAAATTCTGAAATAATCGTTTTTTTTTCGTCTGCTGAAGCACAGATGTGCTAACTTTCTTTGTAGCAAGCAGATATACAGCCGCAAGGGCAAAAAACAGCTTTATTTCCGATAGATTTTTTTCGGGTCGTAGGTCCTGTCTGCGATAAATTCCAGCTTTTTCTCCGTGTTCTTCTTTAGTGCGCGGTAAAAGCAGGACCGATAACCAGCATGGCATTGGCCGGCTTCGATGGTTACTTTGAGAACTATGCAATCCTGGTCGCAATCGACCAGTATTTGTTCTACTTTTTGGACGTGGCCGCTCTGCTCGCCTTTCTTCCATAGTTTTTGGCGCGACCTGCTGAAGTATGTGGCATACCCGGTTTGGATTGTCAGCTCAAGTGCCTGACGATTCATATAAGCGACCATTAATATCTGGCCGGTCTCGCTGTCCTGGGCTACAACTGTTATCAGACCCTTAGAATCGAATTTCGGAATAAACTCTGCGCCCTCTTCAATGTTTTCTTTGGTACCCATCTGTTTAGGACTGGTAAAGAAATTAGGCCTTGACCGCCGGCAGGCGAGTTTCGTTTTGGCTCCAGCGAGGACAAGGCCAGCCGAACTTGCCTGCCGGCAGGCAGGGCCGCAGCCAGCCAAAACTTGTCTGACGACAGTCAAGAATGGAAGATAATTTATTTACAAGTCCTTAGTCTCCTAAATTGTTATTTTTAGTGTCTTGCAAATATAAATTTTAACCGTTATTATCTGCAAAAACAAGGTTTTTCAAGGCAAACTACTTCAATGCCCAAGACGAAAGCTGAGAAAAGTAAATACGTTTTCCTGTTTCTGCGTATTTTGGTGGTTGCCGTTGGCGTCATTTGGGCGATAGTGTGGGTATCTCGTGGACAGAGGTGGAGTAATTTAGCCTCGATTTTTCGTCGAATGAATTTGGGGGTTTTTGTTGTAACACTCAGTATTTTTGTCATCTGTCAGGTAATGGTGGGGTTTCGCTGGTGGCTGCTGCTCAGAACGCAATCTATCTTTATAGATTTTTGGGCTGCCATTAGACTCAATTTCCTGGGGTGGTTTTACAATAATTTTATGCCCGGTTCAGTGGGTGGTGATCTGCTTCGTGCCTGGTACGTTACAAAACACACGCCAAAAAAGTTCGAAGCGGTTTTGAGTGTATTTGTTGACCGGTTTATCGGTTTGTTAAGCGCATTAATAATCGCGTTTTTTTCCTATATGCTTTTCCTGCGAGGCAGGGCGGACGCATTGACTTTCACAGGCCGGAGCGGTTCTTTTAAGTTTCTTGCTGAATACAGGCAGATTATTTTTTTGGTGGTTTTAGTATTGGCAGCGGGTTTCTGCGGGCTGGTATTGCTCAGGCGGGGCAGGGTTTTGCTCAGAGCGGCCTGGTTGTATATTCGAATCCACTCCGTCAGGGCGATTGAAAAGCTTAAAGGTGCGACACTTATTTACTGCAGCAAACCTCTGACAATTCTTGCGACATTTGGGCTGACGGTTTTTTTGCAGATTATAACGATAACAGGTTTCTGGTTTCTTGGGAAAAATCTTGGGATTACCGCAGGCCTCAAATATTACTATGTTTTTTTCACACTGACCTGGGTATTGGGAGCACTGCCTGTCAGCATCGGCGGGGCCGTGGTAGTCGAAGGCATACTCGCCTACCTTTTTATCCATTATGCCGGTGTCGAAGCAGAGCTGGCGTTGGCGCTGGCTCTGTGCCAGCGGATAGTGTGGATGATTGCTTCACTGCCGGGGGCGGCGATACATTTAATCGGAGCACATTTGCCGAAAGACTTTTTTGTTGACTTTGATAAGCCTGCAAATTAAACTGGGGTGTTTTGGATAAGAGGCCGTCTTGTAAGCGGCTTCAGTTGTACAAAAAACAATAATAAATTGATAATAATCAGGGGCTGTTTTTAATAATTCCATGGCGGCACGGTTTAAAAGTTACTTTTTTCGGGGATTAGCGGTACTATTGCCGACTATTCTGACAATATGGATATTCGTCTTTGGGTACACGTTCATCCAGGAAAATATCAGCCGGCACATAGCAAAAGGTTTGAATTGGCTGATAGAACACGTTGCTCCCGAATCCTTTGTAGAGAAACTGGACCCGAAGTGGATGGGTGTAGCTTTGTCCGCAGCCGGTTTTCTTGTAGCGCTTTTCATCGTCGTTATGGTTGGGGCGCTGTTAGCCAGCGTGGTTGGAAGAAGCCTGTGGCGAATGATCGAAAAGTTCATAATGAATACGCCGTTTTTGAGACAGGTCTATCCTTATGTAAAACAGATTACGGATTTTTTCCTCACCCGCGAAGGAAAAAAGGATATGTTCTCAAGGGTTGTTGCGGTCGAGTATCCACGCAAGGGTATATGGTCTGTGGGTTTTGTTACCGGCTCCGGACTTGAGAAGGTCGTGAACAACGTTAGAAAGGAATTTCTGACGATTCTTATACCCACTTCGCCGACTCCGTTTACCGGCTTTGTAATAATGGTGCCGAAGAAGCAGACCATAGATTTAGATATGACAATAGAGGAAGCATTGAGATTTACCGTCAGCGGCGGGGTTATCGCGCCGGGGCAGAAGCAGGATGTGGTTGCTTTGCCGAAGCCTGATTCGGAAGGTCAGGAATAAAAAGGGATTTTGTTTTCGGAAAAAATTAGGACTGGTAAAGAAATTAGGCCTTGACCGCCGGCAGGCGAGTTTCGTTTTGGCTCCAGCGAGGACAAGACTACTCTGCGAAGTAGGGCTTCGCTACGAAGCACAAGGGCCGGCAAGGAAGCAAAACGCAGGCCTACTGGTTGGTAGTCCGAGTTTTGTTGAGGCTGCCAGCTAAAACTTGTCCGCCGCGGCGGGCGAGTCTGGCGACAGTCAAGAATGGAAGATAATTTATTTACAAGTCCTTATAGGTATGCAAAATATGACTAACCTCGATTTTGCAGAAAAGTTTTTCAGAAAAAACAGTTAAGGAGAATAATCTTGCTTTTTACAATTACTGGTAAGCACATCGAAATAACAGAAGCTATCAGGAGACACGCAGAAGAAAAAACTTCCAAGCTTCCCAAGTACTACAATATTATTAATCAGGTTGAAGTCATTATAGACGGCAGTCAAGGCGGTAGTACCAGCGTGGAGATAATTGCAAGGGCCGAACACAGCAAAGTTTTCGTTGGTACCGAAGCGGGTGAAGATGCTTACCGTTGCATTGATATGGCCGTCCACAAGCTTGAACGACAGCTCAGAAGAGCAAAGGGTAGGGAACGAGACGATAAACATAAACACACAGGCGGCGCAGAGCTTACAGAGTTGACAGAACTGACAGAGCTAACAGAGCAGTAGGTTGGTTTTGTGATATGTGTTTTTGATTTGGCCTGATAGGCCGTTGTAGATAATTTTGGGCGGATAAGATGATATTTGCAGATTTTGTCTGTTTTAAGGCAATAATTCCGGAACTGAAGGTACAAGACCGTGACGGTGTGATAGCCGAGCTTGTTTCGGCACTTGATAAAGCAGGCAGGCTCGGAAAGGGTAAGTCTAAAGAGCTTGCCAGGGCCGTGATAAAAAGAGAAAAGGAAGCAAGCACCGGGATGGGTAAAGGTGTTGCCGTACCTCATGTAAAGCATAAAGCAGTTAAAGATGTGGTTGCCGTAATTGGGCTGAGCAGTGCAGGTATTGATTTTTCCGCTCTGGACAAACAGCCGGTTTATTCGGTAATACTTTTAATCAGTCCTGCCGACGAGCCGGACAAACATTTGCAGGCGATGGAAAATATATTCAGGCATTTGCAGCATGAGAAGTTCCGCAAGTTTCTCAGGCAGTGCCGCAGCATGACGCAGATTGAAGACCTTCTCAGAGAGGCTGATGAAGGTTCCTCTTTAGTAGTGTAGTCCCGGAGTCTGAAGATGCGGACAGAGCATGATTCATTGGAAAATGTGGTTTGCGAAACAGAAGTTGAGATAAAAAACGCAGAAGGCCTTCACATGCGCCCTGCAATGCAGTTTGTTGATATTGCAAGTCAGTTTGATAGTGATATTACCGTCAGCAACAACGAAACTGAGGTGAACGGCAAGAGTATCATGGAGATGAGTATGCTCGCTGCGACTTGTGGGACGAAACTTAAAATCAAGGCTGAAGGTTCGGATGCCCAGAGGGTAATCAACGCTCTGCGAGAGCTTGTGGAAGAAAAATTATTCAGTGAGCCGGCGCCGTGAAATTGATTCTGCCGCAGGCGGTTCTACGATATTGACTCCCGATGAATCGGAATCTTCGCTTTGCTGCGACTTCGATATTGGTTATTGAATAGAGACTAACGACTGAATATGGAAATAAAGAAGGGGATAGCTGTTTCGCCGGGCATTTCTATTGCAAAGGCGCTGATTATTGATTCCGAGGATTATCGGATTCCCCGCCGTTCAATAAAAGTTTCTCAACGGGCGGATGAGATTCAACGTGTGAGAAATGCCTTTAAGGACGCTATCGGCGAATTAACCGAACTTGAGGCGGCACAAGGCAAGGCCGAGGGGGGGAAGATAAAAGATATTTTTGCTGTGCATCTGCGTTTCCTGCACGACAGAAGCCTGCGAAAGAAAATAACCGATTTGGTTCACTCTGATTTGGTAACGGCAGAGTACGCCGTATCCACCATCCTTCGTGAAATTGCAGCACATTTTAGCAAGGTAAAAGATGCCTATATCAGTGAGCGAGCGGCGGATATTTACGATATTGAAAGGCGTTTGCTCATACAGCTTCTTGACAGGAAACGCGAAGATATCGAGCATCTGACCGAAGAGGTTACGATTATTGCTCGGGAATTGAGCCCTATTCAAACCGCCGGCTTCGACAGGAACTTTGTCAAAGGTATTGCCAGCGATGCCGGCGGCAGGACCAGTCATGCCGCTATTGTTGCACGCTCTTTAGGTATCCCTGCGGTGGTGGCACTCGAAAACCTTACCGAGTCCGTCCGCGGCGGAGATACCGTCATTATCGACGGCAATCACGGCATCGTCATTGTAAATCCCGACGACCAGACAATCCGGCAGTACGAGGAATACGAGAAGGAGTTTGCAGAGCTTGAGCACAAGCTCGATGCGATAAGAGGAAAGCCGGCGGTAACTCGCGACGGTGTGAAAATCACATTGTTGGGCAATATCGAATTTCACGATGAGGCCGAGACTGTCCTGCAAAAAGGAGGCCAGGGTATAGGGTTGTACCGTACTGAATATTTGTATCTTAACAGGCAAAGCGAGCCGACAGAAGAAGAGCATTATCAGGCCTATGCCGAGACTGTCAGTGTTCTTCAGGACAGACCTGTGATAATAAGGACTTTGGACCTTGGGGCGGATAAATATACTCAAAGGAAGCGTTTTGCACCGGAGCCGAATCCCTTTTTGGGGCTGAGGTCCATTAGATTTTGCCTGCAGAATCTTACGATGTTCAAGACGCAGTTGCGGGCGATTTTGCGGGCCTCGGTTCTCGGTGATGTCAGGATTATGTTTCCGCTGATTACAAATCTGCATGAGGTAATGCAGACAAAGATGATTTTACGGGATGTTATGGAAGACCTCGACGAAGAGTCCATAGCATACAATAAGGACATTCCGATAGGCATTATGATTGAAACGCCATCGTCGGCTTTGACTGCTTTTTCGCTTGCAAGGGACGTAGATTTTTTCAGTATCGGTACAAACGACCTTACTCAATATACATTGGCCGTTGACAGGGGCAATGAATTAGTCGCTGCGCTGTATTCGTCGTCGGATCCTGCGGTGCTTCGGCTTATCAGGATGGTTATTCAGGATGCGCACAAGGCACAGATAGACATTAGCGTTTGTGGCGAGATGGCTTCCGAGCCGGAGTACATTATGCTGCTCTTGGGGATGGGGATTAGAACGCTTTCGCTTACTGCGCCGATGATACCGGAGATAAAGCAGATGATTCGCTCGGTTACGATGGAACACTGCAACAACGTGGCCAGAAAAGTACTTGGTATGAACTCCGAAAGGCAGATTTCAAACTACCTCCGTGCTGCCGCGAGAAAAATCCTGCCGGAGGCCTTTTGATTGATGAGTTGTTCAACGTAGGGGCAACCCCACGTGGTTGCCCTAATTTGCTCTTAGAGTGTAGGGTGCGATATTTCGCACCACTTTGACTCTACCATATTTGCTCAGGAGGACGTACAAAGTATCTTCTTGTATAGAGTAAATAGCCCATGAAGGCAGCAGCCCAGAGCACGAAGAACAAGACCATATAATCCTGCGATATACTAAACTGTTTCATTGCGTCGAGCTGCTGCTCAGGGAAATTCATCTTTTCATAGAAATCCAGGATGCTTACGCGTGAGAACGTAATGGCCATTGATAAGGCCCAGGCAATAATCAGTAAAACGGCGCACCACCACGCGTTAATACTCAATCTGTATGTGCCCCAGGCGACATAACCGGCCAGCGATATGAAAAGCAGCACTACCACTGCGCCTGATAGTCCGGTCAATATGGATCCAAAGAACGGAATTACCCATCCGTAAAGCCCCATAGACAACATCGACACGGCCCAGAATCCGAATATCAAGCTCAAAGCAAGAACAGGCAAAGGGCATTTGTCGGTCCAGCGGACCTTCGTGTCCCTGAACTCACATGTCGCCTTTACATTCTTACTCCCATAGAAGAGAACAAGCGCTGCTGGTATAATCACGTAAAAGACTGTCATAAACCCCATCATGACGTACTTCATGATGCGGGCCGCCACTGGTGGCATCTGCCCGCTCTCCCCCATCTTCTCGTACATATCAGGCATGAGCAGTACCATAAAAATAACTCCACTTATGCCGCTGATAAGCCAGAGCCATGAAGAAACCAATACAAGTGCTCTTGCCCACCGTCGGGCTTTAATGGAACCGATACCCATACAGATGAACCAAACAGCAATTAGTGTATAGAGCAGAACCGCA
>JADFJC010000167.1 GCA_022566315.1 Planctomycetota bacterium
ATCTGTCTTGTCAAGAAATACCCCTATCGCTCCCTGACCTGACGATAATCCGCTTTCAAAGGTCTGCGATTTCTCATAGCGTACCCGTTCCGAATCGGCGGCCTGTTTGGTCAGCGCCGTTAATATTTGGGCCACCGCCGCGGCGCCGCCCTGAGTGTTCTCGATAATAAAGTCCTGCGGGTTCTGTACCTCCTCACCTGCCAGTTGCTTTATCTGGGCCTTAACTATCGGAATTGTTAGAGTAAACTTATTATCCGCCCTCGCCGCTTCTATAACGCCGGGGGCCCATTGACCGTCACCGCCGATAACGAAGTCCTCCGCTTTCCGCATCCGGTCGTAGAAATTGGCTGAACCGGACACACCATCAGCGCGCATCTGGACTACCTTCCGCAAAATCTCATCATCTGTCTTTGGATGTGCTAAAACGTCAGTCGGCATTTATCACCTCTGTCATTTTCAATGGCCTGCGAACCGAACTCGGATGGATCCCTGCCCTCATCGCCATCAATAATCCCGCCGCTTCAATGTAATTCTCAACATAAACAGCCCCATTCACTTGCCATACTTTGTTTACACAAGTATTTTCCTTAACAACAATAATAGGTATCCTTGCATCTTGACAAGCTCTATGGGGTCTTCCATAACACCCATAAGGCGAAACCATTACATCAATATCTTTCACTGACAATCCCATCCCGTAACCGGTATGATTCTTGGAAATCCTTGGAGCCTTATGCAATCCTTTAAGAACGCAATGCAGATAACAAGTAGAAACCATCTCCGCTGCCAACCGAGGGTCAACTACTTCATTAAAATCCCATAACTCAGAACGCCACTCCTCATATGGCGCATGCGCTACTGGTTTATTTAATACGTCCGCTATGAGCTTCGAAGCCCTCGCTTCAACGCCACCAATAGGATTTATTCCACCGCTCTCAAAATATTCTATCATGACTTCATTTGAAACTGTAATCGGGGTGGCAATAGCAAGGGCCTCAAAATCCTTATTCCTGACTTGATCTATTAAGTCTTCCCATCCTTCAACTTCCCCTGAAGCTATTCCATTCTCCATTGTAGCTCGCATAACAAAAGAATGTGCTAACTCCAACATAACAATATCTGCTCCCAGCGTTGTCCTCGCTGCCGATACTGCATTTATAGTATGATTCCCTACTGGAGGACTCACAACTACCAATATCTTATTCTGTTTGACTTCCTGTAACTCAATCTTGCCTTCTAAAAGTCTATCAAGAATACTGCCTTCAACATACAAGGCATTTTCAGGCATCTCGTTAATATCAGAGGCATTCACTACGTTGGGGTGTAGAATAATCTTATCACAGCAAGCACCCAACAGTCTCGCCGCTGGCGTGGCGTCTCCTGCGTGTCCGCCAATCTCGCACCCTATTCCAGTCGGTATTATCATAACTACGTTCATACTATCCTCTCAGTATCATCCGTGATGTTATCCTTTTTGCCCTGAACCACTTCTTAGCGAACCGCCTTGCTTTTGCTCGGTCAAATGTCTTACAACTGAAAACATTGATAAACGCTTCACACCGCAATTCTAATGTATGTATCACGATAGAACTCTCCATAAGAAATTGAATTGCTGAATAACCTTTTGTCTCTGGCTTGGTCTGACATTCATTTTCTGGAACATCATCATCATCCCATGAAACAAATTTGTGCGGAGTCATTTCTATTTCTTTGCACATTGCCTTACCAAAAGCTCTTAAACTCTTTCGGTTAAAAGTACTCACATCACAATCGTGCAAATCCAATATCAGTTCAGGTCCATACATAATCACATCTGCATCGGGCCTAAGTTTCGACCGCGACTCCTCTCGGCAAAAGTACTCTCTTTCTTTGTCTCGGGCCGTACCCAGCGAAGGCCGTATATTCCATAAACGTAACACAATCCATCGTCCGGCGAGCAGCCCAAATCTTTCTTGACATCATCGTTGTGCCGCATAATCATCTTGCCGGAATTGGTTATCTTATACCTCGACAGCCCCACGAGTTGCCGCCTGGTCTCCGGGTCCTTTATCGGCTCGACTTTCAACTGCCGTATCTGCCGGGCCACATAGTCAACCGCCTCGGCCTTCTTGTTGGCAATCCTGTCTGAATCTTCACACCGCTCGGCAGAGTTAAACGCCTGGACGTGATAGCCGGCTACATCTCTCTTCAAACCACTCGATACGGCAAAGCCATTCCCAATGCAGTCAACGATAAAGTTCTTCGTGCCTATCCGCCGGGCCAGTTCTTTACCTTCAAACACAACCTCATGCGGCTCTTTCCAGTTTACATGTTTCGCTTCAACTACCCGGCCGTTCTCAAATCCTTTGAGGGCGCATATATCACCACCAAAGGCCGGGTCAATCGATACGATCTTCCGCATCTTAGGCTCTACTATTCGCAAGGAGTCCCAATCGACAGTATTAAGCCTGTCAAGCATTGCAGAGGTGATTAAGGTCCGCTCCTCATCCGTCACCCGCTTACACTGCATCTCCTGATCGTAATCTTCCTGAGTCATCGTCCCCTGGGCGATTTCCTCAAGCATCATATCAAGTTCTGCGCGTGGGATTATACCAGACTCATCAGCTATCAGACGGCTTGCAAACCATCCCGGTTTGCATTTATCAGCCTGTCCATTCCTCGGCAATTTGGCCTCATCCTCCACACACGCGGCAATATTAAACATCTGTGATGCATGGTTCATCCCGTTCGTCGTGTATAGGAACATCGCCCATCGCTCACGATTACCAGGTTTCTTTGGGCCGGCGATAATCGGTCTAAAAATCCGGCTCCACGTCTCCGGCTTGTGCAACGCCCATTCATCCAGAACCACTCCGTCGGCGTCAATACCTTTCAAACTATCCGGCTTGTCCGAACCTCCTATTTTTAGCATTGAGCCGTTAGCAAAAGTAATCAGCATCTTCTGCTCGTTCGGCTTCCAAAACATCTCCCTCTTGTCCGGTAAGGCGTCCCACAACATTGTCGGGTCGTCCCAAACAATATTTCGGGCCCATACCTGGGTAGGTGCAATATAAACATATTTGGACTTCGGATATTTGCAGCATTCCCTGATAAGTAAGTTTATGGCAAGCGTGGTCTTGTGGGCCCGCCTGTGCCATTCTTCAATGAAAAAACGGCGAACGTTAGTCTTATCGTCAAAGGCCCGGAGTACCTCTTTCTCGTGTTTCGCCAACCTGCTCAGAAATAGGTTATTGGGGATCGTCATTTGTGTTACCTGCCCTGGTATTGCCGCAACAAAAACCGATAGTGCTATAATCACAACCGCTTTTATGAATGTTCGCTTATTCATTTGGGTCAATCTTTCCAAAGTCCACTATGCTCATCGGAATTGGCTTGCCGCCCTCGCCGGTAAGTTCATGTTTTTGAATGTCCGTCATGTCCGTTAAGTTGCCCGCTATGTACCTGAACGAGCCCGATTTGTAGGTGCCGTGAAGTTCGTTTTCTATTAGAAAAGCCCTTCTACACGCACGCGCGCATGTGAAAGCGTCCGAAAACGCCTGGTGAAACGAAGCGTGTTCTTTGTTCAGCCAGTCGTAAACAGTCGAGATGCCCACCTTTATCTTTTTGGCGAACCGCTGCAGGGTCGGGGTCCTGTTGGGTTCCTTCTTGGTTTCGTAGTGGGTCACAACGCCTTCGCCTTTGTGCCGGCCTGATTTATGCTTCTTGCCGGACTCATCGTAGTGGGGTATTTTGACTGCGGAGAAGGGCTCGATATCGAAAAACCTTATCAGCATCCCACAGTATCGAGTATGGTACTTTGGCGGTCGACCGGTTTTAGCTCGTGGGGCCATATCCTGCTTATTATCGACAGAATTATGACTTGTCAACGATATTTTTGGAATATTTCACTTTATTTAAAAGCTTGCCCCCGCGTCTAACGGGGGCAAACCCATACTTTTAACCGTAACGTTTCACGTAATTTCTACAACCTCATTTTGCTAAGTCATAGGCATCACCTCCTTTCGTACCCCGCTCAACCGCCGCGGGGGCTTTGGTTTAACCTGTATTTGTTGTCCGCCTTCAAGTCTTTTGCTTTTGCCATTAACGCAGCGACAATCCAGTGGATGGGCGCGGCTTTATGTATCCAAAATCCTTCAAATGTTATCCCTGTGTTGTTTTGGTCGCACCAATACTTCCATACCTCAACTAATGCTGGTCCCCATCCTTGATATTCTACCGCTCCATCCCTGAGTCTGAAGGCAAGGTCGGCAAGAGAAAATCTACCTTTGTCCCATTGGTCAAGCATCCAATTACTGTAATATATGTCGATGAGGATATTTCTTACGAAATCTCTTTGCTTGTCCTCGCTCATATCCAATACGGCTAATATCTTTTCTTGCTGTTTATTCATTACTGATTACCTTTCGTATGGAATCCTTCCACATTATCTTCGGTAGGTTCTTCATTGTGGCGTACATCGCCTTTACTATCAGTGGGTTCTGCAATGCCTTCAAGGGCCTTACAAATCTCGCCTCCTGCTGCGGCGTCACCCCATCCATTACCACCCTGTTCCCGAAGTCTCTCAACATCCCCACCCAAATCTTGTCGGTTACACATTCCTCGGTCGCTGCGTAAACGTGGTTCGGCCATTGGTCAAGGTACGGTTCACAACTTACACTGGTCGCATAACCTTTGTGGTATGCGTATTTCAAGCATGCGTACCGCTCTTGGAAGTCAGGTGCGTTCGGCTCCCAGAACCTTAACACTCTACTATCGGTCGAACCGATAGTGAACCTGAACGTTACCTGCTTTTTCCATTGCGCCAGGCTTTCACAAATCAGGGGTATTACCGACCATCGAGGTTTGCTAACTATCAGGACCTGATTGCCGGCGTCTAAGAGTTTGTCGAGAACGCACAGACACTCCGATATGTTCCTCGGTGTTATATCATGTGTCGATGGGAACATAACGGTACCTTTGTACTTTGGGTAATCCTTATCGACTTTCTCCTGGTTGATCACCGGGTTAAGCCACTGCTCAGCGGTGCATTTTTTGAGCCACTTGACCATCATACACCGGGCATAGCAATACCGGCACCCGTTCTCACAGCCAAGTTGGATATTGACGGTGTCGGATGCCCATTCACGAGTACCGCTGCGGGCTTTGCCCTTGCGGTTAGTCCGCTCCGCGGCCTTTTTCTGGGATACCGCTACGCTGTCCTGTTTTGATTTTTGCATGTCACTTCCTTTTTAAATTCAATTACTTTGACCACTGGGTTTTTGGGCCAAGCATATATGCCGTTGTGTCGCTTGGCGTTGATTGAGTCCCACAGGCGATTGAATTTTGTCCTCAGTAGAGAATGCTTCTGCTTTCGATTATTAAAAACAAGCTCATCTCCTATCAATATTATTCCTTCAGCCTTGCAATCTCGCCAGCTTATATCCTGCACCCTCTCGTCTCTCAGTCCTGTTATCTCAAGGAAGATACGAGCCGCCCATCGGTGCAGATGAAGCGAAGACCGCCATTTCCCAAGTCGCAACTTTCCAAACTCTTTTCTTTTGTCCTTAAACCATTCGACAGTCTTGTAAGTATCGTCCGCTTTGTAGCCAATGGCAATATCCTCATCACCATCAACATCGAAAATAGCAAAGCTCTCTCTCACCCAAAGCGTATCGCCAACTTTCCAGTTGCGGTATCGCTCTACGGGGACTCGGCGGGTCTGCGTCTTGCGACCATCGAGAATAGCCCTGACAATTTCGCTCGTAAAAAGTATTGGATGTTCTGACATATCAATCTCCTTTCAAGACTTATTTGGTAGTGTTATCGGCATCCAATGGGTAATATCTGCCGATGGCGCCGTCCAGTAATACGCACTAAAATTATACTTACACACCCATACTTGTTTGCCGTCTGTGGCAAGAACCAATTCTGACCCCCAATGGCCAGAGACTTGTAACGGCATTTCTTCGCTTATGGGTATCCAGCGAAGCTCTGCCTCAAGCTCTGTGATTCGCTTTTCATATTTTTTGCAAAACACTTTTTCACTTGGTTGCATATCATTTACCTTTCAAGGCTCTCAATTTATTGTGCTGTTCGTTCCGCTTATCGTTGAAATTGACAATATAAGATTCGACTTGCTTCAGATTCGGCACAAGCTCTTTCGGCAAAGTCGCTCTTTCTTCAGGTAAATCTATATCTTCGTATTTGCCATCTTTGAGCCAGCGATGCGGGTCTGGGACATATTTGCCTTTTCTCATAAACTTTACAGAATACATTGCCCATTTCTTCTGGTAATCGCTTAACTTTGACCATTCTTCCATAGCCTTACGTTTGCCGATTTTCCAGTAGTTTTCATAGCCGCCATCAGCTTTAGGCCGTCCAGCTTCGTGGTATCGGCCTGGGAAGGCTTTCCAGAACAACATAAACTCCGCAGTGTAATCCATTTCAAGAACCTGCTTCTTTCTTTGCCACTTGACCATCAACGAGTTGCTTGTTCTCAGCTTGGAGCTTTGCGTTCCGCTTGACGAGCCAATCGTAGCGGCGACAGACTTCCTTGAGATACTCTATAATTGTCCGCTTGGAATCCCCACGCTCTAAACTTTCCCGGATGTTCTTTGTGAACTCTCC
>JADFJC010000056.1 GCA_022566315.1 Planctomycetota bacterium
GCGCTTCGGCGATGATGTTCGCCTGACCGGCTTAACCGGAAAGGCACTTAGCGAAATTTCGGTCTCACTCTGCAAATAGTCTCGTCGTTCACATAATTTGGGAATACGGTGAATGGATAAAAGAGAGGTGGTTAAACTGGCGATTGAGGGACGCAAAGTCCCGTACGTTCCGTGGCAATGTGGCTTTACCGTTGAAGCGGCTGAGAAACTGCGGAATCATTTTGGCCAGGAGGATTTAGACCTGGTCTTAGATAACCATTTTGTCAAGTTAGGCAGTGATATGGGTCTTTTTACCGCTCTGGGCGAAGACCATTTCCGTGATTTCTTCGGGGCGGTGTGGGACCGCAGCGTTGATAAGGATATAGGCATTGTTGAGAAATATGTTTTGCCGGAGCCAACACTTGCCGGATATGAGTTCCCCGACCCGTTAGACAACCGTTTTTTTGAGGATATTCCTGAACTGCTGTCTGAGTACGGGGATTGTTTCCGGGTCTTTAAGATTGGATTTTCACTATACGAGCGGGCCTGGGCGATGCGGGGGATGGAGAACCTGATGATGGATTTCTTAGACCATCCGAGCTTTGTGCATGAACTTTTGCAACGAATAGCCGACTATAATATCGCCCAGATTACCGAAGCCCTGAAGTATGATATAGATGCAGTCTATTTCGGCGATGACTGGGGCCAGCAGAGAGGGCTGCAGATGGGGCCGCGGCTGTGGGCGGAGTTTATCCGGCCGGAGTTGAAGCGAATGTACTCGGTGGTTCGGGAGGCGGGCAAGTACGTTACTATCCATTCGTGCGGCAAGGTGGATAAGCTCTTTGATGATTTGATTGAGCTTGGGCTTAATTGCTTTAATCCCTTTCAGCCGGAGGTTATGGACGTTTTTGACCTTATGAAAAGGTACAAGGGACGACTTGCGTTTCACGGCGGGCTTTCTACACAGCAGACCCTGCCATACGGCTCGGCCGAAGATGTTAAGAGGGCAACAGCGAAACTGCTCAAAGCAGGCAATAATGGCGGCTATATCTTCGCCCCGGCCCACGCCGTCGAGGGCGATGTCCCATTAGAGAATATGTTGGCCTTTATAGATGTCCTCCACACCCAGAACGGCTATAAGCGACGATAATTTTGTAGCTCGTATCGTGTATTGCGTTCCTTCGGCTACGCTCAGGACAAGCGTGCGTATTGTGGGGTTGAAACCATAAATATTTTACCCATATTAACAGGATGGAAAATTGAAATTTTCCGGAATTGGGGGAAATTGGGGTTTTTCAGGTTTTTCTTCTGATTTCAGAGACGAATCCTTGTTTTTAGGTCTAAAATGGGGGTCGGTATGTCAACTTGCGTGACGTAGGCGATATAGGCAAGAAAAATGCGTCAAAAAACGTCGTAAAATGAACATAAATTGGCAAGAATTTCAATAAATTGGTAAAAATGCGCGCTTTTTTAGCAAAAATGAGTAAAAATTCACACTTTTTTCAAATTAACATTTTGTTAGATTGGGGGAGATAGGGGGTTTTTGAGCCACAGATACCAGTTCCCCGTCTTCACGGGGACAAGCTTCGCGGGCACAAGTTTCACAGATTACACTGTTTTTTTTAAGACACGGATTGACATGGATACCTATTACCTAAGGCACAGGGGCACAAGTTCACACTGATAGTTCAATAGTAAGTAACCGCGAATACCTATTACCTAAGGCACAGGGGCATAAATTACACGGATTCTTGAGTGGATTCTCCCCCTAAGGGGTCTCCGCAGAACTCCGAGATACTGGATTCTCCCCCTAAGGGGTCTCCGCAAAGCTCCGAGATACTGGATGCTCGATCCCGGCGCGCCGGGACAGAGTTGCTGGATGCGAGACGACGGAGGATCCCCGGCAGAGAAACAGAGAAGCCTGCACCGGGGGTAAACTCCAGGACGGAAGACAGGTGACAGAATTAGTGAATTAGTGGATTGGAGATCAGAGATTTATATCCTTGGACTGCGCTCCCTTCGACTCGCGTTGCTCGCTCAGGACAGGCAGGACAGGGTTGACATGGCTGGATAGTATGAATAGTGTTAGACACAGATTTCACTGATTAGAGCGGGGCATCTTATCTAGTCCTTTTGATTAGTCAAAAGGACTACGAGCTTTTTCACGCTCCGGCCGATGAAAGGTTGGGAAACGAACCATAGTCATATGACTACGAGCTGTTTCATGTTACAAAGCTGGATGGTTGATATTAGATTCTTGATGCTGGATGCTCGATTCTGGATTCTCGATTCTGGATTCTCCCCCTAAGGGGTCTCCGCAGAGCTCCGAGATACTGGATGCTTGTCATTCCTGCGAAAGCAAGTGCGGGAATAAAGCTTTCAATTTACATTGCTATCAGCGGGTCCTCCAAGTAAGGACAGTATAAGCACCAATAATGCTAACAAAGCAACTCCCCAGCAGAATTTTCGCCATTGTCGTTTGCAGAGCCCAAAAATGGAGAAAACAATAAAAAAGATAGTACCACCTTGAAGGCTATAACTATCGGGATGATTTTTGAGCCAGGTAAGTGGTACGATGTGAACCAAGAATTCAAATATGCAAATTATAAATAAACTAATGATGATAGCAGCAAGAGTGGTCTTAGTATTTTTCTTTGTTTCTGCTGGTTTTTCGGCTGCTAAATCCTTCTCAAGCAATTGCCCTATGTGGTTAAGTTCATCAAACAGCTTTTTGAAGCACATTCTAAACTGCGTAATTGATGTCTCATAGTTTCGTTCATTCCAATAATTCGGCGTAAGTTCCGCTAAGCGTCCAAAATACTTATCAGCTTCAGTTGCTTCGCGCAAAACATTTTTACAAAGCTGTTCTACCTGACCCGCATATTTCGGATAGTGATGTGTCATATCGATGATGATGAGCTCCATCAGTGGTTTATGTCCGTACCGTCCTATATCTCTTGCTGTCTCCCACATTCCCTCCCATTCTGCCGGTACCTGGGCCGTAGATAGTTGTACATCTTCTCCTCGGTATATGGATAGAAGTTGAAATCGACAGGGTAGTGGTACATATACGTAATAATGTAAGAGTTCTTCCGATAAAGGTTGGCTGATCATGCGGTCCAGTATCCAATGCGCGCGACACAGATTATCGACTAACCGAGCCAAATCTTTATCTGCATATTGGTTAAGCTCGTCTATTAATTTTCCCTTGGGAAACGGCAAATCCTTCCAAGGTCTTTGACAGGCTTCAGATATGTGATCTTCTACGTTCCACTTTTCGTAGGACAGCCTTGGGTGACGGGTTTTTGGATAAGGACTTTCGTAGGGGATGTCTCCTGCCAACAAACTGTCGTACTGAGGTGGCGGCTGTCGCTTATCTTTCCCTGTCAGATCTTCTTTCCAAGGGTTAGGATTTCGTCTTGTCGGAATGCGTGCCATATACAGGATTTTATGTATTCTATGCTTATAAGTCAATAATTTACATCGTTTTTCCTTGCCTTGTATTCATAGTTTTAATATTCTATAAAATCATATGTGTGGGAAATAGGGAGTCGTATTATGTCAGAACGAAGCAAGAAATACTTAGAGGACTTCTTAAAGAAAGTCTCAAGGTTAAGAGAAGAGCGGCAAGCTAAGAACAAGACGTCCTCAAAGCAGCTAAAGCAAGACTCTGCTCCAAAACAAGATGCAATCTCACAAGGAAACAATATCCCTGACCTTCCACAAATCTTGGCTTCTTTGGATATTGTTGTGAAATTAACGAATAACCTGAGGAAGGGTACACGTGTAAAGTTAGATAATGTGTTAGCAGCACATATAGGTACGCTCCAAATGCTACGTCAGCACCTTTTAGAGATGGCCAGATTTATGGAATCGAATAAAGCTGAGGTAGAGGTCTTTACACAGCTCATGCAAGAACTCTTTGAAAAAGATGGCACTATTACAAATTATGCAAAACGATTAAGTCAAAGTTGCCCCCATATTTCTGAAAAGCAATTAGATACATTCCAAAAAATTGAGGAACAGATAAAAGACCTTCTCCAACTCCGTCGCAAGCTTTTAGAAGGAGATGAAATAAGCAATATCGCAAATCGACAAGTCGAGATTATGAGAGATTTTCCTAATATATTTCCCAAAGGATCTCCAATACGGAACAGTCTGGAAAAGCAAATTAGCTTACTGAAATGATTACATCTTCTTTGACATATTTGGGTTAGATATTAGATATAGATTAAAACCAATTTGGTCCACAGGTCGGTACTCTTTATTCACGTCGGCCGTGCATCGGTCTTGCGCTACTCATCTTGTGTTGGTGGTTGGTTATGGGCGGTAGATTTCTCGTCTGTGGCCGATTTTGAATATATCAACCAGCGAATCTTTATCTTCTATAGAATAAACTATTCTGTAATCTCCCTGTCGAATGCGATATTGCTCCTGTCCTGAGAGTTTCTGTGAGCCGTGGGGTCTCGGATTTTCGGCAAGTGATTGAATGCGTTTGATGATTCTTCGCAGGTCTTTTTTCGGGAGAGCTTCCAGCTCTTTTGCAGCGGATTTTTTGATAGTTATTCTATATTTTGCCATTTTTTCTGAGCTTCTTCAAAACATCCTCAAATGGCAGGCTTGGCTCTTTCCTGCGCTGCTCGAAAGCCGACAGGTCAATGGAGTCCTCTGCTAAAGAGAGTTTAATCGCCTCCTGAACCAGCTCCGACATAGAATGTTCCGTTTGGGCTGCTTTTATGCGTAATGCGTGATGCAAATCAGAATCCAAGTAAATTGTAGTTCTTTTTGTATTAGCTTTCATAGTATCACCTCATTAAGTATCATAACATTATAACGTCTTGATGTCAAGATGTCATAAATATATTTCTCAGGATTTTTAATTATCCTTTTCCTGCTGGCCGGTTGGCTTTGAGCCACCCTGTCGAGATAAAGTTTGGAGTGCCTAAAGTTGAAAGTGCCTAAAGTGAACTAAAGTGAGCTAAAGTGCCTAAAGTTCAGAGGGCAGAGAACAGAAGACAGAGAACAGAACTTCTGTATTCCGCCTTCTGTCTTCCGAATCTCACTTTAGCTTGAGCATTTTTTCCTTGATTTGCAGCATAAAAAGGTGTATAATTATTATAAGATTTAGCGGCCTGGCGAGCGCTGAAAGGAGAAGGGTGTGCAATTCCTTTTAGCCGGCTTTTTATAGGTCCTACAACGACATCAACTTTTGGGTAAACTTGGCTAAGGCTTGTACCGATATATTAACGGAAATTGCGCGGCATTAAAGCGAGGATTGTAAACCCGCCTATATGGTTTTATGCCCGTTTTTTTGCCTGAAGGTGCGAAAGGGGATATACGATGAAAAAGACCCTGAATGTCTCGCTTGTTTTATTAGTGTTTGGCTTGTTTTGTTCTTCCGGCTGCGAGAGCTTGCAGAGCTTCCTTCCGTGGGCTGAGCAGGTAGAACCCCAGCAGCCTGAAAAGTTTTTTTGGGACAAGGACCACGAACCAATAGGTATAGCTCCAATAACAACAGTGCCTGCTCCGGCAGAGGGGCCTGTTGTTATCAAGCCTAAGAAGCTGTTAGTTCTCGGTGATACCGGCACGCGTGTAATCTCAATGACCTACCCGTGGCCGGAATTCGGGATTATTCGGCTGGACAAGACCGTGCCGAAGGAAGCTGAGCTAAACAGGACGTTCGATTACTTCATCATAATTACGAACCTGACGGAAACAATGCTGACCGATATCGTGGTAAACGAAGAGCTTTCCGATAATTTCAAATTCACAAGGGCCAATCCGGCGGCGAGAAAAGATGTAAATAAACTTATGTGGGAGATAAATTCGCTTGGTCCCAAAGCCAGCAAGCGCATTACAATTTCCGGCGTGCCAACCAACGCCGACCCCCTTGAACATTGCACAACTGTTGAGATCCCCATCATTCCGGTTTGTGCCGCTATAAGAATTGTCCAGCCCAGATTAGAGTTGATGAGGAGCGCGCCGACTGAAGTATTACTGTGTGAGCCGATTCCAGTAATATTCGTGGTAACCAATTCAGGGACGGGGTCCGCAAAAGCAGTTACAATCGTTGAAGCACTTCCTGTAGGGCTGCGGACGATTGACGGCAAGAGCAAATTAGTATTGGATGTAGGCACACTTCCGGAAGGTCAGTCGCGGCAATTCTCGGCTGAGCTGCGGGCCTCCAGGACAGGCAAGTATGTCAGCAAGGCGGTGGCCAGATCGATTACCGGCCTGAGTGCCGAATCAGCAGAAACTACAACGATTGTAAGCTTGCCTGTGCTGACAATCGATAACAAAGGCCCAAGACAGGCGTATCTCGGTCGAATAATAACTTATGAAATAACAGTTGCCAATAGGTCGGATGTACCGGCGAAAAATACTGTTATAGAAGACAGCATCCCGGAAGGGATAACCTCAATAGAGGCAAGTGAAGGTGCAAAGCTTTCCGGTTCAAAATTGATCTGGGAGCTCGGCACTCTTGCACCTGGTACTTACAAAAATGTACGTGTATCCTACATGCCGACTGAGGCGGGTACGCTGACAAATAGCGCAACTGTAACTGCATACTGCTCGGAGGCTGCAACTGCTTCTGTGGAGACTCTGGTAACCGGTATATCTGCAGTATCGCTGGAAGTCGTTGACATCGTTGACCCGGTTAGAATCGGCACCCGCACGACATACCTAATCAGTGTGACGAACCAGGGCTCTGCTGCCGCCACAAACATCCGTATTGTTTGTATTTTAGAAAATAATGTTCAATACGTTTCGTCGGCGGGTGCAACTGCCGGTTCGATAGAGGGACAGATAGTGAAGTTCTTCCCGTTAAGCAGTCTTGAGCCGAAGGCCAAGGCGGTCTGGCGTGTGGTCGTCGCGGCCGTAAAGCCGGGAGATGTACGCTTCAAAGTCGTCTTGAACGTGGACCAGCTTACACGTCCTGTTGAAGAAACAGAATCTACGCATCTGTACGAGTAGTTATAGTGATATGATATAGAAACAACATTGGCTAACTCGTGCTACGTAGCGAAGCTGCCTCTGCTATGTTTAGCGCTTCGCAGAGTAGCAAGCTCATCATACCTGCTATAAAAGCAGGAATCCCCATTTGTTCGTATTCAGGTTCTACGTTTTTTTATACCATCTCCTGGTCAAGAATTAGCTGTTTTTTCCCTTGATTAGTAGAAAAAAGGTGGTTAGATAAATGTTGTATAATATACCCATCAGCCAGTAACAGTTTTTGGAAGATTTAAGATGCGAGTGATAGAACTTTTGGACAAGCCGGCGGTTCGTTACGAGGTTACCGAACACCCGCCGGCCTTTACGGCACAGCAGATGGCGGCAGCCGAGCATGAGCCGGGCAAATACGTAGCCAAACCGGTGATAGTCAAAGCCGACGGCAAATACATGATGTGTGTGCTTTCAGCGTGTTACAAGATTGACTTGGGGGCGTTGAAAAGTCAACTTGGTGCTAAATCAGTTGAATTAGCTGAGGAAAAGGAAATCGGCGAGATATTTGACGATTGTGAGCTTGGAGATGGGCCGCCGTTCGGCAACCTATATGATTTGCCCACTATTATGGACAAGGCCTTGGAGACGGACGACCATATCACGTTCCAGGCCGGCACGCATGAAAAAGCGATACGGATGAGTATGGATGATTACCGAAAGCTGGTTGAGCCTAAGATACTTGAATTCAGCTACCACATGACGTCGTGATTGCAGCTTGTCGCGGCACATATATAAAAAACCATAGGTAAAACCTGGAGCCTAAACGCTCATAGAGCTTGATAGCAGGCTTAAGCGAGTTCCTCATCAATCCAGCCGAGAAGCTCTTTAAGGTCGTCGAGAGTGATATCACCCATGTGAGCGATTCGGAAGGTTTGCTCTTTTAGCTTGCCGTAGCCGTTTCCGAAAATAGTATTGTGCTTTTGCTGTATTGTGTTGATAGTTTCAGCGACGTTGATGCCGCGGGTGTTCTTGACTGCTGTGAGAGTATCTGAGGCATATTTCTCATCACAGAAGAGGTCGAATTTTTCCCTGGCCCAGGCCCTTACAAAATCACCCATTTGTTTATGTCTTTTCCAGACATTGTCCATACCCTCTGCGAGCAGCTTTTCACACTGGTAGTTCAAAGCCATAATATGAGGGATATTGGGCGTTGTGGGTGTTTGGCTTTTCGCCGCCATTTTTGCAAAAACCTGGAAGTCGAAGTAGTAACCTCGGTCGGGGACATTGGCGCTTTTTTCCAGGGCTTTGTTGCTGACCGCAGCCACAGCTAAGCCCGGGGGAATTGCAAATGCCTTCTGAACGGAGGCGAATACCACGTCCCAGCCAAGCTCGTCGAAATGCAAAGGCAAACCAACCATTCCACTGACCGCATCAACAAAAACAAGGACATCCTGGTATTTTTCCTTCATCATTTTGCTGATTTCATAAACCGGATTTGTCAGGCCGGTGCTTGTCTCGTTATAAACGAGGGTAACGGCGGAGTATTTACCGGTAGCGAGTTTTTCGTCAATCATTTCAGGCAAGATGGGTTTGCCCCACTCGACCTTCAGCTCTTCAACGTTTCTTCCGCAGCTCTTGGCTACATCTGCCCATTTGTCGCTGAAGGCACCGCAGCAGGTGGCCAGAACGGTTTCGTCAAGACCAACACAGTTGCGAATGGCAGCTTCCCAGACTCCTGAGGCTGAGGACGTAAAGAGAAAAATGTTCTGGCCGGTAAAGAGGATTTTTTTGAGCATATCGACTGTTTCGCCGTGCAGTTGAGCATACTCTTTGCCGCGATGTCCGAGTGTCGGGCGCGCTAACTGCTGTAGGACGTCTTCGTTGACCTTTACCGGTCCAGGAATGAATAATCTCGGTGGGTTTTTCCAATCTACCATATTTGTCTGCTCCTTTTTTCATGTCATTCCCTGCGCAAGCAGGAACCCAAGTTTCTAAAAAACGGAGTTGATCCGTTTAAGTCCGTTTCTAAAAGCAATTCAACTGGTTTTGAGCAGGATTTTACCCTTAAATTCTATTATAAGCCACCCCAATAGCGTGTTTCTGAAAGAAAAAACTCTCCACTTTTACCAGTACTCAGTATAATATATCTGTAATTTCTCGACTGCCGGAAAACACCGCACTTGGCGACAGAATAGCTGTAAAACTGGAAAATTTACCTACAGGAATTGTTTTGAACAAGTAAAAGGAAATAAAACAAACACTTTGTATATCAAAAGGTTGAACACTCATATATTTTGGCAGGTAGTGCAGTCCTATGGGTCGTTTGCTTCATCATTATCATTGACGTTTGAAAAGAATAGATATAAAATGGCTCTGGAGAATGAAATGGATAAAATTAAAAGTTCACAGGAATGGAGCAGACAAGCTGAATATGATATGGAAACCGCTATAGCTATGCTGGATAGCGGGCGGTATATTTATTGTGTATTTATGTGTCACCTGTCAATCGAAAAATCTCTTAAGGCTTTATATGCAAAGAAGCTCGGCAAGAATCCTTCCAAAACTCACAGCCTTGTGTATCTTGCTCAAAGCTTACACTTAGACTTACCTGAACAAATCAAAGAATTTTTGGAAATGCTTGATAGTGTCAGCGTTCCCACAAGATATCCTGAAGAGTTAGAAAAATTAATAAAAGAATACACCGAAAATAAAACAAAAAATATACTCGATGAATCAAGAGAGGCTTCAAGATGGCTGAAGCAAAAGCTATAAAAGCAGCAGAGTTAATAAAGAGTTTCCTTAAAGACCACAATATGACAGTTGATGGAATAATCATCTTTGGTTCTTACGCCAAAGGTGATTATGCAAAGGATAGTGATATAGATATAGCTGTAATCTCACGGGATTTCAACGATAAAGACGTTTTTCAAAAAGCAGAGATGCTTAAAGGATTAAAATGGACACTCGTGGAAAAATTTGAGCTTGCCTTTGATATCGTTCCCGTGTCTTTAAAACAGTGGCAAGAATCCTCTTCATTAGTTGTAGATTTCATAAAAGAGGGGGAAGCTTTACCTTTGTTGTAGATATGCAAATAGGGACCGTCATCGTTTTTACTAACCAGGGATGGCCACCGATAATGGTGCAAAGTAAAAGTTACAATTTTTGAATCGTCAGGCCTGTATATATTTTTGGATAAAAGTAAGTTGATTTTTGCGGCATTCTTTCGCCGGCGTCCGTAACCATTATTAGCTGCTGCATCTTTACAGGGTTCATAAAAAAGGCTGCCTGTTTGTGCCCTGCATCAACCTGAGAGATTGACTGGTCAATTGCATTGGGGGTATCTTTCACGTATTGAAGATTTTCGCCTTTGGCTAACCTCTCTTCGTCAATGCCTAACAATTTTTCCAGGATAAGCTTATGCAGGATAGAGACATCAAGCGACCTCCAGACTAAGCTCATATCGGGCATGGCCGTGTTCATCGCCTGTTTGTCCCTCAAGACGGCAACGTAAAAGGCGTTATTTGAGCCGTAGATTCCAAATGCGTTTTTATCGTTGTTGTGTTCGGCCTTCATTTGCGCAAGCATTCTTTGCCTTGCATCCAATTTGGTCTGAGGTGAATTAAACTGTAACTCGGTAAGCTCGAAGTTTTCTTTGAGCTCGGTAATCAGTTTTTCATAACGGAAGTTTTCGAGGTTGCCAACAAGCCGGTGGGTAGCTAAAACTATCAAACCCTTCTGAAATATGTTGGCAAAGGCGAGCATTTGATACTCAGCCGTCGTATTGCCGCTTTCCTTATAGTAAGTCAAAGCCGTCATGTAGCGGTGATGTCCGTCAGCTATGATGCAGCTTTTGTCGTCCATCATTTTCACTATTTGCTCAATATCTTCTTTGGCGGTTATCGTAAAGAGACGATGCCGTACATTCTGTTCATCGATAAAGTCGATAAGTGATTCGGCGGTAACGGCCTGTTTTATGATTTTGTCTGCGATTTCTTGCTCATCTTCGTAGAGCATAATGACCAGGCCGAACCCGGCTTTGGTTGCTCTTTTGAGATTGAGTCTGTCGAGCATTGGCTTATCGAGTATCTGTTCGTGAGGCCTGACGGTTTTTCCGAATTCTTCGAGCTTGGCCGAAGCGATGAAGCTGAATCGCTCGTAACTTGTGCCGGCCAGCTCAAAGTCCTGGACATAAGCATAGATAGTCTCAGCGGTGTCCTGCTTTAATACGCCTTGCTTTATCCAGTCGTTGAGATAGTCGGCGGCTCTTGTGTATTGATTATTGTCGCCGTTATCAGAGGCAGTTGTCTTTCCTTTGGTTATGCGCACGATATTATGTTTGCTCTTTTTATAGAGCTGTTCCTGCTGAGCGGGGCTGATAACGTCATACGGAGGAGCAATACAGTTGCCCACATCGCCAGCTACTGCCTCATCAAACCTGAATGCTTTGAACGGCCTAATTTGCATATTCGTATCTCGTGTTCGACGTCGGCTTCAATTCACTTATTTAAGATTGCCAGAAATTAAGAGAGCGGAAATAATACTAAAGAAAAGCCAAATTGTCAAATACGAACAGGACATTTTAATAAGGTGGGTTTGGGTGACTGTATAAACATTTTACGAATTGAAATGTTCCGGATAAAACAATTCCAAAATGAAAAGGCAGACCCATGATGAGAAACGAGTGAAAACGTACTCTCTAAGAGCCTGACAGTCTCTCTGTAATATGAACCAAAATACCAAGTTTCCGGGCAGGTGGACGGTATTTAGCCTTTTCGCATGGATTTTTTGGCAGGTTTTTGCCTGTTCGTATAGAACCAGGCCAAATGGACAGAAAGGGCTGCGAGTTGACCGCTTGCGGCTTTTTTTGTTGGTGGTTTTATATTGAAAAAATACTGAAGATTGTATATTGTTGTACTATGGCAACGAGAAAACATTCGAGCAAAACGGGCGATTACAGGCAAGTAAATAAAATCCAGGCAGAGGATTTCGGCGTTGATATTTCTATGCTTATTGACAATATCAAAAGGACCCCCACTGAACGTATCAGGCGACATCAAATAGCCCTTAACACCATAGAAAAACTGCGCAAAGCAAAACACATATGAAAAGCAATTTTGTTGATTTGATTGAACGACTGATAAAAGCTGACGTTGATTTTGTAATCATAGGTGGTTTTGCTGGTGTTGTCCATGGCTGTACATACGTGACGCAGGACATTGATATATGTTGTGATTTTTCGGTTGATAATTTGTTTCGTTTGCAAAAAGCCATCTCTGCTTTCCATCCTGTTCACCGTATGACGCCGAATCGGCAGAAATTTCAACTGACCGAGGAAAATTGCACCACATTTAAGAACCTTTATCTTGATACAGATATTGGGCAACTCGACTGTATCAGTTTCGTTGACGGAATAGGCGATTACCAAAAAGTAAAGCAAGCTTCTGCTTTAATTGAAGTTGAAGATATGCAACTATGCGTGTTAAGTCTTAAGGCCTTAATAGAAGCGAAAAAGGTTATGGACCGGCCTCGTGACAAGGAGGCTATAATTCAGCTTGAGGCAATAAAAAAGCTCAAACAACAAAAAACTTAAACAGCTTTGAGTAATAACCTGCAGTGAAACTGCGGGCTAAATAATCAGTGTAATCCGTGTCAATCCGTGTCTAATTTCTTTTCTGCGAGGTATTGGTTTATGGCTGCTGCTGCGATTCGGCCCTGGCCCATTGCGAGGATGACGGTTGCGGCACCTGAGACGATGTCTCCGCCTGCGTAAACGCCCGGGACCAAGGTGGCCATAGTTTCCTCGTCAACAACGATATTTCCCCACTTATTGAACTTCAGGCCGGGGGTTGTCTGGCGAATCAACGGATTTGCAATGTTGCCGATGGCTATTATACAAGTGTCAACGTCAATTCTAAACTCCGAGCCTTCTATGGGGATAGGCCTGCGTCGGCCCGAATCATCCGGTTCACCAAGCCGATACTTGAGACATTCGATGGCAATAACACGGCTATTCTGGTCGCCTATTATTCGTTTTGGGCTTTGTAATAGGTGAAATTCGATTCCTTCTTCCTGCGCGTGATGGACTTCTTCGATTCGAGCGGGCATTTCCTTTTCGGTTCTTCGATAGACCAGATAGACCTTTTCGGCTCCGAGTCTGAGTGCTGTTCTTGCTGAGTCCATAGCAACGTTGCCGCCGCCCATAACGGCGACCTTCTTTGAGAGGGCGATAGGGGTGTCGGCTCCGGAGCCGAAGTCGTATGCCTTCATAAGATTTGCGCGTGTGAGATATTCGTTGGCACTAAATACTCCGATAAGGGATTCGCCTTCGATGCCCATAAACCTCGGCAGGCCTGCTCCAACACCGATATATGCGGCATCGAAGCCGTCCTCTTTGAGCAATTGCTCGATGGTTCTTGTTCTGCCGACAATGAAGTTACAGATGATTTTGACACCCATTTTGGTCAGGGTATCGATTTCCTTTTGTACAATGGCTTTAGGTAGTCTGAATTCCGGGATTCCATAAACCATCACGCCGCCCGTCTTGTGAAAGGCCTCGAATATTGTAACATCGTGGCCTGCCCTTCTGAGGTCGGCGGCGGCAACGATACCGCCTGGTCCCGAGCCGATTACGGCGACTTTCATTCCGGTCTCGGCTGCGACGGCTGGGATGCTGCCGAGGTTTTGGTCGAAGTCGGCGACAAATCTTTCAAGTCGGCCGATTGAAACGGCTTTTGTGGGGTCTTTGAATTTTAAGCCGACTGTGCATGTTTGCTGGCACTGGACTTCCTGCGGACACACTCGGCCACAAACAGCGGGCAATAGTGAATTTTCCTTTATAATATCCAGGGCTTTCTTGTAGTGGCCATCAACAATGGCATCAATAAAGTCTCTTATTCTGATTCGTACCGGACAGCCGTTAATACAAGGGGCATTTTTGCATTGGAGGCAGCGTATAGCTTCCAGCCGAGCGTTGGTTTCAGTGTAGCCGGTTGCAACTTCGTTGACGTTACCCCTCCTCGTGATGGGATCCTGTACGGGCATATCCTGCGGGGGTATTTTGTATCTGTCGGTTGGTTTGAGTTTATCGGTTTTTTGCTTTTCTAAGAGCTGTTGGAGAAGTTGCTGTTTTTCTTTGTCTGTCACTGTAAGTCGTTCCTAAAAATTGCCAACGGTATCTGTTGCTTTTGAAGAAGTCAGAAGTCGGAAGTCAGATGTCAGAAATCAGATGTCAGTTTTTTCTGTCCTCTGTCTTCTGTTTTCTGTCTTCTGTTCATCCAGGCCTATTTTACATCGGTGTTTTTTATATTGTTCGAGTGCTCTTTGTTCCTGCTCTTTATATGCGTTCAATCTTTTCATCATCAAATCGAAGTTGACTTTGTGCCCGTCAAATTCCGGTCCGTCAACACAGACGAATTTTGGCTGACCGTCAAATTCGATTCGACAGCCGCCGCACATACCGGTGCCGTCAACCATAATAGTGTTGATAGATACTTGTGTAGGTATATTAAACTGTTTTGTTACCTCGCAGCAGAACTTCATCATTATAGCCGGGCCAATCGCAAAGACATGGTCCGGCTTTGGGCTGCGCTGACAAAGCTCTTTCAATGGTTCGGTTACCAGTGCTTTTCGTCCGTATGAGCCGTCATCGGTCGTGATTATCAATTCGCTGCTTATCTGTGCGAATTCCTCTTCGAGGATAAGCAACTCTTTGTTTTTCGCCCCGAGGATGCTGATGACTTTGTTGCCTTGGGCCTTCAGGGCTTTTGCGATGGGCAGCAATGGTGCATTGCCGATGCCGCCGCCAACGCAGACAATGGTGCCGAAGTTTTCGAGATGAGTCGGCTTGCCCAACGGCCCTGCGACGTTAGCGATTTCGTCACCCTGCTTCAAATCAGCCAATTCGGCGGTGGTTTTGCCGACACGCTGCCAAATGAGGCGGATGGTGCCCTTTTCCGGGTCGGCTCCGGCGATTGTCAGAGGAATCCGCTCGGCGTATTCGTTGTTCATACTGATAATAACAAATTGGCCCGGCTGTCTTGCCCGCGCAACCAGCGGAGCTTCGATTTCAGCAGTGAAAACGTCCTCTGAAAGCTGTTTTTTAGATACAATTTTGTACGACACTTTTGTTCCTTATTAGCCCAAATTCCCTGAAGAAGCAGGATTATTACATAGACCGACCTGTGTGTCAAGAATTATACGCTGTAATACTTTAGAAGTGCGTGTTAAGAATTGATATTGTGTCTGTCCGATGTTATATCAAGCTGAGCTTATCAGGGTTTTAGATAGAAGCTGCCGTATATTCCTTATTATCTTATCAGATTGGTTTGCTTATTATATTACTCGTGCCAGTTTGTTATCGTGAAGTACACAGCTTCGTCACTTATACTTACCTCTCTCAGCGACACGTCGTAGTTAAAGGTGCCCGAGTTTCGTTGGTCAAAGCTTTTGGCTGTAATCGCTCCGTACATATCAGCGGAATTGAACATTACTACATCTGCATTAGGGGCATAAATTACTCCGTAAAGGTCACAGCTGTTCTTAAATCCTATACTTGTGCAACTATCAAGTCCATATATCTTGAGTTTGTGTGGGTCCATGTTCAGATTATTGACCATGCTTGAGTTTTTACCTTCAAAATCCCCACCTAAATACAGGGTCAAAGAAGCATTGTCAGCTATCTGCAGCTCAGCAGAATTACTGAGGATTATGTCGCCGGTAATATAAAGTGTAACGTCCCCATCAATTGTAATCGTTTTGTTGGCCGGTAGCCTAATGCTGCTATACTGCGCGGAGCTGATTATCGTAGTGTTGTCTCTTATAGTTCCGAGAGAGGGTGAAGACTCCAGCGATTCAGGCACGGTTACCGGTGGCAGCTCATATATCTGTGTCAAGGTGAAAGTCTCGCCGTTGATAGTAGCACCATTGTCGACAATAACATCATCCGGATTTCCACCCATCCCCACGACTATATTGCCATTTATAATTGACGTGTTTTTAAGGACAACATAACTTGGTTCGGTACTATTCGTGCCGATTTGCATATCTCTATCATCGGCGTCGTAATTGTACCAGTCCACTGTGGCCCCATTTTTCATATACAGGTATTGTTCAGTGAAAATTGCTGCTTCAAATGGTCCCTGCAGTTGTAAAGTGCAGCTAACGGTTCTTTGGGCCTGGTCGAAAATTCCGGTGGACTCAACAGTATAGCCGCTGCTGAGATCACCTGTAACTGTGTAACTAAAGACCGCGTTACAATTAGGCAGGCTTATATTTGTTTCAAACGGCAGGGTGCTGTCATTCCAGGGTTCAACTTTCAGCTTCTCATTCATTTCAAAGAGAGCCTTTATCAGTCCGGCGTCGGCGGCGGAGCGGGCTGCGATGTCCGAGGTAGTTCGTATAGAGATAATGCGGCTGTGCAAACCGAGATTCAGCAGCCCTGTTCCCATTGCAAGCAATATCATAACAACAACCATTGACAGCGGTATGGCAGAGCCACGCTTTTTTGATTGCAGCAGCTTTTTCATATTCTCATCTCCACCCAAAACAGGTCGATACCCACGCCCCAAAAACTTGATTCTGATGAGGAAGATTAAATAACAGCTTCAGCCCCCAATTTTACTACTTCACAGGTTTCTATTTTTTTATAGGTATAGACTTTATATCCGAAATTGATAACTTAGGATTGTCCTCATTCACGCCACCGCTTTACTACGAAGCGTACACCCTCATCGTCTATTTCTACTTCTCTCAGCGCTTCATCATAGTGGTAATTGCCGCCAGCCTTCAACTCAAAGCTATCGGCAACGACAGACCCGTAAAAATCTCCGTTGGCATAAAGGTCAATATCTGCATTTGGGGCATAGATAACTGCACTCCAGGTGCTCTTGGCCTTTAAGTCGAAGTACTGTGTAGTTTCGCTTGTACCATACAATTTGAATTTCGTGGGATTCTCAGGAGGATATTCGTTATTGACTGAACTGCCTGCGCGACAGTGAATATCTCCATCTATGTAAACGGTCAAAGACGAGTCGTACTTTATAACAAGCTCGCACGACTCTCCGAGATCGATATTTCCGGTGATGTACAAGACAACATCTCCGCCACTTATTTCCAATACTCCCACCGTGCCGCCCTTTGTCAAAGTAATGTTGCCATATTGGCCGCTGTCTGCAGGGCCGAGTGTTATGATTTCGCCCGTGGCGGTAATATCAGCTTCCCAATCGTACAGTGCCGGCGGCGTTATCAGTAGTAAGGGTTCTTCTTCTATTGCAGAGTACTGATAGCCGGTTGTCGCGCCAGTGTCTTTTATAACAGTATCCGGATCACCACCGGTGCCCACGATAACGTTGCCCTCCACAATTACACCACTATTGAGAATTATGCTTGCGTCTAAAGTGCTTTGGGTACCAATATCGACCTCTATATCGGTATCGAGTGGGTCCAGGGAGTTGTATCCATCTATGACCGTATTGGCTTTCAATATCAGAGTCCCTTTGGTTAGAATTGCATGCTCAAATAATCCTCGCAGTCCTAAGGTCGCATAGACTGTTTTTTGGGCTTGATTGGCTGTTCCAACGGACGTAATAGTATAGCCGCTGGTGGGATCACCTGTAATGCTATAACTGAAGACCGCGTCACAATTGGGCAGGTTTGTGTCAATTGCCTGTGGTAGGGTGCTGGCATCCCAGGTTTCAACTTGTAGTTTTTTGTTCATTTCAAGCAGAGCCGTTGTCAGGCCTGCGTCGGCAGCACACCGGGCTGCAATATCCGAGGCGATTCGTATGGAAAAGATGCGGCTGTTCAGACCGAGCCTCAGCAATCCCATACCCATTGCAAGCAATATTACAACTGCAACCACTGCTAACGGTATTGCAGAGCCACGTTTTTTTGATTGCGGCAGCTTTTTCATAGTTCACTTCCACCCTTTTTTTTAGGAGACGATTTTTTTAATTGTGCGTAACCGCAGACGAAATAACTGTGTTCGTCCGCGTCCCGTTATCGAGTGTAAGTATCATTTGGATGGACCGGCCGACCTGCGCGAACGTGCAGCCGGATACATTCCCGCAGACAGTCTCGATTGTTAGTGTTACCTTTGGATTTAGTTGGCCGTACTCAACATTCAGGTCGCCGTTAGCCACATAGAAACGTGCATAGCGGTCAACGACAGTAGATGTATCGTCTGCGTAGTAATAGACCTCGACCCAGCTGCCGGTGTCATCGAGCCAGAAGTTGTCCCTGCTTGCCGTCCGCATTACTGCGTCAAACTTCCTCCTTGCTACATAGCCGTCTGTAATGACATCGGAGTATATACGATCATACTGGATGTTCCAGCTTCGCTGGCCGTCAACCAAGGCCATGCCGATAGCAAGAATGACAATAAGCATAATTGCCATGGCTATTATCAACTCTGTAAGTGTAAAGCCCCGTGAGGCTGTTAATCTTTTTTTAATCATCGTCGTTTTCATTATCTATAAAACGTTAGAGTTATGCCTAACCTCGATTTTTCAGAAGTCTTTATAAGACGTAGGTTGTGAGCTTAAAAGATTTATCTGCATCGTTAAGGCTGCTCGTTCCCTGGGTCCGCTGCGCCCAGGCTACAATGATATTCAAGGCCCTCAATCCGGTACTAACGTCTTTCCACGATAAAGTTATATAGTAGTTAGCGCCATTTAAAGTAATGGTATAGCTTCCCAAGAGGGTAAAATCTCCGGGCTTGTCGGGGCCGGCGCTTGGGGTGATTGTCAGGGCTGTACCAAGATATGTTGCTGGATCATAGGTCTCGGTGCCTCCGAGGCCACGCCAATTTTCACAGAGCATCAGTCCGACTCTGGCGGCGGTTATCTTAGCGGCAGCTTTTTGTGCATCCAAAGTGGAATAATATCTAAAGTTGGAAGTTCCGATAAGTGCCGCTAAGAGGATAGTCATCGCAATCATTACGCCGACTAACGAGAACCCCCGACGACACCGAATTTTGCATGTTCTTAGGACCATTTTTGCTCTCCTTGCCTCGTAAAAGCCTCGGCCCATTTTGCACAACCCTGATTGTTCTAACAACCAGAATCATTTGTTAGGTATCGCTTTTCTGATTATTATAGGGCGACATATTCATACCCGGTTGCTTAACTGACTATCGCCACAGTAACAGATAAATCGACATAAACCGCCGCGAAGTTTATTTGAAAACAATAATATTTACCCCCTCGGCTCCCAGCCGTTCCCACAAGTTATTAGAGCAATCGATGTGAATTTCACGCTTAAAGGGCTGGATGCATAATCAGGCAGATGCCTAAACCTACTCACCCCTCGCTATTCCTATTTAAAGTATAGCACAAAAAAACAAAAAAGCAAATAACCACAGACCTATAATAACTCAATTATTGATACGTGTCCACTTGGGGACGCCTTCCGGCGGAGACCTCAAACTCAGCGCTACGCCTGAGAAACGAGAGACGAGGAACGAACTCGTCAATCGTCAATTTTTATGGTCTTCGGCTGGTTGTATTTCTTCGGCCTGTTGGGAGGGGTCTTCGACTTTTTCCTGCATTTGGTGCGAAACCACGGACCTGATTTTTGAGGCAAATTCAGAAATTGTCAGAGGAGGAGGTTTTTGCTGCGTGGCAGCCTCAAGCGAAGCCTGGGGCTGAGCAGACTTGTTGTCGACCTCGGCGGCAATGATGGCCTTTTGGACGGCCTGCTCGGCGGGTTCATCAGTTAAGGGCCTTAAGTATACGGAAGAGGAGGAGCCCTGCTGCTTGGCCCAAATCAATTCCTCTCGAATCAATTCCAAAAGTGCCAGGAATAATCCGATCATTGTAAGACGATTGGTTCTGGACTCGAAGATGCGTTCAAAAGTCATCGGGCCTTCTGTCTGCAGCCGATGCAAAATCTCTATCTGGTACAAATCAATGGGCGTATCGTCCTTGATATGGCTGATGTCGCCAATAGTGCCGGTGGCTTTACATATTGAATCAAAGGCCTCGAGCAGGTTCCAGATACTGACCTGTTCAATATCAATCTCGGGTTCGGTGGTCGGCTTCAACTGCTCGACAATAGTAGCGGGTCGCGGGAAGCGTTCTTTTTGCTCATCAGCGGCGGCATTGAGTAGATTGGCGGCGTCCTTGAACTTCTTGTATTCGAGGAGCTGGCGGATAAGCTCTGTGCGTGGGTCGGCCAAATCATCCTCTCCGAGCAGGGCGGAATCGGGTTCTGCTTTTGGCAGGAGCATTGCCGATTTTATCTGCATCAACGTTGCGGCCATTACCAGAAAGTCGCCGGCCAGGTCAATATCAAGGCTTTTGAGCATTTCGATATAGTGGATGTACTGGTTGGTTATTTTGGCGATGGAAATATCGTAAATATCCACCTCCTCCTTGCGGACCAGATACAAGAGCAAATCCAGAGGCCCTGCAAATATATCAAGATTTACGCGGTAATCAGCCAATTTATGCCCTCGGTATTATTGCTCCTGTTTCTCATTAGATTCCAAGATTTCCTGTGCCCGTTTGACCTGGCTTTCGAAAACCTGCAGTTTCGATAGAGAAGGAACCGGATACGGAAGCACCGAAAACTTCTCGCCCATTACAACCGATTTGATTCCAAAATCATCGAGCAACTGTTTTGCTAAATCGGCTTCACTGTAATCTGTGAACGTCGCAATTGTAACAAGTTTATCAGCCATAATCATTTTTTCAATCCGACAGCCTGGCGGGCCTTTTCGAGTGTTTCCCGTGCTACGGCTTTTGCCCGTTCGGCGCCCTTGGCAAGGACTTCTTTGACATAGTCGATATTATTTTCGAGCTTGGTTCTTTTCTGTCGGAACGGCTTGAAATAATCTATCATCAGCTCGGCGAGGCGTTTTTTGGCCTGACCATAACCCATACCGCCATTTCGATATTTGCTCTCCCACTCGGCCAGCTCCTCCGGCGAGGCGACCAGCTTCAGCAGCGCAAAGACGTTGCATTTGTCGGGGTCCTTAGGGTCTTCGACCGGCGTGGAGTCGGTAACGATTTTCATAATCTTTTTTCTAACACTAACTTCCGGCTCGAATATCTCGATGGTATTTCCGTAGCTTTTGCTCATCTTTCGGCCATCGATGCCCGGAACGACGGCTACGGATTTGATGATGTGTTCTTTCGGCACGGTGAAGACTTTGCTGTAAGCATTATTGAATCGGATTGCAATGTCGCGAGTAACCTCGATGTGCTGTTTCTGGTCGGCGCCGACCGGGACAAGGTCGCTGTTGTAAATGAGGATGTCTGCGGCCTGGAGGACAGGGTATGCGAACAGGCCGTGGTTAGGACTCAGACCCTGAGCGACTTTGTCCTTGTAGCTTGTGCATCTCTGCAATAGGCCCATTGGGGTTACGCAGGAAAGCAGCCAGGTCAGTTCCGTAACTTCCGGCACATCGGACTGGCGCCAGAAGATGGTTTTTTCGGTATCGAGCCCCAGAGCGATATAATCCATTGCGACATCAAGAGTATGGCCGGCAACCTCGGCCGGCGTTGGGTTGCTCGTAAGCGCATGGTAATCGGCGATGAAATAAAAGCAGTTGTGCTCAGCCTGTAGTTGCAGGTGCTGACGCATGGCACCGAAAAAGTTGCCTATATGAAGTTTGCCGGATGGTTGTATGCCTGAAAGAACCCTCAAAATTAAGCTCCCGTACCAAAAAGTAAAAGATTTAAAATCAATAACGTAAAACTACTGCTCTGTCACGTCTGATTTGAGGAATTGTCATTCCTCGCTTGATGCGGAATCCAAATCATCGGTACGTCTGGATTCCTGCTTTCGCAGGAATGACATTCATCAATCGAACTGTCACAGAGCACTACTCTGTTAAAAATAACGGTATTAGAGATGAATGTCAATGATTTAGAACCAAGAATGTGGGATTATCAATTTCAGATAAAAGGGAAAAAACTCTTTATCCCAAAAAACAACACGCCCGAACCAGGGGGCAAAACTATAACTGGTTCGGGCGTGCGTTTCGCCGTTGATATACGGCAGCCGATTTATTGACGTCCGGCTAATCAGCGAGGTTGGATTTGCATGTTCCTGTCGTACTCCATAGTAAAGCTGTACTTTACAACGGTTGCGTTACGGTCAACGGTATTCGGTACCAGCTTCATATCCCAGCGTAAAATGCCTTTCTTCCGGCTTCTGCGCAGGTATTCGCTGTCTGTGCTTAACTGTGGTTCGGTTTTTTCAAGCTCTATTTTGATTGAAGTATTATCCGTGTAGGGCAGGCGGTCCAGCAGTCGCAGTTCCACCGCCGTATTTTTGTAATTGCTCAGAGCGATACGGTAGTGATAGGTATCGATGCGATTTCCGCCCTGGATTCGTGTCTTTTTGTCCTCAAGCTCGTGGGCCACCTGAACCTGTGAATCTATGCCGAAGCCTGCCGTGAATTTTTCGCCGATAGTAACCTGCGGCAACTGGCTTTTGCCGACGAATTCACCGTTGCGGAACATACTGGCCTGACCCGGCAGCAGAACAGTATCACTATCGTTAAGCAGCTCTGCCTGCAGATATACGTAGTCGGTCAGCAGGGGCGTAGCTATCAGCGTAAAGTCGGCTCTTGCAGTAATTGAGGCGATGGTAACCAACTGCTGGTCGCTTCGGCTCGGCAGCGTTAGTCTGCCGGGCAAATCATACGTTACACTTACTCCCTCGGTGCGGGAAATCTCGGCCATTTTCTGCTGAAATTCCTGCACTTGTCTCTGGTCAACATTGAAGAAAAATAGCTGATTTGACACTGCCAGTCTGTTAAGTTCCGCATTGGCCGCTATACCCCTTTTAATATTGGCTTTTCGGCCCTTTAGATACTGTCGGGCCTGTTCGGCTCCCAAAAGAACTTGTCCGGCCTGTTGGGTGGGGGCGGGTCGGGAAAGAGCCACAAGCATAGGTTCGAGGATAGGTGGTGCTGCGACCATTGTGGGTTCGGCAGTGGAAAGGCTAAGGGCTACCCCGTTCCAGTCTTCGCCGCTGGTCTGGTTGACCACTGCGTTGTACTCAATCAGGACGTTTGATTTTTTGGGATTGGCCCGCAGATTATACTGCTGCTGCCAGTTGGCGCCGTTGACAAGGTAGCTTAGTTCGATAGAGACTTTTTTACCGCCGGCTCTGCTGAGAAACAAAACTGCTTCGCGCTCGGTGCGGGAGCGGCCGGCTGCCAATTCCTTACGCTTACGCTCGAGTAGTTCCCTGTCCTTCTGCAATTCGGCAATTTTGTCCTCAAGTTCCGTCGTACGTTTATGGTACTCAAAGGCTTTGTCTTCGATAAGTGTGGCAAGCTTTTCAATAGGCTCAAAAGTCAAGAGGCCTCTGTTGAGGTCGCTTTTAGCTGCGGTAATAGTAAAGTCTTTAAGCCCGTCGAACATTTTCCCGTAGTGGCTGAAATGCTTGTAATCTCTATCGGCGCATTTGAGTTTATATTTTACATCCTCAATCCGGGCGTCGAGTTGTTTGACTTCTTCCCTCGTGGCCTGGCTGACTGCTTTCTGCCGATACCTTACGCTGAGCACCTTAATATTATCCGAGGTCTGGGCGTAGATACTTTCGGACACAATCATAGCTGGGAGGTCTTTTACGATTAGCTCCGAAGCGCCCGGCGGCAAGTCAATGCTGATGGTACGGGTTACCAGGGCTTGGCCTCGGTACACGGTAACCTTTGAGATAGTGCCGGTTGTTGTCGGCACGTCGGCAAAAGCAACCGAAGCCAGAAGGGCAATTACCACAATTGCCAGTGTTAGGGTTTGTGTTTGATTTTTCATTTTCAGCTCCTTTCAAAAAGGTTCTAAAATAGGTTTTGAACTAAATCATAATACGACAGCAGCGGTTGAGAGTTGAGTAAAATGGATGTAAAATAACAGGTAAGCTTTTTTACAAAGTATTTACAAACCTTTGGCGCCGATTTCGCCTATAATATAGATAGGAACAGGTGTAACTATGGAACCCAAAGCATCCATACTGGTAGTCGAAGATGAAGAGAATATCCGCACGGCCCTGACTGATTTTCTGGAGTTCCACGATTTTAAGGTTACCGAAGCCGTGGATGGTCTCGAGGCTGAGCGAATTGTGGCCAAAAAGGATTTTGATTTGATATTGCTCGACCTGATGCTCCCGAAAATCAGCGGTGAACAACTGTGTACCAAATGGCGTCGGGACGGCCTGCAAACTCCCGTTATTATGCTGACGGCCAAGGGACAGGAGAAAGAAAAAGTAACCGGTCTGAATCTCGGAGCCGATGACTATATCACCAAACCGTTTTCGCTTGAAGAGCTGTTAGCTCGGATAAATGCCGTGTTGCGGCGCACCGACCCTGCCCGGGCGGTCGGACAAAATTTTAAGTTTGGAGATTTGGATGTCGATATTGCGGCCTTGAAAATAAAACGCAAAGGCAAAGAAGTAGAAATTACCAGGCGGGAGGCACAGATTATACGGTATTTTGCCGCCAATCCGAACCGGGTCATCAGCAGGGAAGAACTCTACAAAGAGGTTTGGAACGATACAATGACCGATTTGGGCACGAGAACTACAGATATGCACATCGCCAAACTGCGCAGCAAAATCGAGAAGAACTCAGCCGACCCGCAGATTATCAAAACCGTCCGCGGTGCGGGTTATAAATATGAAAACGACTTGTAGCTCGATGCCCGATGCTGGATACTCGTAGAAGCAGAAAACCGGGTATCGAGAATCGAGTATCGAGTATCGAGAAATGTACAGGCGACTAACTATTTTATCGTTAATAATTCTTGTGGCCCTGTGTGGGCTGGTCTGGTTAGGGTACCACTCCATCCGGATACAGGCACAGGGCCTGGAAGGTGCGCGTCTGGGTGAGTTTGCCGAAGTGGCCGAACAAATCAGGCAAGATGTCAAACGCAAGCTTGACGAGTTTATAGAGAGAGAACAGAGCCGGCCTTATACCGATTATCTGTATTACCACGTGCCGGAGAATGTCGTTTCCGGTCAGCAGCAGATGCCGATACTGCGTTCACCGTTAGCAGGTCGGTTGGAACACGGCCTTGCCTATGGCAATTTTCAGATAGAACCGGGCGGCAACATCACTACCCCGAATGATGATATCGAACAAGGTGGACGCGGCCTTAATGATGAGCTTTATGCCGAAGCGCTCTCGAACAGAATAAACATAAAAAATAACCTGCTGCCTGTATTGGGTGGGACGATACCGGGTTCATTTAAAATAGATTTTAATGAAGAAGCCGAAGCTTCGCCAGAGGCC
>JADFJC010000057.1 GCA_022566315.1 Planctomycetota bacterium
GTTCGCGGCCGAGTTGAAGTTTCCGAACCAGGAGCGAAACTGAGTCCATTTCAGGATTGATAATGGCATCGGCTTCCTCACGCTCCTCGTCAGCGATCAGTTCACGCAGAGCGCGTTGCTCAGTGACAAACGTCGATTCAGAGTAGGAACGTTCAATGTCGTGCGCTTCGGTCTTCGGGGCGCGTTTAGTGTCGTAGTCATCCCTATGCGCTTCGGTGTTGCTGAACTTGTAATAAGTTCCCTTGCGGATGCTAACCGGGATAATCGGGGAAAGCTGGTCGGCCACGAACGGCCCGCCCAGGCCGACGTTCGCGACAGCGATATTAGTCAGCGTCCGGTTCAAATTAATTGTATCATAGCGTCCTGTAGCCATCGTTCACCTCGATATAAAGTGCAAATAATTCAAATCTGAATGTCAGATAAAACTAAAACGCGAAAGCTAATCGGCTCCGATTAAGAAGCGGCCTTTGGCGCAACGTGGATGTTGACGCTGATCGGGATCAGTTCGTCTTCGGCTGTCGAAGCGCGCAAAGCCCGGCCAACGATATACTGAGTTGCACCTGTATAGGCGGAAGCCCCAACGACCTTTCCGTCGCTGTCCGAAATGACTTCCTCGCCCTCGGTGATGCTTGAATCGGAAGCCAACGCAAGCACCGTATCGCCATTCTGCGCGACGCGAACATCTTTGTCAGCATAACCGATTTCGTCGGTAATCCCAACGGCCTTAGCCGCGTTCGATCCGGATTTATCAACGACGCCGGAGTTCAGAACGACGACCGTCCCCTTTGCAATTTCGGTTGTCCCGACGTCAAAGGTTGCGGCGTTTTTAACGTTATGTCTCTGCTTAATAGCCATGACTCATTCCCTCATAAAAGTTGATTTTTAATTATGCCAAAGGTGGTACTTGGCAAACCCGCCAGCCCGCCGGCCGGTTGCGCGGGCCGGGAGCCTTTCACAGTGTTGCCTTTTCGCCGGATGGCCAGCTCTTGGTTACGGGTAGCAACGGCAAAGGGGCGCTGATGTTATGGGACGTCTCGACCAGGCAGGAAATAGCACGATTCGGCACAAGCGTTTCGCCGATTCTGCGCGCGGTCCAGTTTTCTCCGGACGGCAATATTATCTGCGCTGTCGACAAGGAAGGAACCGCTTATTTCTTGCGAGCGCCTTCATTGGACAGAATCAACGCCATCGAGGCCGAGCAGCGCCGAGCAGAAAGGAGGTGACGCCATAAGAGTCAGTAACCCGCATAACAAAATTTCAAACAAGTTGTAGTCCAAAAAAGCAGCCGGTGAGTGTCGCACCACAATGCAAAAGACTCACCGGCCCAGCCCCACTCAGGCGTACGGTTTGCACGCCCGAGGAAAGGCTCATTTAATGATACTGCAAACCGAGAAACAAAACAATAATGGAGAATAGAATCATGAAAAACACAATCACATTCGTCGTAGTTGGGTTGGTAGCTGCTATTGTGCTCATCAGTGTCGGGAGTGCGAGAGCAGCCACCTGGACGCGGAAGGCCGATATGCCAACGGCAAGAATGGTAGTACGCACCAGCGTGGTGGATGGGAAAATCTACGCTATCAGCAGTCTGAAGGGTCTAGGCGTTAAAAAGGTAGAAGAATATGATCCGGCGACAGATACCTGGACAGAGAAAGCTGACATGCCAACAAGAAGGGTCTTTGTCGCCACCAGTGTGGTGGACGGGAAGATATACGTCATTGGCGGTGCAACCTTTTGGGGAGGGACTGCGCTTGCCACCGTAGAAGAGTATGATCCGGCGACAGACACATGGACGCAGAAGGCTGACATGCTGGCACCAAGAAATGCTTGTGGCACCAGTGTGGTGAATGGGAAAATTTATGCTATCGGAGGTTTACGTGGTGGAGTTACGACAGCAAGAGTGGAGGAGTATGATCCGGCGAGGGACACCTGGACAAGGAAATCTGACATGCCAACAGCGAGAGTATTGTTATCTACCAGCGTAGTCAATGGGAAGATATACGCCATCGGCGGGCAAATAGAAAGCGCATGGCCAACCTTTTCGACCGTAGAAGAGTATGATCCAGTGACAGACACGTGGACGAAGAAAGGTGATATGCCAGTGCCAAGAATTTTATCCACCAGTGTGGTGGATGACAAAATCTATGGCTTCGGTGGAAGAGCCACTAGGGGTGGCGCGCCTCTTTCCACCGTGTTCCAGTATGACCCAGCGACGGACACCTGGACGGCACTAGACGACATGCCGGTCAGAAACGCCGGCATGGGTACCAGCGCAGTGGGTGGGAGGATCTATGTCATTGGTGGATCGTCAGCACTCTATCCCTTTAACGCGGTTCTCTCAACCGTATGGGAGTATGACATCGGAATCACCGTCCCATCACCTGACTTCAACGGCGACGGAATTGTCGATTGTGCAGATATGTGCATTTTGGTGGACCACTGGCACACAGACAACGAACTTTATGATATTGCTCCGCTACCTTTCGGAGACAGCTTCGTCGATGTCCAGGACCTGATCTTCCTTTCTGAATATTTGCTGAATCCTGGTGCTGTGGCATACTGGAAGCTTGATGAGACAGAAGGCCTCCTTGCTCACGACAGTGCCGGCATAAACGATGCCTTCGTCATTGGCGGTCCAATCTGGCAGCCTGCTGGTGGTATGGTGGATGGTGCGATTCAGTTTGATGGTGTAGATGACTTTCTTGTCGCTTACTCTGTCCTGAATCCGGCAGATGGGCCTTTCAGTGTTCTGGCTTGGATTAAAGGCGGTGCTCCCGGCCAGGTGATTCTCTCTCAGGAAAGCGGTGTAAACTGGTTGGCGGCCGATGCCGTTGATGGGGCACTGAAAACAGACCTCAGAACACCAGAAGAGAATATCCGAAGCCCCATTCCGCCGGGACCTCCGCTGATTTCCCCAACTGTGGTTACCGATGGCGATTGGCATCGAGTAGGCTTTGTCAGGGACGGCAGCCACAGGATTCTCTACGTGGATGATATCGAGGTGGCCTGTGACACAGCAACCAACCTGGAGTCTGCGAGTGGAGGTCTGTACATCGGCGCTGGAAGCGATTTAGAACCGGGTGCCTTTTGGTCAGGCTTGATTGACGACGTCCGCATCTACAACCGGGCACTGACACCCTAAGAAATCGAGGCTCTGGCCCAATAGGCCACCTAAGAAATAAGCTTTTTTCGCTCGGAATGATTTGACGGGCCAAGCATTCTCGGATATTCTATAGTCTGAAAGTAGGATTGTGATGAGCGATGTTACACGCATTTTAGTTGCAATCGAACAAGGCAACGCTAAGGCTGCGGATGAGCTGCTTCCGTTGGTCTATGAGGAATTGCGTCGTTTGGCTGGGCTGAAGATGTCACAGGAGCTGCCCGGCCAGACGCTCCAGGCGACCGCTCTGGTCCACGAAGCCTATATCCGGCTTCTCGGTGCAGAAAACCAGAATTGGAGCAGTCGCGGCCATTTCTTTGCAGCGGCGGCTGAAGCTATGCGCCGTATTCTCATCGAAAACGCCCGCCGCAAACAACGACGTAAGCATGGTGGTGGCCGCCAGAGAATTGATCTGGACGATGCAGACGTAACTATCGAAGGCCCCGAAACAGACATTATCGCGCTGGATGAAGCGCTGGCTAAACTCACCGAAGAGGACCGGACGGTTGCTGAGCTGGTGAAACTACGCTACTTTGCGGGTCTGACCCTCGGGCAAGCAGCCAATATTCTGGGGGTATCTCAGCGCACTGCTGACAGGTACTGGGCCTACGCACGTGCCTGGCTGTATCAGGAAATCACCAGGGCTGAGAATCCGCCCTGTCGGTAAAGCTCCTCGTTCAATCCGCCCAAATTTGGCCGCGGCAGGTAAATTCTTCTTAGATTTTATTATTTTTTGTGTCGTATTTTTGCTGCGGATGTCGCATTGCAATAATAGAGGGAGGGATTTGTAAGGAGCTGTAAAATGAGTAAAGAACCAAAAGACATCAAAGCGATTTTTTCAGAGGCGATTGAGAAGCAAACCGCCGAAGAGCGGGCTGCCTATCTGGACCAAGCGTGTGGGAATGATGCCGACCTGCGGTCAAAGGTTGAGGCATTACTCAAAGCCCATAACGAAGCCGGCGATTTTCTGGAAATCCCTGCTATTGATCCAAACACCACCTTGGACAAACCTCCTATGATTGAAGGCCCGGGTACGATGATTGGTCGATATGAGCTGCTGGAGCTGATTGGCGAAGGCGGGATGGGTTTGGTCTATTTAGCTGAGCAGCAAGAGCCTCTACGCCGCAGGGTTGCATTAAAAATTGTAAAACTCGGAATGGATACAAAGCAGGTTATTGCCCGTTTTGAGGCCGAACGGCAGGCGCTGGCTCTGTTGGACCACACCAATATTGCTCATGTGTTCGACGCAGGAACGACTAAAGCAGGGCGGCCATATTTCGTAATGGAATACGTAGAGGGCGTGTCTATCACTAAATATTGCGATGAACAGAAGCTGAATATTGAGGAAAGGCTCGAGCTTTTCAAACAAGTCTGTGAAGGTGTTCAGCACGCTCATCAGAAGGGAATCATCCACCGGGACATCAAGCCGTCGAACATCTTAGTTTCTAATCATGGTGATAAGGCGGTGCCGAAGATTATCGACTTTGGTATAGCCAAAGCCATCACGCAGTCTCTGACAGAGGAGACTTTTTTCACACATGAAGGCCAACTGCTTGGCACCCCTGAGTATATGAGCCCTGAGCAGGTGGATTTGGCTACACAGGACATCGACACCCGCTCAGACATTTATTCGTTAGGAGTGCTGTTGTATGTGCTGTTGGCTGGTGTATTGCCGTTTGACCGAGAATCATTAGAGAAGGCAGGTTTTGCTGAGATTCAGAGGACCATCCGAGAGGAGGAGCCGCCCTTGCCAAGCACACGTCTGACGAATCTGGGTAAAGAGGCCAAAGTGATTGCTGAGAACCGTAGAACACATATCATCACATTAACCAGACGTCTTCATAGAGAATTGGAGTGGATACCCATGAAAGCAATGCGAAAAGACCGAACAAGAAGATACCGGTCGGCCTCCGAACTGGCCGATGATGTTCAGAACTACCTTACCGGCACCCCTTTAATTGCCGGGCCTGAGTCCACGGTGTACCGGGCCAGAAAGTTTGTGCGAAAACACGCCGGCTCAGTGGCAACCGCGGCGCTTGTGGCGGTACTAATAATATTAGGTTTAGTCGTCAGTACGGCGTTGTCCTTCAGGGCTGAGAACGCCCGCAAGCAAGAGGCCACCGCTCGCACCCAAGCTGAACAAGCCGAGAAGGTCGCAGAAAAACAGCGTAAGCTCGCAGAAGAACAACGCAACCTCGCAGAAGAACAACGCAACCTCGCACAAGAGCAGCGCAGGCTTGCGGAGGAACGAGCTGAAGATTATCGGCGTTCCCTGTATTTCCATAGTATTGCCCTGACCGATGTGGCATACCGTAACAAGGACATAACTCACGCTTCTGAGCTGTTAGAATCGTGTCCCGAGGACCTGCGAGGCTGGGAATGGTATCGCCTCAACCATATCTCAAACAAGACCCTAATGACCATTCCTCATAAAATAACCATTCTTCATAACGGCCTGACCAGTCTTCATAACGGCGTGGAGATTGGGGTGGCGGTCAGCCCTGACGGCAAGTACATTGCTTCGGCCGGCGGTAGTATCAAGGTGTGGAATGCAGCAACCGGTGCCGAGTTGATGACCTTGCGCGGGAAAAATTATTCTGTAGGGCCATATTATACTGTTTCGTTTAGCGCTGATGGCAAGCGGATCGTATCAGGGGATTGGACAGATAAAACACTCAAGATATTTGAATGGGCCACCGGCACCGAATTGAGGACTCTCCAGGTGCAGCATGAAGAACCCCGCATCGGCAGAGTCGCGGGCCGGTTCAGCCCGGACGGCAAATATATTGCCTCATGGGGCTGGGACAACAAAGTCAAGGTATGGGACGCAGAGACTGGTGAGGAACTGGCGGTATTGCGAGGAGGAAAATCCGTCAGGGGAGTATCACCAGTAGCGTTCAGCCCGGACAGTAAGCGGATCGTTTCAGGTAACACAGACAAAATAGTCAGGGTGTGGGATTGGACAACCAGTGACGAACCGATGATCCTTCGTGGGCATAATCGTACAGTCTTTGCGGTGGCATTCAGTCCGGACGGTAAGCGTATCCTCTCTGGCAGTTATGACCGGACTATCAAAATCTGGGACGCAGAAAACGGCACCGAAGTTATGACTATCGATACAGAGTCATACATCTATACGATGGCGGTCAGCACGGACGGTAAGCGCATTGTCTCTGTTACTGGCGACACTATCAAGGTATGGGATACGGCAACCGGCGACGAACTGATGATGTTGGGAGGGCATGTAGGTGGGGTTACGGAAGCTGTATTTAGCCCGGATGGCAGGCATGTCATCTCAGGGGGGCACTTCGACGGAACGGTCAAGGTGTGGGATCTGACTGACCGGAAGCTCCTTACTTTGAGGGGAGATAAAAAACGGGTATTATCATTGGCTTTTAGTCCCGATGGTAAACGTATCGTCTCGGGGGGTACAGACAAGATGGTCAAGATATATGATACAATCAGTGGTGCTGAAATTATGACATTATCTGGCCATAGTAACAATGTCTTTTCTGTTGTTTTTACTATTGATGGCACGCGAATTATCTCAAGCAGCAGAGATGGAATGATCAAGGTATGGGACGCAGTCAGTGGTGCCGAATTAGCTACATTCCGTAATCCTGATGGGAAACTCTTTTCTGTAGCACCCAGCCCGGATGGCAAGCGGATCGTTTCAGGCTCCTGGTGGGGCAAAAAAGGAACAGTTAAACTCTGGGATCTGTCTGCAGAAGGTAGTGTCAAGACTCTCCATAGAACTAAATGGGCGGGTCCATCGTGTGTTGCTTTTAGTCCCGATGGTAAATATATAGTCTCAGGAGATGAAGGGGGAGAGATTAAAATCTGGGATGCCATCACTGGGAACGAAATGAAGAAAAAAATAAATCAGCAAGGGTCATATATATATCCTGCATAGCTTTTAGTCCGGATGGCAGGCGAATTGTTGTGGGAGGGGGCGAACTCAAGGTCTGGAATGTTGAAACAGGAAATGAAGGGATGACACTTAAGGGACATGGAAGCTGGGTAGTTGATGTTGTTTTTAGTCCCGATGGCAAGCGTATAATCGCAGCTTGTAGGGGGGGTCTCAAGATTTGGGATGCATCCACCGGTGCCGAGATATTTTCGCCTAACGAGGGCAAAAATTGTATGGCAGTTGCCATTAGCCCGGATGGCAAAACCATTGCAACCACTGATAACGAAAACAATATTATACTTCTTGAGTCAGTTGTACCCGCCGGTGGATATAAATCTCGACGAACTGTTCAAAATGCACGGAAAGATGTGGAACAACTTTATAAAAAACTTAATTCCTACCATAGTGTGATAGATGCCCTTGTAACTGATAGCACACTTGAAGGTCCTGTTCGTCAATTGGCACTGCAGATCGCGAATGCCCGGCTGTGGGAGGACAAAGAAATGGCAAAGGACGCTGATAAGTAGCTTTCTCTAACCTGCCCTTGATCTGGCTTTGCCGTTTGAGATCACGCAATGTATCTTGCTCTTTAAACTTCCAGGGTTGATTTGCCTTTGGGCAAGTCAAAGCAGACCGTAACGTCCCGGCCCTGCGTATGCCAGGTATGGCTTTGCAATTGCAGTAGTTTCTTTACACGCCGTAATCGAACAGGATTGTTGTTGGCAATCAGCTTGGGAAGGGTTGGCAAATTGCTCTTTATTCGCACGGTAAATCGTGTTGTGGCAAATGGGGCGTTGAACGTTATGCGCCGGCCTTGTTTGTCAATTTGTGTCAGCTCCTTTGCGGCCCAATATCGGGAAATCTCGCTATTCTTCATCCAGAGCAGATTGTCGTACTTAGAGTGGATTCGGCGAACCACTTCTTTGAAAATATTAAAGCCTATTTCCTCTCCGTTGAAATATATACCGGGCCAATGGCAGACGAGTATTGCCGGCTCACCTTTGTCGATGACTTCGGGCAGCCGACCGCCTTTGAGGTCTTCGGTGATGAACCTATCGACTGAGCCGGGCTTTAGTCCGTCCCAGCCGCCGAACCAGTCGCCCGTACAGCCAATGATGGATACAACGCATTTCGGATTGTCACCATCGAGGCCGGACGCGTACTGAATAAGAGGGGCAACACTGCGGTCATCGGTGAAGAGGTCGCGGAAGTAGTGTGGAATCTCGGCCTTGAATACATCACGGCACGACTGGAGCGTGGCCTTGGCGAGGTTGTCGCGGTTGCGGCTGCCGAAGCCGCCGGGCGTCGTGATGCCTTCGCATGGCAGGCCGACGTTCTTTAGGATTCGCAGGGCGTAGGCCATGTAGTCGGCGAGCTCATCGGCTGATTTGTCCTGGCTCCAGTCCGCGTTCTCGATGTAGTAGCCGGTCCGCTCCGGATAGGGTCGGCCGGTCTTGATGTTGATGACCCAGGTGTGGCTTATCATCTCAGGATGTATGTCCCAGTCGGGCATCATGAATTCGCGGACAAGCTTAAGGCTGTCATCCAGCTCCTTCTGTGACCAGCCGGGAAGGCAGCGGTCCATCCAGCCGACGCAGGCCGGATACGGGACGATGCTGTATTTGCCCTTGACCTTGTGCTCACGGCACCATTGGCCGAACTTGCGGACGAACGAATCGGGTATCTCGCGCGGCAGGCTTCGCCAATCCTGTTTATACTTATCCGGCCAGGCCGTGGCGAAGTGCGGTATACAAAAATGCGCCAAGTTCACCAGGCAGGTCGAATCATCGATGATGAAACTCATGGGCACACGGTTCTGCGGGTTGAGCACAGTAACATCGGCAGCCTGCACTGGCCGTTCGCCTTTGTCCTGAGCTATCGCAGGTCTGCTGCGGACAACAGAAGCGGCGCCTGCGGCTGCCATCGCTGTAATCTTTACAAAATCGCGTCGAGTTATTTGTTTTTGCTTATACATATCATGTTCTCCCAAAGATTTAAAAACGATAGTTATGCAAAGTATGCCTAACCTCGATTTTACAGAAGACTTTTAAAAACGATACACTATTTTGAAGAACGCTGCACGGACTTTTTCGCCGTCAATTTCATAATCGTTGAGCAGGAAATACAGGTCGGTATCATCCTTCATCGGCCAGGAAAAGAGCATGGTCAGATTATGACGGTCCTCTGATGTTTGTTCTGCGGTGAACTTGATTCTTCCGTTCCAGGGAAAGTTATATTCGGTAACCGAGCGCCAGAGCCAGATTTCCTCATCTCCACCTGCTTCGGGATGTTTTAGACGATAATTGCCTTCGAAGATTGTAACCAGGCGTTCGGTAATTTTCATAGGCTTTTCAAGGAAATATTCTTTATAAGGTTCTTCTTCATATACGCCTTTTTCAAAGCCGACACTGACCGAATCCCATACATCGACTTCTTCATTATATTCGATTTTGATGTTGTCGTACCAGTTCTGATACGGGGCATGGAAACGATCGCTTCGCCTGTACGAGATTTCCACTTCATTGTGAAAACCTACTCCCACTCCTTCTACAAAATCACGCAGAGTTGTATCATGTTCATTGTTTTCATAGACATCGATTTTTGATGATACACTAAACGATTTTAAGATGCCTTGATCAAAATAGTCTCTATAACTCAGGTAGGAACCGGGGCCGCGGATATCCCGCCTGGGTATATAGCCCAAATCGGGCCGAAAACCCCGCGAAATGTCAAGATAGTACACATGCCACCAAAGAGGTCTGGTTCCCATACTCATTGCGGTATATAGTCCGTACGCATCGTGGTCTATAATGTCGTCTGTTTCGATGCCTTGTGAATCTCTTAACCCCAAAAACTGGGCGGTAAACGAAGTTGTACTGTCAAAAAAGAGGCGTGCATCTAATCCGCCGGTTATGTTTGTACCGTCCGAGCGGTTGGAGTTGGCCCAGATGCCGCCGATGTGGGAATTTTCTCCAATGTTATAAATGTATCTGCCAACGTGGTAATTTCCGGCGAGCTGTTTGCCATCCCGCTCAATTTCGCCCTGAACATCTAACAGCCCGAGTGCCCAATTTCCCCCCTGCCCCGTAATTTTCGCTCCAGCGTCAATATCCATGAAACGTCGGCTGTAATAGATATTCAGTGGCGAGCCAAACAACTCATTTCCCTCACGGAAAAAAGCACGTCGCTCCCTGAGAAATCGCTCAGTGTCTCTGAGTTCAATAGTGTCGGGGTCTGCATCGACCTGGCCGAAGTCGGGGTTGATGGTAAATGCGCTGGTTAGCTCTGAATTTAACCGCAACGACATGTCCAGGCCTGTGGATAGCTTATTACTATATTTTTTGAAATCCGAGGTGGCGCTTAAATAAGTTTCGTAAGCAGGTTTACGTTTGAGTTTAACTTTCGCAAGGTCCAGATTCGTCAGATGACCGAATTCAATTGGATAGCGTGCCCGGCTATTGCGATAGCACCAATAACTCCTTTCCCGCTTGGCTTTTTCTCGCCGGTAGAAATTAAGACCCCAGGTAACTGCGTCTTTTCGGTCAAAGAGCATATTTGCAATAGGGATAGCCATTTCCGCATACCAGCGGTCTTTCTCAACCGTACAGGCAGCCGACCAGTCACAGCCCCAGGTATCATCGTCATAACGATCGAAAAGCCCCATTCGTGCATCGTAGCGGGTTCCTAACGTATTCACGCCAAAGATGTACGTACAGCGATGGTCGTGAAAGGTGTCAAGCCGAACAACTACAGAGTCTTCGTCTGTGAGAGATTGGTCGTATTTTCGTTCGATGGCCACGATGCTATTGGGGTCAGGTTCCACACACTCAAAGGCGATGTACAGATTCTCATCGTCGTAGAGCACCCGTACAAATGTCTGTTCCTTAGCCGGTTGTTCGATTCTATAGTCGGTGAAATCCGTAACCACATTAGCTTGCAACCAGCAGGCATCATCGAGTTTTCCATCAATTACCGGAGGAGTGTCCGTGCGTACCGCTTCCATAAAACGAGCCGGTCCTCTGACTTGCTGCGCTGTGCCCGTGTTTGTTAGTAGTACCATTGCTGGCAGGGCTATAAACAGTGCTGTAGTGTGCTTCATAACGTTGTTTTATTTCTTCAGCCCCACCGTATTCTGAACGGGTATTTCCCATACTGACTTTCAGTTGTATGAAAGACTAAAACCTGCATCATACTTGATTTGTGTTTGTTATACAACCTTTTGGGACAGGATTTTCGTTTTATCTGTGCCGCACGAATAGCAAAAAAGTTATTATTTGCCGATGCAGTAGAGATTTCGGGCGGTACGGATGAACAGTCGGCCATCAGCGATGGCAATCGAAGACTGAATGGGCCTCTCCTCTATTTTTGTCTGGAAGATAATTTTGAACTCATCGCCGCCTGCGGCGAGCACTACGATTTCGCCGGTTTCGTTGATGCAGTAAAGTTTTCCATCTGCGCCGGTCAGTGAGGCTCGCCAGGGACCACGTCCGCCGATTTTGCCCTGCCAGATTTTACGGCCGGTTTTCGGCTCAAGACAGGTTACCACTTTTCCGTACCTGATGCCGTTCAGCAGGTACAGACGCTTCTGATAATAAAGAGGAGTGCTGGCATCTGGTGATGGGCCGTCAAATTCCCAGACGATACGGCCCGATGCATTATTTGGATTGGGTGGTTGAAGAGCAAAAACGCCGCCGTGCTTGTGTCGGGTGCCGAAAATCAGACTGTCGCCGGTTACAAGAGAAGGAATGATACGCGAATCTCTGACTTTGGATGTGTGGTATTCAAAACGCCATAATTCTTTTCCTGTATCGGGGTCGTGCGCGGTGATGAAGTCAGCGCCGGTATTGAGGATTTCAGCATGTCCGTTACGAATGAAGGGAATGGGCGTACTGTAGGTTTCCATAGCCTCGTCGTATGCGTTGGTTGGTCGCTGTTGTTTCCAGATAGTATCGCCGGTTCGCGGGTCAAGCGCCATCAGATACGAATCGAGAGGCGCATCAGCCTGGGGCCGGCGATAAGGTTTGTTGCGGCGAATCACGAGAATAAAGAGTTTGTTTTGGTACAGGAGGGGGCTGGAACTATATCCAAACTGCAGAGCCAGATTACCGTATTCGGTTTCAATGTTCCGTGACCATAGCTTGTTCCCTTCATAATCAAAGCCGACAAGGTTACCACAGCCGTATAGGAAAAAAACGTGTTTGCCGTCGGTAACAGCCGAAGGTGAGGCCATGTTGTTGCGGGGGAATCTGCGAGAATCCGAACCGATATTTTTTTCCCACAACTGTCTGCCGTCCTGAGCATCGAAACAGAGTGCTACAAAATCGTAACTCCCCTTGACCGTGGAGCTGACGAACACCCTGCCATTACAGATAATAGCAGTGGCGCCGCTGGGACCGGGAAGCGGGCTGACCCAGGCGATGCCTTCGGTTTGGCTCCAGGAATCGGGGAGGTTTTTTTCGTCAGTGGAGCCATTAAAAAACGGTCCGCGCCATTGAGGCCAACTCGTGCTGCGTAGCGTGCTGCTTCGCAGAGTAGCATCGGCAGCCGAAAGCGGCGCAGATATCACCAGTATTGCGATGATTGTCCAAAGTAAAAATTTCTTTTTTGTCATCAGTTGTTTTCTCTTTGTTTGTTTTGATTCTTCATATCCGGGTGTGGTCCGAGGGAATTGTGAGTAAGCTTTACGTTACCGGCCCATACCGCGGCCCCAGACTCGGTGCCAGCTTTCTGCCGTATTCTAACAAAGAGGCGCGCTGCTCTTCGGTGAGCGGCTTATATTTACGGGCGAACTCTACGTTCTGTATGGCTTGCTCGACCGTATAGGGGCCGATTACAGCCACACTGACGCCTTCGAGGTCGAGCGCATAGGCCAGAGCGTGTGGCAGATAGACAGGCTCGGTGGCACAGCCGATGTGGCCGCTCCTGTGATTGCCGAAGCCGCCCTTAATGCCGGCATAGACCTTCATTGCTACACAGCCGACGTTGCGTTTTTTTGCTTCGGGCAAAACCTTACTTTCGAAATCATAAATGTTCCTGTCCGCATAATTCATCACGCACATAATCACATCAATCTGGTCGGTCTTGAGCATACGTACGAAATTGGGCGGCCTGTTATGTCCTGATATTCCAATGAAACGTATCTTGCCGGATTCCTTCTGCTTCAGCAGGTAGTCGAGGGCGCCATCCTTGGCCAGGACGCGGTCAATATTTTTGCTGCCGATGCTGTGGATGTGCACGAGGTCGAGGTAGTCGATTTTGAGCCGGCGCAGCGAATCGCTCAGGGAACGCTCTGCTCTGGCTGCATTGTCGGTCGATACCTTTGTTACGATAAACAGCTTGTCTCGCCGCTTCGGGACCAGGTGACCGAGGATCTCCTCGGCGTTGCCGTATATCTTCGCGGTATCGATATAAGTAACGCCGCGGTCGATGGCTTCACCGAAAATTCGAATACCCTCCTGAACTCCGATGGGACCTTCACCCACCGGTGCTGTGCCGAGGCCGAGGATGGAGACTTTCTCTTTTGTCCGCCCAAGAACCCGTTTCGGTAACCTATCGAGTGGTTGGGCGGATGCCTGCTGGCCAATGGCGGCAAGAGCCAGTCCGGCACCGGCGCAGCCGACCCTTTTCAGAAATTCTCGCCGGCCCATTGCTTCGCCCTGCCGTGACAATTCGCTTCCGGTCAAAGCAGCGCGTGGTTTGTGAATAATATCGTTTTTCATAATTGTTGTTTCCTTATAAAGTCCATCGCCTACTTTGCTTCAATCAACAGGACCCAGTCATTGTGGTCGGCGGCCTTAAAAGTCTGCGGGGATTTTTCAATTTTACCGGCGTCGAGCCAGCCGCCGGTACGGGGATGGTACCAGCGAGCGGTTGCACCTTTTTTGATTGAATCTGTTTTTAGAGTAACGGAGCCGCCTTCAGGAAGATAGACTACCAGCAAGTCCCCTTCTTTTGATTTTGCCGCCGCGATGAATTTCGAGGCATCTTTTTTTCCTGGCTGTTCGGTAAGAATTTCCGGCGCGGGGACCAGGCGCCACCATTCGATTGACTTGAAGAACTGATGTAAGTATTTCATACTGAGTGCGCCGGGAAGGTCTTTCGCGATGTACCAGGGCGAGCCAAGGCCGGCGCTGAGGTGAGCCGCAGGGGCCTGCACTTTTGTATGCCAGCCCCAGATTCCCTGACCGCCGTAGGTTACCCCTGCCGTGGGAGAGACCAGCAGGCTCCAATAGGCGGCGCGACGGACCGAATGGTCGTTATGGGCTTTTCGATAGGTGTAGCCGTTGTGTGCTTCGTAGTTGGGTTCGATATTGATAACGGGCAGGTTGGGTTCGTTGTTCCATTCCGTACTGGGCGGTCCCTGGTTGAGCCAGCGGAAGGTTTTTTCGTCGTCACCATGTCCGCTCTGATAACCGATGAAACTGAACCACGGTTCATTGCGAAATTCCCTGCCGACCCAGTTCCTTCCCCTCACGTGCATAGTCGCCAGGCGATGCTGGTCTTTGTTGAACACCGCACGGCCAATCCGCTTCCAGGTTTCTGCATTCTCGCCACTGTAATTACCGTCGCCACCGAGGAACCAGATTACCTGATGAGCGCCGTATCTGGCTATCATATATTCGGCCAACACAATTTTTTGGTCTTCGGGCAAGTAATAGCCCGGATTATCATCGCCCCGGATTGCCCAGAGTAAAACCGGTACGGCAACAAGCCCCGCGTCATTAATTGCATCGACATATTTGTCCAATCTCTGGAAATACACAGGATTGACGGCGACTCTGTCCTTGCCCAAAAAAGTGGGATTTCCCTCCGCATCTGTTTTGGTCATACGCCATTGAGTCATAACAAACTGAATCGCAGTAAATTCTTTCCATACACGATCTTTTAAGAAAATATTCCAATCATTCAGGTCTGAAAGCAATGGACCACACCAGACGGTATCGGCCAGCCAGAAAAAAGGAGTGCCATCAGCGTACTCGAAGTATCGCCGATTGCCGGAAAGACGCAATTCTCCATACCGGTAAAGTGGAAGAACGCCCCGGTATTTTTCACATTGAAACGAGCCGGTTTGGTTGTGAAGCCCTTTATTATTTCTGTCCGAGCATAATGTTTTATATGTCCAGTTACCCGGTTCATCCGGTGAAAAGCGTACATGCCATAGACGGCCACCATTCCAGAAGGCAAAGAACATTCTTTTATTTCCACTTGGCGAGGTAAATTCCACTGTTACCTTAATATCCTGTATGGGATTGTCGTAATCCTTTGAACTTATTAATGTGTCTTCAAAACGTGTCCATTGTTCTACAATACTGCTTGCGGCCAATGCCGAGGTATTACAAGAGAGCGTTAGAAAAACTCCAACAACGACAGTGAATAAAAAAGAATTGATGTGTTTCATTATCGTTTCCTTAAGAAGACGTAACCGGTTTATTTTCCGGATACTTTCACCGCGTAGAGTTTCTTCATTGTGGCAATATATAGCACGCCGTTGGCGGCGACAGGTGTGCCGTGTATGGGGCTGTCCAGCCTAATCGAGCTGATAATCTTCTTGTTCCTGCTGGCGGCGAGCACCCAGAAGTCGCCCCGCCGTGTGCCGATATAGACTTTTCCATCTGCCACAAGCGTCGAAGCCCAAATCTCTCCTTTGGTCTCGTGGGTCCAGTAAGGTTTGCCGGTTTTGGCATCCACACAGTGGACCACTTGCCCACAATCGGCAACAAAAACCAGGCCATCGTGGACAGACGGCGTCGTGCAGCAGTGGCTGTTGAGCGGGTAGGACCAAATCTCATGGGAGTTTGTAACGTCGCCGGTCCCGGTCGCATCGAAGCACTTCAGCCAGGACTGGCGCTTGCCCCACCAGATGTCACCTCCGTACGTAACATACATTCGGCCCTTGTGGAACACCGGCATACTCTTAATATTACTTGGGCTCTCCTGGCGATTTCCAATGTATTGATGTATGTTTTCTTTGGGGGCCGTGGGGTCACAATCGAACCGCCAGACACTTTTTAATTTCTGTACGACTGACCTCTCTGGAGCGGACCGTAACGCATCGAAGGCGTAGCAGACGCCGTCGCCGCCGCAGAAGAATACGAGCGTCCGGCCGTTTACCCGGCCCAGAGCGGGCGATGACCAGGTGCTATGGAAAATCCGAGTGCTAATCTTCTCATCTTCTTGAGCTACCAGCCGCCCTGTCATCTTGTCGAGCACAATCAGGCTTGGAGCATCGGGAGAAAAAATATATTCATGATTGGTGTCAAGACCATTGCTCGTGTTAATGTACAGAAACTGCCCGTGCAGGAGAATCGAGCTATGTGCGGAATCATGTTGGTGAATTCCTGTCTCGGCCCGTATATCGAACAGCCAAATTACGTCAGCGTCTGTTTTTGTTACCTCCATAGGCTCAGCGCCAGGCGGGGCCATAAGCCGGCCTTCGTCCCTGTATGGTCCATCGTTGCCGTTGGTCTGGCCGTTGAGGTCGAGGCACATTACTTGCCCGCGATTGCTTACGAGGTAAACTCTGTCGCCTTGGACAGTAGCCGGCGAGACCATACCTGCTCTGGGCCAATCCACACGCGGGTCGCCTCCGATTTTGGGAACTACGAGCTGCCAGCAAAGGCTCCCGTCTTTTTCGTCTAAGCACAAGAACACGCCGCGGTCTCCCTTGTGACGAGGGTCTCTCGGCCTGTCATTGTTCGTGCCAATCAGCACCCTGCCGCCGGCCACTACCGGCGTCGAGTAGGTATTTGTACCTAATGGAACCACCCACTTTATATTTTTACCGGTGGCCGGGTCAAAGGTTTCAGGCAGGCCGGTTTCATCAGAGACCATGTTCCGGGAATATCTCCGGCCCCACTGCGGCTGGTCATCCGCATAAACGGCAGAAATGACGATTAGGTTAAAGATTAAGGTGGGGATTAACAACTTAGATAGTATTTTTTCTTTCAACATAGCTTATTACCATCGTATTGTTTTAAGTTAATTATGGGTAGGCAGGAGACATAAAATATCACCGACCAAAATAATCATAACTTAACCGAGGCTGTAATGGAAGTATAAAATACCAGTTGTAGAGCCAGGGCTATGCGCGGTTTGTCCACCGATACAATTGCATCTGATTGAAACGAATAGACTTATTTCCATTTGCATTTGCGATTTACCAGGCGGTGGTTGCCGTGGCAGTCGGTACAATATTTTTCCTTGATGGTGCCGGCGAAGAGAGGCTTGTGTTGTTCGGTGTCGATTTTGTCCTTAGGGTGACAGCCCATACAGAACGGATTAATCTTCGCCCGAGGATACATAATATCCGGCGGTGTGCCGTTTCCACCCCAGGCCCAGGATTCATCGGCAATATGTTCGTCGGATTCCCCGTGACAATCCGCGCAGCCGATGTTCACCCGTGCATGAGTAACGGCGATATCCTCATCCATGTAGTTTATGTGGCAGACAAAGCAGCGGCTATTGTCAGCCATCGATTCGGTGGACGAGTCCTCGTCCGGTTCATCATCAAGCAGCAGCAGAGGTTCATCATCGAGAAGCAGCAGTGGTTCATCATCCGTTACAGTTTCCGGCGTTGAGGCGATTTGCCGGTCGGCTGGGCGTTCCGGATTTTTCTGCTCTTTTTGTGTGGACTTTACTTGTTCACAACCGGTTCCGGCAACAGCCACTGCCGCAAGAAGGAGCGTCGAGAAATAGTATTTCATAATAAACTAAAGTGAACTAAATCCGCCGCGGCGGATAAAGTGCCTAAAGTGAGCTAAAGTTAAAAAAACAAATAACTTTAGGCACTTTACACTTTAGGCACTTTACACTCGACCTATACGTATTCCCAGTTCTTGAGCCACTGATAGTTAGCCGGCAGTTTCGCCCATGCCTGTTTGTTTGCGTTGTCCAGTTCTGCCTTTTCCTTCACGTCAAGTTCGCGGCGTTCCATCACGGCCTTTGCGACATTGTCAACCTGTTGAACGCTGTTCAAGCCCGGAATGGGGATTACAGTGTTACTGTGCAGGATGTATCGAATAGCCAGACGCGCACGCTTGTAGTTCTCTTCTCGGTCATCCCTGAACAGTGAGCCGGCGGCAAAAGGCTTGATGCCAAAGGCGCCGACGTCCTGCTTCTTGAGGGCATCGAAGACACTGTCTTTCGGGGCTCTCTTGCTCATCGTAGTAAAGGGGAAGCAGATACAATCAATTTGCGGGAAATACTCGATCATAAACTTAATCCATTTGCGGTCGTGGGTTGAGAAGCCGATGAAACGTGCCTTGCCCTGCTTTTTGGCTTTCTCGAGTGCTCCGACAAACTCGCAGGCTGTGTTGAACGAATGTCTTCCGCCCGGTTCGTAGCAGGTGATACGCCACAAATCGGTGTATTCCTGATTTGATTCTTTCAGCAATCCATCTAAGACTTCCATCAGCTTCTTGGTGGTGCGGTATTCCTTTGAGCGAATCTCGTGCCCGCAATGGGAAAGTGACAGATACATCTTGTCGCGGCGTCCCTTGAGGGCCTTGGCATCTCTGATGACTTCACCTCTGGTGCAGGCATCGATGTAATTTATGCCGACGTCGATGGCGCGGCTGACTATCTCATTGCGTTCTTTCTGGTTGCTCCTGGAGTGCCCGCCGAGGCAGACGGCCGAAATCATAAGATTGGTCTTGCCCTGCCGGCGATATTCCATATTCGGATTATAATTGAGAATCCTGGATGTGTTGACGGCTTTGGCATTTTGCCCAATGACACCGAGACCAGCAGCTACACCCGCTGCGGTTACTACACTATCGCGCATAAACTTGCGCCGAGAAACTTTAATATTGTCCATTGTTTGTCTCCTATGAATACGTAATGTAATCTAATTTTTCTTCGATTTAGGTAATGGTTGATTGCTCTGCAATTTATACAGGGCGTTTATCTCGTCCTCCGAAAGAGCACGGTCGTAGATACGCACATCGTCAATGAGCCCTTTGAATCGCCTGCCTATCCTGACATCGAGTTCTTTTCCGGTATCGATGGGCCAGAGGTCCAAAAGGCCGATGTCATGGATTTCCGCCGGCTCACCATCCTTGTAGAGTTTGACATCATCATGGAGATTCGGCAGTTCAACCTCCTCCACTACCGCTGCAACATGATGCCACTCGTCGTCGTGGACCGCATCGTTAATATAGAGATACCCGCCGTTGGGTCTTATACCTATACGTCCCCTGACGAATCCGAATGTAAACATCTGACCGAAATCATCATAGCCCCAGGATATGATTTCGCCCCTCGTTGTTGTTGTCCTGAGCCAGGCCGCCACGGTTCGAGGTCGCGTGCCGGTAACGCCTTTGTATTTTGTTATCTCTATATAATCATCGCCACCGTCGAACTTCAGTGCCTTTGCTACCCGGCCTGAGGCTGAATTTTCCTCAAATGACATATCTTCCTTGAGGGTACCTTTTCGGTTGTGCTTCGAAGAGTCTGCAGCGGTTTTGCCTGATACCTCATCGAGCTTCCACCAGCCGGCAAGATTCGGGTCAGTATCAAGAGTTATTGGCTTGTCTTTGGCCTGGGCAATAGTACCCCACATCAGGCATAATACGGACGTTAGAACAAAAGAAATTGGGAAACCTGTTTTCTTAGACATAATACCTCTCCTAAATCGCGTATTTGCCATTATAAATCTTCTCAGCTTTACCGCTGAGATTCAATTTTACTAATATACCAAATCTGTCTTAAAAATCCAACTATTATATCTTTTTTTTACAAGTTAATCTACAGGTCAAGACCAAAAAATGCTTAATTTCACTAACGGAGGTTGAGAAACAAGGCGGGATTTGTTATATTACGCTCCCGAGAAGTCTATGAATGTAACGATTATCTGATTAAGATGAAAAGGAGATGAAGATGAACAAGACAAGACATTTAATTAAGCTCTGGGCGTTGGTGTTCGTGGTATTGACCTGTCTGCTGGCTACAGTGGTGAGCGCTAAACCCGGCGTTGTTCTCAAAGGCCGCAAGGGGCCGGACAAAGGCAAACACATTGTTTTTGTCATTGGTGACGATGAATACCGTTCGGAGGACTTGATGCCCCAGCTTGCCAAGATATTAGCTGTGCGGCACGGCTTTAAGTGTACGCTGCTGTTTGCCATCAATAAAGAGACCGGCGAAATTGACCCGGGCACACTTGATAACATCCCCGGACTCAAAGCTCTCGAAAAAGCGGACCTGATGGTTATGTTCCTGCGTTTTCGTGAGCTGCCTGATAAGCAGATGAAATACATCATCGACTACACGAACTCAGGCAAGCCGATTATAGGGTTGAGGACATCGACGCATTCATTCAATTACAGGAAAAACAAAAACAGTCCCTACGCCAAATACAGTTTTCGAGACAAGGAATTTGACGGCGGGTATGGAAGACAGGTTTTTGGGGAAACCTGGGCCGGCCACTTTGGACATCATAATAGGGAAAGTACCCGTGGCCTTATCGCCAAAGGTATGGAAAACCACCCGATAGTAAAAGGCATTGATGATATCTGGGGACCGTCCGATGTTTATGGCCTAACGACACTGACCGGTGACAGCAAGCCGTTGATTATGGGACAGGTGCTTTCAGGTATGGACCCGAAAGATAAACCTAACACAGATAAGAAACTTGTGCCTGTGGCCTGGACCAAGACTTATACTGGTGAAAAAGGGAAAACCTCTCGTGTTTTCACTACCACGATGGGACATGGAGATGACTTAAGGAACGAAGGTTTCCGCCGTCTTCTTGTGAACGCCTGCTACTGGGCGATGGAAATGGAAGATAAAATCCCGGCCAAGAGTAATGTCGATATTGTCGGCGAGTATAATCCCAACGAGATTGGAATGGGCAGGCACAAAAAAGGCCTGAAGCCGTCAGACCATAAGCTTCAATGAGCCACTGGTTTCTCGTGTGAACTAAACTCCTGAGTTTCTATGGAATAAGTATTGGAGGTACGAATGCCAAAAAATATTAATAGACGAGATTTTTTGAAAGCTTTGGGTGTTGGGATGGCATCGTTGACATTGCCGGGATGCGCCGAAGGTTTGCAGTTGTCCTCCGTAAGTCCGCTTGGGGACGCCTTACGGTGGAGTCCCCAGGACGGCGGCGGTGCAAGTACAAGACATCCGAACATCGTTTTCATTATGGCCGACGATATGGGCTACGGCGACCTCGGCTGCTACAATAAGAAATCGAAGATTCCCACACCTAATATGGACCGGCTGGCAGCCGAAGGTATGCGTTTCACCGATGCCCACTCACCTTCTGCGGTCTGTACCCCCACTCGCTACGGTGTGCTCACGGGCAGATATTGCTGGCGGAGCCGGTTGAAAAGAGGCGTTCTCAACGGTTATTCCCCGGCCTTAATCGATACCCACAGGATGACGGTCGCCTCACTCTTGAAGCAACACGGTTATGCCACCGCGTGTATCGGCAAGTGGCATCTTGGTTTGGGAAGCGACAAAAAGACCGATTACAATAAACCGCTTACCCCCGGTCCCAACGCACTTGGCTTCGATTATTTTTACGGGATTCCCGCCTCATTGGATATGATCCCTTACTGCTATATCGAGAACGACCGGCCCGTGGCCAAACCCACCTTGACAATTGAAGCCGGCAAAGCCAGTGAAGATGGATGGTGGCGAGCAGGAGCTGTCGCACCCGGTTTTAAGCATGTGGAGGTTCTGCCCAGGCTGACTGAAAAGGCAGTCGAGTACATCGACAATCACACCGGCAAATCACCGGATAGACCGTTCTTTATGTATTTTGCCCTGCCGGCACCCCACACTCCCATCGCCCCGGCGGACTTTGTCAAGGGACGCAGCAAGGCCGGAGGCTATGGCGACTTCGTCGTGGAGGTGGACTGGACCGTCGGACAGGTTGTCAAGGCGTTGGAGCGCAACGGACTTGCTCGCAATACACTTATTATTCTCACCAGTGACAACGGCTCACCTGGCCGGACAAAAATCAAGCGGGACCTATATTCGATTATCGAAATTTACGGTCACTATCCCAACGGTGATTTGCGCGGTATCAAAGCCGACATTTGGGACGGGGGCCATCGTGAACCTTTTATCGCCCGTTGGCCTGGTAAGATCCCTGCCGGCACTATCAGCGATGAGCTTGTTTGCCTGACAGACCTGATGGCAACCTGTGCGGCGATTGTTGGTGCTGAGCTGCCTGATAATGCCGGCGAAGACAGCTATAACATACTGCCTGTGTTATTAGGTCAAAAGCTGGCCGAGCCAGTCCGCGAGGCCATTGTGCATCATTCCGGCTCAGGTATGTTCTCCATCCGCCGGGGACAGTGGAAGCTCATATTAGGTCGCGGCTCCGGCGGTTTCAGCAAACCCAAAAAATATAAGCCAAAGCCGGGTGAGCCGAAGGGGCAGCTCTACAATCTGGAAGATGATTTAGCCGAGTCAAGGAATCTTTGGAGCGAGCAACCCCAAATCGTTAAGCGACTGACGAGTCTGCTGGAAAAGTACAAACAACAGGGCCACACTCGGCCGCTCTAAAGGCCATCAAAAAGCGGTTAAACAATCTCCAATCAATAGGAGACAATATACATGAGCAAACAAAGATACACACGTCGTCGTTTTTTAAAGTCTGTGGGTATAGGAACGGCGACGCTGGCGCTGCCGGCGGTGGCAAGTTGTAGAACCAAACCAACACGGCGAAAGAAAAAATATCCCAATCTACTAATCATTCACACCGACCAGTTAAGCTGCTGGGCCCTTAGTATCTATGCAAAGCAACTGACTCGCACGCCGAACTATGGGAAGGTCCTCGTGAAGACACCACATATCGATTCTATCGCCGAAGAAGGTGCTGTTTTCCATAACTTCTTTACCAACAGCGCAGTGTGCACGCCGTCCCGTGGCTGCCTTATCACCGGGCGCTATCCCCACGCCCACGGCGCCTACAAGAATAACATCGAGATGAATCGAGATGAGGTAACTATCGCTCACATCCTGCAAAGCAACGGCTATGAAACCGGCTATGCAGGAAAATGGCACCTTGACGGAACACCGAGACCGGGCTGGGTCAAGACGGAGCGTTCAATGGACTTTGCAGACTGTCGCTTTATGTTCAATCGCGGCCACTGGAAAAAGATAGTCGAACAGCCAGAGGGAAATCCGAAAGTGTCACCGTATAAAGTGATTGGTGACAAAAAGACGTTTACCACCGACTGGCTCGCTGATAAGACGATTGAATTTATAAAAAAACCAAGAAGCAAAGCATTCTTCTATATGGTGAGCATCCCTGACCCTCATGGCCCGTTCACCGTCCGTGAGCCGTATATGAGTATGTACCAGCCCGAAGATATGACTGTCCCGAACACCTTCAAAGAATCGTCGCCGAAGACAGGACGGGGTCGTAAAAAGAACGAAGAGGCGATGAGAAAGCACAAGGCGCATTATTGCGGCCTTGTCAAGTGCATCGACTACAACGTCGGACGTATCCTCGATGCTCTGAAAGACAATCGCATTCTCGACGATACAATCATCGTTTTCACGACCGACCACGGGGAATATATGGGCGAGCACGGTCTCTACGGAAAAAACCAATGGTACCGAACCGCATACCAAATCCCGTTTATCGTTCGCTGGCCGAAAAAGATACGCCCCGGTACTGTGATTAACCACTTCGTTACCAACGTTGATGTGCAGCAGACCCTTCTCGGCCTGATAGGAATCAAACCCTGCGGACGAGAACAGGGCCGAGATGCCTCCGGTCTATTGCAAGGTAAGAAAATCGAGTGGACAGACGAGGCAATGATTCATCATTCCTCGCTCGAATCGGCGGGCATTTTTACGCCTGAATACGAGCTTGTGCTAAAAGCCAATGGAAACCACATGCTCTTCGACCGCCTCAATGACCCGGAGCAGACTAAGAATCTGTACGATAATCCAGAGTACGCTAAAGTTATGAACGACCTGGTCGAGCGCGTTATTCGGCATAATATCGAAGTTGATTCTCCAGCCGTTTCCTGGCTATCCAAACCGGCCTTATTTTCGCTCAGTTCTTAGTCATCGGCTCGCCCAGAGCATTCAAAGGCTCTTCGATAGTCAGTTTATCTCCCAAAGTTGCAGCTAAGTCAGGTAAATCATATACGGTCAATGCTCCGTGCACCGTGTTTACTAATTGGTTCAGAGACCGGCCTGATTCGATTACGCTCGACCAGGAGACCAGCCCTCGCACCAGCTTTATTGACCCGAACATATCTGGTTCGAGAGCCGCGGCGTGCAGGGCCGGAACACAGACGTGGCCGACCGCAATTATATCCACGCGACCGTCCTGCTGCTGCCCAAAGCGCGCACAAATCAATATGTCTTCGGTACGCATTCCAACATAGGAACGGCCTAATAGATATGCCGTATAAACATCCTGACCATCAGAACCGAAATATGACATAAAGTACCTTTGAGAAGTCTGCTGGGTTTCGCCCGTACCGCGCAGGTCCACAGCTAATACTGACCGCCCGGTTTTGACTAACTTTTCGATAGGCCCGCCCGGGGCTGCATCTGCGCCTTTGCCATTTTCGTGTACGTACAACACCATGCCCTCAGACCGCGTTTGCTTAGGCAAAAACATCAGGGCCGGCAGATATATACCATCCTCCGGCTTCAGAATCATTTTCTTGACTAAGTAGCCACTTCGCTCAATAACACTAAGCTCCTCGACTTTTGGCTTCGGCAGTTCCGTTAGCCTGCGG
>JADFJC010000058.1 GCA_022566315.1 Planctomycetota bacterium
GACAATGGCCCGTGGCTTGTCTTCAAAGAGCACGGTGGCTCAGCGGGACTGCTCAGAGAAGGCAAAGGCTGTACCTTTGAGGGTGGTATGCGGGAGCCTTGTATTATGTGGTGGCCGGGCAAAATCAAACCCGCCGTCGTAAATGATATCGGTTCGACTATGGATATATACACGACGATTCTGACGTTAGCCGGTGCGAAGGTCCCGACCGACCGCGTGGTTGATGGGCTGGATTTGTCACCCGCCATTTTCGGGACCGGGCCAAGTCCGCGAAAAGTTATGTTCTATTATCGAGGCGCAAAATTGTACGCGGTGCGCAAGGGACCATACAAGGCGCATTTTATAACAAGGCTGGCCTACGGCAGGGGTAAAGAGATGCACCATGACCCCCCGTTGCTTTACCATCTCGGCCACGACCCTTCCGAAAAATATGATATATCCAAAGACCATCCGGAGGTCATAACTGAAATCCGCAAAGTGGTCGCCCTGCACCTTGCGACATTGGTACCGGGCGAAGACCAATTAGCCAAACGTATCGGAAAGAAATGATTGAGAGGAAAGAAGGAGTTATGAACCGACGAGATTTTATCAAAACGGTGGGCTGTGGAGCAGCGGCGCTGGCGATGCCGGGGTGCAATAGCGTTTCCAGTTTGCCTGCCGGCAGTCCGCAGTCCTATGGACTCCTTACGGAGGACGCCTTACGGCGGGGCAAACGGCCCAATATCATCCTGATAATGGCCGATGACCTGGGTTATGAGTGCCTCGGTTGTTACGGCAGCAAATCTTACAAGACGCCCGTCCTCGATGAGCTGGCCCGGACAGGTATGCGGTTCGAGCATTGCTATTCGCAGCCGCTCTGCACACCATCGCGTGTGAAGATTATGACGGGGCAATATAACATCCGGAACTACACTAAATTTGGGGCGATGCATTCTAAGGAAAAGACATTCGGGCATCTTATGCAGAGCGCCGGATATGCGACGTGTGTGGTGGGTAAGTGGCAGTTGGCGGCACGCGACGGCGGCATAGGGACATATCCTAAGCAGGCCGGCTTCGATGAGCACTGTCTGTGGCAGGTTAAAGACAGGGGCTCTCGCTATAAAGACCCTATCATCGTGCAGAACGGCAGGAACCGCGAGGACCTCAAGGGCAGATACGGTCCTGATATCTTTTGTGATTACCTGCTGGAGTTTGTGGAACGCCGCAAAGCCGGGCCGTTCTTTGTTTACTTTCCGATGGTGCTGACCCATGCGCCGTTCGAGCCTACGCCGGACACCGAAGAGTGGAAAAAGGGAAGCTCTAAAGCTCATAAAAAACACTTCGCTGATATGGTCGCCTATATGGACAAAATCGTAGGGCGTATCGTTCAGAAATTAGACGAGCTGGGCCTGCGGGAAAATACACTTCTTTTGTTTACCGGTGACAACGGCACGCCCAGAGGAATTACATCGGAAATGAAGGACGGCAGCTTTATCGACGGAGGCAAAGGCCTTATGACCGATGCCGGCACACACGTTGCTCTCATTGCGAGTTGGAAAGGCGCTGTCCTGGCGGACAAAGTGTGCCCGGACCTTGTGGATTTCAGCGATATCCTTCCGACGATTGCAGAGGCGAGCGGCGCCTCGGTTGGCTCCGAAATCGACGGGCGGAGCTTCCTGCCTCAGCTTCGCGGCAAAAGAGGCAATCCGAGGGATTGGATATTCTGCTGGTATCGAAGAAACCCGGGTTCGACGCTGTATCGTTTCGCGCGCCAGAAGCGATGGAAACTCTACGGTGACGGCAAATATAATCGGGCCGGCAATCTTTATGATGTGGCGGCTGATACGCTTGAGCAGAATCCGAATCCGGGCGGCCCGGAAGCTGCTGCGGCTAAGAAACGGCTTCAAGCTGTTCTGGATTCTATGATGTAAAACAACTTTTAGGATATAGCCTGGATTATAAAAACGAGCAGATTCTTCTTAACAAGAGGAAAATAAATATGAGTGCACCTGCGCTCAAATACAATCGACGTGATTTTTTGAAATCTGTTGGCCTTGGGGCGGCATCATTGTCGATACCGGGGTGTGTGGTCGGTGGTGAGCGAGCTGCCCGCAGACCCAATATAATTTTTATCTTAACGGATGACCAGCGTTACGATGCCATGAGCTGTGCCGGGCATCCGTGGCTGAAAACGCCGAACATGGATAGGCTTGCTGAAGAAGGCGTCCTGTTTAATAATGCGTTCGTAACAACCTCTCTGTGCAGTCCTTCAAGGGCAAGTTTTCTGACCGGCTGTTATGCGCATACTCACGAAGTTTTTATGAACAACGGCAGAGACCCGAATCCGTCTATTCCAACATTCCCTCAGCTTCTGCGCAAGGCGGGTTACCAAACAGCGTTCATTGGCAAATGGCATATGGCCAGGACGAATTCGCCCCAGCCCGGATTCGACCACTGGGTCAGCTTTAGCGGGCAGGGCAGATACGATAAAAATAAGCTGAATGTGGATGGAGAGATCGTCCAGTCCGAAGTTTACATTACCGATGAATTGACCAATTACGCGGTCCGTTTCCTGAGGAGAAAACACGACAGGCCCTTTATGCTGTACCTCAGTCACAAGGCCGTGCATGCTCCTTTTAAACCCGCCGAGCGACACGAGAACCTTTATTCGGACATCGAAATCAAATCACAGCATAACCCCAACGACAACCTGGCCGCCAAGCCGGAATGGGGAAGAAAGATGGATAAGAACTGGAAAAGCCAGATTCGCAATTATATGCGCTCTCTGGTTGCTGTGGACGAAAGTCTTGGGCGTGTTCTTGAAACACTCGAAGCTGAGAATATACTGGACGATACTGCGATTGTCTTTGCAGGTGATAACGGTTATTTCCACGGTGAGCACGGCGGCATGTGGGACAAGCGTGCTGCGTACGAACCATCCATACGCATTCCACTGCTTATGAGATATCCCCCCCTTGCAAGGCCCGGCGCCAGGTGTGATGCGATGGTTCTGAATATAGACCTTGCGCCTACACTTCTCGAGTTGGCAGGAGTCGGCGTGCCCGGTACAATGCAGGGACAAAGCTGGCTGGGCGTTATAAAAGGCCGGCCGGGCAGGGAAAGTTTTCTCTACGAATATTTCCAGGAAGTTGACCGAAAATACAAAAGACCAACTGTGCTCGCCGTGCGGACAAAACAATGGAAGTACGTTACCTACCCTCTGGCCGGCAAACTGACCGACGAGCTATATGATATGAAGAACGACCCCCAAGAGCTTAACAATCTGATTGGCAACGCCGGCTGTGCCGATGTTGTGGAGCAGATGAAAAAGGAGCTTGAACGATTGAAAAGAAAGACTAACTTCAGGTTCCCATGAGTGCGGAAAGCGAATTAAAGCTGATACAATTATTTCTGATTAGGAGGAAATAAACATGAGTCAACATAGTTACACGCGCCGTGATTTTTTGAAGGTGGTGGGTTTTGGGGCGGCGGCCCTGGCGATGCCGGGATGCAATAGTGTTTCCGGGTTATCCGCTGGTAGGGGCAAACGGCCAAACATTATTCTAATTATGGCCGACGATATGGGATATTCGGATATCGGCTGTTACGGCGGTGAGATTCAAACGCCCAATCTGGACAGGCTTGCCGCCAATGGTCTGCGCTTTACGCAATTTTACAATACCGCCCGCTGCTGTCCGACCAGGGCCTCGCTGATGACCGGGCTTTACCAGCATCAGGCGGGTGTAGGACATATGATGAATGATAAAGGTTATGATAGTTATCGCGGCGACCTTAGCAACCGCGGCGTTACCATAGCCGAGGTGCTCAAGCAGGCGGGATACAGTACGTATATGTCGGGCAAGTGGCACGTAACCAAACACACAGGGCCGGACGGCCCAAAGCATAATTGGCCGCGTCAGCGCGGATTCGACCGATTCTTCGGAACTATTCACGGAGCCGGCAGTTTCTACGACCCATGCTCGCTGACTCGTGATAATACTCAGATACCGCCGGGTAGTAACGACTTCTATTACACGAATGCCATCAGCGACAATGCCGCCGGATTCATTCGGGAGCACAACGCGAACAAGCCCTTCTTTATGTATGTTGCCTATACTGCGCCACACTGGCCGATGCATGCGCTGCCGCAGGACATCGCCAAATACAAAGGCCGTTATGCACAGGGCTGGGACGCACTGCGGGCGGAGCGGCACAAGCGAATGATAGAAATGGGGATTGTCAAGAGCAAGTGGGAGATTACGGAGCGTGATTCAGCCGTGCCGCCATGGAACGAGGCCAAGGATAAGCATTGGTTTGAGCGGCGTATGGAAGTATATGCGGCGATGGTCGATTGTATGGACCAGGGCATCGGACGTATCGTCTCGGAATTAAAGAGGAAAGGCAACTTCGAGAACACACTGATTTTCTTTTTAGCTGACAACGGCGGCTGCGCGGAAGAACATGGAAGCCGCGGCCCTGTCAAGCCGGACCCGTCAAAAGAAATTCCCTTGAGACCGATGGATAAGAACGCGCTGCAGTACGATATGCAGCCTAAGGTTACTCGCGACGGCCGTCCGGTCCGCACCGGCCACGGCGTGATGCCAGGCCCGACCGATACCTATATTGCCTATGGCAGGCCCTGGGCGAACGCCAGCAACACGCCTTTCCGATTGTACAAACACTGGGTGCACGAGGGCGGCATCGCCACGCCCCTGATAGCTCACTGGCCGTCGAGGATAAAGACACGGGGCAAGCGCCGCAAGGCGTCCCTTACGGGACTGCGTCATCAGCCCGGACATCTTATCGACATTATGGCAACGTGTGTTGATATTGCCGGTGCGAGGTATCCTTCCGAATACAATGGCAACAGGATAATACCAATGGAGGGTAAGAGCCTGGTTCCGGCCTTTGACAACAAACCTATCGAGCGCGAAGCGATTTATTGGGAGCACGAGGGCAACCGCGCCGTGCGCAAAGGCAAGTGGAAACTGGTCTCCAGACATCCCGGCAAATGGGAGCTGTATGACCTCGAAGCCGACCGTACAGAGTTAAATAACCTTTCACAAAAATATCCACAAAGAGTTGAACAGTTAAAGGCGATGTATGAAAGCTGGGCGGTCAGATGTGGCGTTCAACCCTGGCCTGTAAAAAAGCCCGGCAAAAAGAAATAAGATATGGAGAGCCTTGTGAAAAAAGACATTCATCGGCGAGATTTTTTAAAGACTATAAGTCTAAGTGCGGCAGCACTGGCGATGCCGGGATGTGTTAGTGCTGGACGCCGAGTTACCGGCAGGACTTTCACGCATCCGAACATTATCTTTATCATGGCTGATGATATGGGTTACGGTGATGTGGGCTGCTACAATGCCGAATCGAAGATTCCCACGCCGAACATAGACAGACTGGCCAAACAGGGTATCCGCTTTACGGATGCCCATTCCCCGTCGGCAGTTTGCACCCCCACTCGTTACGGTGTACTGACGGGCAGATACTGTTGGAGGACCTGGCTGAAAAGCGGCGTCGTGGGCGGTTATACCAATCCGTTGATAGAGCCAAGTCGAACTACGGTCGGCTCGTTCCTGCAGAAACAGGGTTATCGAACGGCCTGTATCGGGAAATGGCATCTGGGCGTGGGCTGGACCAGGCACAACGGCTATGTGGGTAACGCCAAAGATGGCCCCAAATATTCTTCGTGGCAGGACGGAGACCCTAAGAAGGGGATGAATGTAGATTTCACCAGGCCGGTCAGCGGCGGCCCGGCGGATTTGGGTTTTGATTACGCGTATTTTACGGCTGCCTGTTCGACGATTGACGGCCCATTTTGCTATATTGAGAACAGGCATACAGTCGGGATACCGAATAAGATGATGCCGATAGACAAAAGTGTCCATGCCGACTACCGCCCGCGTCCCGGCTGGATGGCTGATGGGTTTGATGTTACGCAGGTAGATACGGTATTTACCCGCAAAGCCATTGAATTTATGGAGAGCAATTGTAAACAAACTCCCGCGAAGCCATTCTTTTTATATCTTCCCCTTTCTTCGCCGCACGCCCCGTGGCTGCCGCCGGATTTTGTTCAAGGCCGCAGTCAGGACGGTGCGCGCGGCGATATGGTTGTCTGGACCGACTGGTGCGTGGGTCGAATTCTTGATGCGCTGGACCGTCTGGGGCTGAGAGAAAATACGTTGTTAATTGTTACCAGTGACAACGGCCCTCGTCACGGCCGGGAGGACCACAAATCGTCAGGTAAGTTGCGGGGCTTTAAGTCGCATATTTGGGAAGGCGGACATCGTATTCCGTTCATCGCCCGCTGGCCAGGAAAGATTAAGCCGGGCGGCACCAGTGATGAGGTTATCTGCCTGACCGACCTGATAGCAACCTGTGCAGCTATCGTGGGAGCTGAATTGCCTGATAATGCCGGGCCGGACAGCTTTAACATTCTTCCCGCTCTTTTGGGTAGAAAACTTGACGAACCGATTCGGCCGGCTATCGTTCACCATTCTGTTTTTGGGGTATTTTCTATACGTCAGGGCAAGTGGAAGTTGATACTCGATACGAAAACATCCGGCGGGTGGGTTCGTCCCAGTGGCAAAAAACCAGTTCCCGGAACTCCGGGACAGCTTTATAATTTGGAAGATGATTCGTACGAACGCAATGACTTGTGGAACAAATACCCTAAAATCGTAGAGCGCCTGACGAAGCTGCTCGAGAAGTATAAAGAGCAAGGCCATAGCAAAGCTTAGTGTAAAGAGGTGAGAATTTAATGAATAGACGTGAGTTCATAAAAACTATAGGCTTAGGTGCAATCCGCCTGGGCGAACCAAACGCTGGAAGTATATTCGCTATTTCGAACAGCGTCCGATGGTCGAAGAACTATTTGATATTCAAAACGACCCCATAGAAGCGTATAATCTTATCGAGAAGCCGGAATATTCCGATGTCCTTGTCCGGCTGCGCAGACTTTGTAACGACTGGATTAGTAAGGCCAAATAAGAAATAGGAGGTTTTTCAATGAATGAGAAATTAAACAGACGTGATTTCTTAAAGACAGCAGGCCTGACAGCCGCGGCGCTGGCGGTCCCGGGATGCGGCAGTTCCTTTGAGCAGACTTCGAGCGGAGCTTCCGTGGACAGGCCGAATTTGGTTATTGTATTCTGTGATGACGTCGGCTACGCCGATGTTGGTGTCTTCGGTGCCAAAGGATATAAGACGCCAAATATCGACCGGATGGCGGCTGAGGGTGTGCGCTTCACGGATTTCTACGCTGCCGCAGCATCGTGCACTCCGTCGCGTGCGGCTCTGATGACCGGCTGCTATCCGCAGCGAGTGGGCCTGCCGAATGTAATCGGCCCCAGTGCGAAAATCGGCATAAGCAGTGCCGAGCAGACAATCGCCGAAGTCCTCAAGCCGCTGGGTTACGCTACCGCCTGCTACGGTAAGTGGCACTTGGGGCATCATCCCAAATTCCTGCCGATGCGCCACGGTTTCGACGATTACTTCGGCCTGCCTTACTCGAACGATATGTGGCCGAACCACCCGACTAATAAAAGATTTCCCGACCTGCCGCTTATCGAGGGCGAAAGAGTCATCGAGTACAATCCCGACCAGACGCAGCTTACAACATGGTACACCGAGCGTGCCGTCAGGTTCATTGAGAAGAGCAAGGACCAGCCGTTCTTTCTGTATCTGCCTCATTCGATGGCGCACGTACCGTTGTTCGTCTCGGACAAGTTCAAGGGCAAATCCGAACAGGGTCTGTATGGTGACGTTATGATGGAAATCGACTGGTCGGTGGGACAGATTCTTTCAACACTGAAACGATTAGGCATCGATAAAAAAACTTTGGTGATATTCAGTTCTGACAACGGCCCATGGCTGAGCTACGGCGACCACGCAGGTTCTGCTGGACCGCTGCGTGAGGGCAAGGGTACAACGTTCGACGGTGGCCAGTGTGAGCCGACGATTATGCGCTGGCCGGGCCAAATACCAGCCGGTACTGTCTGCAACGAGCCGGCTTCGACAATGGACATTTTGCCGACGTTTGCGAAATTAGCCGGAGCAGAACTGCCGAGTCGGCGTATTGACGGCAAGGACATATGGCCGTTGATGTCAGGTAAGCCCGGCGCCAGGAGTCCGCACGAAGCGCTGTTCTACTATCGCGGCTATGCACTCGAAGCGGTCCGCAGCGGCAAGTGGAAACTTCACCTGCCACATAGTTACCGCTCATTAGGCGGACGCAAGGGCGGTACAGGCGGTACGCCGGTCAAATATGAACAGGCTAAAATCGGCCTGGCTTTATTTGACTTAGACAGAGATATAGGCGAGCAGCACGATGTCTCCTCACAATATCCGGATGTGGTCGAGCGGCTTTCAGGTCTTGCTGAGCGAATGCGTGAGGACTTAGGCGATTCGGCCAAGAAAATGACAGGGAAAAACAGAAGACCGCCCGGACGTGTTTAGCCGACATCAGAGAGAAAAGGCTGCTGCGCGTCTGAGATTCCGGGCCGAAAATAGGGGGATTGTGCAAAATTTCAAGAAAACAGAGAAATTTGACGAAATTTAAACAACAAAGAAACTGTTTTGCCGTATAAATATATAGGAACAGGCAGGCTCGAAAGGTTATATTATAATTTGAGTCGTCATCATATTTGCCTTCTTATTTGGATTCCCGCAAAGCGGGGTCCCTTCATATCTTAAACCTGCCTTCCAAAAAGTTTATGCCATAGGTAAGGTTCTTTTGCAGTTTGGCTTATTTTGTTGAGTGGAGAATAAGTTTGCGCAAAGGATTTACACTCATCGAGCTGTTGGTGGTGGTCGCTATCATTGCGATGTTGATAGCGATCCTCGTTCCCGTGCTGCGCAGTGCAAGAGAACAAGGTCAGCGTGTGGTCTGTCTGAGCAATCTCAGGCAGCTCACCTTAGCGTGGATCGTCTATGCCGAAGAACACGATGGCAAGCTCGTCCCGGGCAGTGCCTTCATGAAGGTGAGAGCGTATCGCCTCAGTCTGAATGGTTGGCTGGGCACGGCCTTTTTGTTTCCTAAGAGCCGTTCTGCGTTGATAGAGAACCCCAACAAAGGCGCCCTGTGGCCGTACGTCCGGGACATCGACGCCTACCGTTGCCCCCGGGGCCGCCCCGGCCACGCAGCCACGTACTCCACCGTCGTCGCCGCAAACGGCGTCCAGGCGGAAGGGACGTACTTGCTTGATAGCGAGGGCAGGAAGAAGCAAAAACGCGTAGGCAGTACCGTACTGCGACTGACCAGACTCACGGATATCATCAGCCCGACTGCGGCTCAGCGTGCGGTCTTTATCGATATGGGCCATACACCAATTGGCGATGATTTCTATGTCCATTATCTTTATCCTAAGTGGAGTTGGCACAGTGCTCCTCCGATACGCCATAGCAACGGTACTACGCTCTCTATGGCAGACGGACACGTGGAGTACTGGAAGTGGAAGGGCCGTGAGACCGTAAGCATACCTCGTGAGCTGTATCCTGTAAGTAGTAGTATGTTCGTTGAAATCCTGGAAGGGCCGGACTACGAGCCGCAGACCGAGGATGGATTGTACGATCTTCAGAGGCTGCAAAGGGCAACGTGGGGCAGGCTGGGGTATTCTGTCGAGAAAGCTCCATAGCAGGGAAGGAAACTTACCATGATACATAAGCATCCTCCTGTGGGGCCGAGCAGGTCCGCTCGGTCAGGCACGATAGCTCGGCGTTTCCCATCAGTCCGTCAATGCCGGGCCTTCACGCTCATTGAGCTGTTGGTGGTAATTGCTGTCATTGCGATGTTGATAGCGATCCTCGTTCCCGTGCTGCGCAGTGCAAGAGAACAGGCTCAGCGTGCAGTCTGTCTGAGCAATCTCAGGCAGCTCACCTTAGCGTGGGTCGCCTATGCCGACGACAACGACGGCAAGCTTGTCTCCAGTAGTTGGGGGGCCGGGCCCTCTCGGAGTATTGAAAGCGGCACCCTGTGGCCCTATATCAGGGACATCGACATCTATCGCTGCCCTGGCCCGGGCCGGTACTCCATCGTCACCGCCGCAAACGGCGGCCATAAGGTGGAAGGAACGTATTTGCCCCGTAGAAGCCAACGTCACCGTAGCCCGGAGGTGCCATATATCGGCAAGCGCGTTGGCAAAACAGTACTGCGACTGGCCAGACTGACGGATATCATCAGCCCGGGTGCTGCTCAGCGGGCCGTTTTTATCGATGCGTTCCCCGCAGGGTATGACTTCTACGTTTATTACCTTTACCCGAAGTGGTCAGAGTCCAGTCTTCCTCCGATACACCATGGCGGTGGTGTAACGCTCTCAATGGCGGACGGACACGCCGAGTACTGGAAATGGAAGGGTCGCGAGACCGTAGAAATACGCCGCAAAATGTGGCCCAGGACACCCGTCAGTGAACCAAAGGACCTGGAGCCTCAGACCGAGGATGGATTGTATGACCTGCAGAGGCTGCAAAGGGCAACATGGGGCAGGCTGGGGTATTCGGCAGAGGAAGTGCCATAGCAGTAAAAGTCCGCGGTTCCGGGTGGAAAACAAAGACGTTGCGTTGAGCAAAATTGTGCAAAATTTCAAGAAAACAAGAGAAATTTGACGAAATTTAAACAACAAAGAAACTGTTTTGTCGTATAAATACATAGAGACAGGTAGGTTTGAAAGACTTATTATAATTTAATCCGCCTCCGGCGGATAAAGTCGTCATCATATTCGCCTTCTTATATCATATCCTGAACCTGCCTTTCAAAGTAAGGTTCTTTCACAGTTTGGCTTATATTGTTCAGTGGAGAGCATTTTTGCGCGCGGGATTTGCGCCGATATGGAAAACAGGACTCGTCTCAGCGAAGGCCGAGGCCGTAGCAGGACCGGCAGGCAGGTTTAAAAGACTTATTATAATTTAAGTCGCCATTATATTCACCTTTTTATTTCATATCCTGAACTTGCCGTGATAAATTTGAATGGCGGCTGCGGTTGCGAACCTCGTATCGGTTGCGTTTGTCGTAAACCGTTGGCGCAACCGAAAAACGGTACACGAAACGAGCAGCGCAACCGTTGAACGAACCGTCCGGTCTTTTAAATTTGTTTTGAGCCGACCGTTTTTGAGCGAAAAAACAGAACAATGGAGATTCGCAAAAAAACGGCGTTTAGTGCTATACGTTACTCTTTGGCAGGGACTGTCATAATGCGAGCACGGTAGTTGGTTGTACTTATTGTTATTAAAAAGATTATCGAAATGTGCTTAAGAACGGTCGGTCGCGCGAATCTCCGAGAAAGTGAAGGAGAAAGAAAATGAAACGGAAAGGTTTTACATTAGTCGAGCTTCTGGTCGTAATTGCGATCATAGCTCTGTTGATGGGCATTTTAATGCCTGCACTGGCCAGGGTCAGGCAGATTGCCTTTAGAATGGTCTGCGGGACGAATCTGTCCGGCCTCGGCAAGGCAATGCTTATCTACAGCAACGATTACGAAGACGAGTTTCCGCGTGCCGGCGGAAGAAACAGCATTTGGGGCAACCGTGTGGACTGGCTGGCCCTTTCCCGATTCGGCGCTTACGGCTTAAGCGGCGCCGACGGCAGCGGTGGCCAAGCAACCATTACGTCCAGCTTCTATCTTCTGGTCAAGTATGCCGAGGTAACGCCTAAGTCATTTCTCTGCAAGGGTGATTCCGGGACCAGAGAATTTAAGCCCTCCGACTACGGCGAAGGCGCCAGAGATCTTATCGACCTCTGGGACTTCGGCGCTGACCCATTAACACACGTCAGCTACTCCTACCACATGCCTTATGGCCTGTATGCTCTGACCACGTCAAGCGAACCGGGTATGGCGGTGGCAGCCGACCGGAACCCATGGATAGCTTCTCCCGGTGCGGAAGGCAAGGATCCGAGCTTGCTGAGCTCATTCAACCCCGACGGTGATAGAGAAATAATCAATCTTGGAAACGCCATTCAACACCAGGAAGATGGACAGAACGTATTGTTTATGGACAGCCACGTAACTTTTGAAAAATCCCCAGCCTGTGCCATCAATGACGATAACATTTACACCTACTGGGACGGCGGAGATCCTCGACGAGGCGGCTTGCCTATACCCGGAGTCACTGAGCCTGGTGGTAGATTGGATTCGTTCCTGGTAAACGATGGCGAAGGCGAACCCGGACCAAAAGGCAGACCGTGTTTTCTTGCCGATACCCTGGTGTGGGTAGATGGGGCACTCGTGCAAATCTCGAAAGTTACCGCAGGCCAGACAATTGGCAAAGTCAGTTGCCTTGCAACAGCGAGCTTGGAAAAACTCGAAGAGCACAAGGGAACCTTCGAGTGCCGTGATATAGTGCTCGAAAACGGAAATCGCATTAGCGTTGTGGCAGCACACTGCTTCATGCTCGATTCCGGACGATGGGTCGCTGCACAGAATCTGCAAAGTGGTATGAAGTTGAAATCATTAAACGGCACAGTTGCTATCAAGAGCGTTGTAAAAAGGGCAATGCCTTTTGTCGGCAAGGTGTACAATCTTAAAGTTAAAGATGGCGAGCAATATTTAGTGGGTGAAGACGGCGTTGTTGTTCGCGATTGGTGAGGTATTGTGTTGGCAGCGCCTCATCGTTAGGTAGCCGGATCGCGTAGAGACAGTTCCTGCATTTGTTGTCTATGGACGGCCTTGTGTGAATGAACACAAGGCCGTTTATTATTTTGGTGAGTGGTGATTGTTCAACCATTTATGCAAACATAGGATTTGTCTTAATCTGGCGTTTATGTTAAACTGTGCATTCTGATTTTCAAGGAGTGCAAAATTGGGACAAACACTTGTTTACAAAATACTTGGCAGTCACCTTGTCGAGGGCAAGCTCGCCGCCGGCGAGCAGATTGGGATTCGTATTGACCAGACGCTTACGCAGGATGCCACGGGAACGACGGCGTTTTTGCTGTACGAATTGATGTGGGCAGACCCCAGCGACTCCCGTTGCAAGACGGAGCTGCGGGCGGCCAAGGTTAAAACCGATTTGTCGGTAAGCTACGTTGACCACAATATGGCCGGCTTCGGGCCGGAGAACCATAACGACCATTTGTATCTGCAAACGATAGCTGCAAAGTGCGGAGTTTATCATTCACGGGCGGGCAACGGCATCTGTCATCAGGTTCATTTAGAGCGGTTCAGCAAACCCGGGGCGACTCTGTTGGGCAGCGACTCGCACACCCCGACCGCCGGTGGAATCGGTATGTTAGCTATCGGGGCCGGTGGGCTGGACGTGGCGGTGGCGATGGCCGGCGGGCCGTTTTACCTGAGATGCCCAAAGGTTCTTGGAGTGAAACTTACCGGCGAATTGAACGAATGGGTGGCTGCGAAGGACGTTATTCTCAAGCTGTTGAGCATACTGACAACGAAAGGTAACGTCGGCTGGGTGGTCGAGTATCTCGGCCAAGGCGCAGAACGGCTGTCCGTGCCACAGCGGGCGACGATAACAAATATGGGGGCCGAGTTAGGCGTAACAACGAGTATCTTCGCCAGCGATGAACAAACAAGAAAATTTCTGGCCGCCCAGAAACGAGAAAAAGACTATCAACCCTTAGCAGCCGATTCAGACGCCGAATATGACCGCGTCATTGAAATAAATCTGGCTGAGCTTGAGCCGATGTCGGCGTGTCCGTCTTCGCCGGATAACGTCAAACCGGTCCGCGAAATCGCCGGCCTCGAAATCGGTCAGGTGGTGGTTGGTAGCTGTACGAATTCGAGCTTTGCCGATTTGATGATGGTAGCAAAGGTATTAAAAGGACGGCGTATAAATAATATGGTCGAATTCGCAATCGCTCCGGGCAGCAGAGAAGTCCTGAATATGTTGGCTCAAAACGGGGCGTTGGCGGATATGATTTCAGCAGGCGCCCGAATTTTGGAATCGGGCTGCGGGCCTTGTATAGGGCAGGGCTTTTCGCCGGCGAATGAGGTGGTGAGTCTGCGGACGTTTAACAGGAACTTTGCAGGGCGAAGCGGGACAAAAGGCGATAAGGTCTATCTGGTCAGTCCGGAGACGGCGGTTGCTTCGGCTCTGACAGGCCGAATCACAGACCCGCGTGATTTGCCGGAATTGCCCGGGCTAAAATACCCAAAAATCGAATTGCCGGACGAATTTGCCATCAATGACAATATGATAGAGCAGCCTTTGAGCGATGAGGAGGCGGCAAAGACAGAAGTTTTGCGCGGACCTACGATTGTGGTGCCCCAGCCGCCTGCGCCGTTGCCGCAGAAGCTGAAGGGCAAGGTGCTGATTAAGTGCGGCGAGAAGATAACCACCGACCATATTATGCCGGCAGGGATTTTTCTGAAACTGCGCTCGAATGTACCCGAATACGCAAAGGTGGTTTTCGATTGTTTCAACGAGGAAGGTAAGCCGACATTTGCCGAGCGGGCACTTCAATTAAAGGAAAAAGCGATAGCCGGTGTCATTGTGGCGGGCGAAAGCTACGGCCAGGGTTCATCAAGAGAGCACGCTGCACTTTGCCCGATGTATCTGGGTGTGCGGGTGGTGGTCGCGAAAAGTATCGAGCGAATCCACAAGGCGAACCTGATAAATTTCTGTATCGTGCCAATCGAATTTGCTGAGCCGGCTGACTATGACAAAATCGAGTGCGGCGATGAGCTTGTGATAGACAATCTGCTCGAAGCAATCAAGGGCAGTAACAAAGTTAAGATTATAAATGCGACAAGCTCATTCGAATTTGTCGGCAGGCTGGAACTTTCCGCCAGGGACAGGGAGATTTTGCTTTCGGCCGGGCTTCTAAATTACACGCGCAAAAAGACGAATGAGTGAGAAAATAATAACTATCTTCGGGACTGGCAGGGCCAGGGAAGGCGATTCGGCTTATCAGTTAGCGTACGAAGTAGGCAAGCTATTAGCCCAGGCTGGTTTTACTATCGCCAACGGTGGATATGGCGGGACGATGTTGGCTGCGGCCAAAGGGGCGAGCGAGGCCGGCGGTGAAGTTGTCGGCGTTACGTGCTCGGCTTTTAAGAACAGCACAGCTAACAAATATGTTACTCGTGAAATCGTTACCGGCTCGCTCGACGAACGGCTGGATACGCTGATAAAATTGGGGCAGGGTTATGTGGTATTGGGCGGCGGAACAGGAACGCTGCTGGAACTGGCGAAGGTCTGGGAATTAAAAAACAAGGGCTTTCTCAAAACAGATAAACCGATTATACTTTTAGGCGGATTCTGGAAGCCATTGGTCGATTCGGTTGCAAGCGACGACCCTGAAAGCAGCCGACACGTAAAGCAGGCCGATAGGCCGGAACAGGCAGTTAAATTGATTATTGATGACTCATAACTCAAAACTATTTGGTATGAATAAGAGACTAATGCTCTTGACTTTAGTATTTCTTATGAGTGTTGTCCCTGCGGCATCGGGATTCGGTGCAGAGACAGGACGCGAAATTCTGCTGCGGGACGGCTTTGTCCTGAAGGGAATTGATGGTAAATTGCTCCCCGCTGCTCTGCTTGGCAAAAGCGAAGCAGTGGAGGATAGCAACACACCAATTCGGCCTGACCCTAATCTGGATTGGTGCAGGAGCGGATGGTTCTTTGAATTTGGTTCGGACGTGAACGATTACAGATATCGAGTTTCCGCAGGGACAAAGTTAGAGTTGCTGCCATCGTCGGCGCTGGAAAAGATGATTGCCGATGTTAACGAGCGTTCTGCCGCTGCTTATCGGCTCTGGGGGTGGACTACAAAATATAAGGGCAGGAATTTTATATTCCCGAGTCATTTTTTGCCCCTTGCAAGAATAGACAGGCCGCAGTCTCAAACAGCACAAAAACCAAAGGAGAAAGAGCGCAGCCCATCTGCAAAAGAGTCTAAGCGACAGCCCGCTGTCAGTGAGCCGAACGATGTATTAGCCATACCGCGGGAGATTATGGAAAAGCTCAAGACCGGGAGAATTGTCAGCCCTGAGAGGTTGAGACGGACCCCAAAGGCAAGAAAGGGCGTGGGTGATTCGGCGGCAAAAACGAAATTGGAGCAGGATTCCATCTTAGCCGACAGGACAGCATTTTTAGTTAAACAAGATGACCCCCGTTTTACACGGTGGCAAGCTTGCCCCTGCGAAACCTGTCCTGAGCGAAGTCGAAGAAGCAGGGGGCTTGTATTTGTCCTGGATGCTTTTGGCCGAAATGTCCGGCCTGTCTCATTACGGCTGTTACCGTGCGAAGTGTTGGAGCTGGCCGAGCAGAAACAATCTGCTGTTCCCGAGTCGGTGCGGTTTAAGATAGCAGGGATTGTAACTAAGTACAAAGGCAAAAACTATCTGCTGCTGCAAAAGGCAACCCACGCTTACAGCCACCAAAACTTCGACAGATAAAGGAGCCGACCGTGCCCCACGAACTCGACCAGATTCTCATTTCCTCATTCCAACCCGACTTCGAGAAACGGTTGGGGAAACTTCGCTTTGGAATAGTGCATGCGACACGATTTAAGATAGGTAGCAAACAATATGAGCAGGTCAGAAGTATTGTTCAAGATGTAGCGGCACGCAAAGATACGGCTGTAGCGGAATATACAAAAGAATATGATGACATTGAGTTATCGCCCGATGAATTTAGGGTTTCCAAAAAAGATTTGGAAAAAGCTCACAAGGAAGTTGACTCCGGACTTTTGACTTCACTTCGTCAGGTGATTGAGAATGTTCGGAAATATCAGACTGAAATCTTCGTTGGTAATAAAAATACTCATCCCGGAATAAAATATACACCCATTAGGCGAGTTGGTATTTGTGTACCTGGTGCTTCTGCGCCATTACCTTCGACAGTGATAATGACGGCGGTACCTGCGCAGGTAGCAGGCGTAAAGGAAGTTGTCGTCATTTCACCCCCTAGATACGAAAGTAGTATTCATCCGGTGATTTTAGCAGTCTGCAAAGAATTGGGGATTGACGAAGTCTATCGAATTGGTGGAGCGCAAGCAGTGGCTGCACTTGCACAGGGAACTGAGACCATACGAAGGGTGGAGAAGATTGTCGGACCAGGCAATCAATGGGTGCAAATGGCAAAACGTGAAGTTTTTGGAGTGGTTGATATTGATTCAATAGCCGGGCCAAGTGAAGTGTTGATAATTGCCGATGATAAAGCAAATCCAGCCTGGGTGGCCGCGGATATGCTAAGCCAGGCAGAACACGCACCGGGTAGTGCGATTGTATTCACCCATTCGCAAAAGTTAGCTAACGAAGTCCTCGTAGAACTCAAAAAACAAGTAAAGCAGCTAAGCCGTGCAGAAGAAACAATAAAGTGCCTTGAGGACTTCGGCGGTATTGTTATATTTGATGATATGGCTCGAATTATTGAATGGGCAAACGATTTTGCATCTGAGCATTTAGAGATTCAATGTGGTGATAAGAGCAGGGAAGTCGCTGATAAAATTGAAAATGCCGGTGCTATATTTATCGGAGATTACAGTCCGGTAGCGGTCGGGGATTATTGGGCCGGACCGAGTCATACCTTGCCGACTGGAATGACGGCAAAATTTTTCAGTCCGCTTAGCAGTAACGATTTTATCAAGTCAACGAGTATCATCGAATACGATAAAGAAAAATTAGCTGAAAGTGCGGAGGATATTATTCGGCTGGCTGAGGTCGAAGGGCTGGATGCACACGCAAAAAGTATAAAAATCCGGCAAGAAGATTTATAAAAATGATGGCGCGGTAGATCCCCGCTTGCGCGGGAATGGCCACAGTTTTTGCACTGGCAATAGACATTACCGACGCCGCATCTATTGCCACATCGTACATTTGGTGTTCCCTTTTGTATCTTTTCATTACCGTCAATAGCCCTGTAATATCGGCTATTCGTCTGGATAATTATGTTTTTATTGGCCCGTCCCATAAAAAGGTAAAGTTTTTCGTATTTCTTTGCCGAATAATTAAAGAGGTGTTTAGCTGTTTTAGTAGTGTTGAAAAGCCGTTTTCTGCAGCAAAAAGGAGTTTTTCGGACTGTCATTTTAGAGGGGACCCTGTTTTGTTGTTGTAAATCGCGAAATGGGGACCCGGAGCTGGAGAGAAATTATGAGAACCATAGCGATTGTTAATCAAAAGGGTGGTTGTGGCAAAACAACGATATCGATAAACCTGGCCAGTGCTCTTGCCGACGCAGGCCGGAGGATCCTGCTGGTCGATATGGACCCGCAGTCACACTGTGCGGTCGGACTTGCTGTGCCGGAGGAGCAGATAGAACAAAGCATCTACGATGTGCTGATTAGCACAAGCAGAAACGAGCCGATGAAGCTCACTGAAGTACTCTGGCAGATTAGCGACAGGCTGGAGCTGGCGCCGGCCAGCTTAGACCTCTCTGCATTCGAGCAGCAAATGGTCGGAATCACCGAACGTGAATCCTGCCTGAAAGATGTTCTGAACGAGATAAAGAACGATTATGACTACACGGTAATCGATTGCCCACCCGCCGTGGGGCTATTGACCTTCAATGCACTAAGGGCTGCCGATGAAGTTATTGTTCCCGTAGAGACAGGCTACTTTGCGCTTCACGGGCTTAGCAGACAGCTTGAGACTCTCAGCGTGCTCTGCAGACGACACAGCCGGCAGGTCGATGTCAGAGTCTTAGCCAGCATGTATGATATAAGAACTAAAATGGCCAGAGAAATTTTGGCTGAATTGCGCAGTCACTTCGATGACAAAATGTTCAAGACAATTGTCAGTTTCAATACCAAAATCAAGGAAGCATCCAGTTTTGGTCAGCCCATCGGTGAGTACGACTCTGCCAGCAAGGGCCATACAGATTTTCGCGACCTCGCCGAAGAGGTCTTAGGCTCTAAGACCAGAGAGCAGAGGCATGAGTTTGTCAACACTTTGGCAGACCAGCTCGAATTAATTAGCGCCACCGCCGACGAATTGCTCCAGGCCGCAGAGCCGCCAATAACAACTGCCCCTGCCCCCCAAACCGACCAGCCGGATCCAGGCATTCCCGCCGACGAGTTTACCACTGACGAAGCAGCCTCCACCGTTTTGCTTCGAGAAAGCGAAGTAGTGGCCGAAAAACCTGAAATCGAGGCCTCTGAAACACCGAAGCCCCTTGATACCGCTGCCAAGCTTTCTGAATATTATGGCGTTAACCAGATGAAGGATGCCGTGGTATTTGTAACTCTGTATCCACGGGCCGATAGCGTGCATATCGCCGGCGACTTTAATAATTGGCAGCCGGAACAAACGCCGATGCTGAAAGTCGGTGACAGCGGCGTCTGGCAAACGGAGATGAACCTGTCTCCGGGACGATATCGATATCGGCTGGTTGTTGATGGCCGGTGGCAGCAGGACCCATATAATGAATTGACCGAATTAAATCCATTCGGCGGATTTAACTCCATCGTCGAAGTAAAATAACACAGGGCACGCACCTATCCACTGGATCATAGTTATATGGCATCGTCAGAAAAAGTTCTCGTCATAGAATTGAACGAAAATCCTGAAAATCAGAAGCTCCTCGATGGCAGACCGCAAACCTGCGGAATGCGCTCGGGCAGAGTATATTTACCCCCAGGCCAGGCCTGTGGCCAACATAGCACAAAGAATCGTGAGGAGTTGCTCGTCTTTCTTTCCGGCCGCGGTGAACTGATGATTGGCGAAAAAGACTGCTATCAAATTGGCCGGGGCAGGGCCTCCTATATACCCCCGCATACAGCCCACAACATTAAAAACACCGGCTCCGAACCACTTATTTACATTTATTGCGTCGCCCCCATAGCCGGCGAATAATACGGCTCAAAAAAAGTATATGCGCCTCATCAAACAGAGCCTGCTACTCTGCGAAGTACTCGCTACGTAGCACGAGCCGACCGTAAAGGGGTAATCACCCCATTAAACAGCGCCCCAAAACAGAGCCCCGACCGTAAGGGAGGGGTAAGCGCCCCTGATAAGCCCAAAAACGCTGAAAAAAATCTTGGAAAAAATGGGAAAATCTCGAAAAAACCGACAAATTTTTAAAAAAAGTGCTTGCAAAAGTCAGGGCAGCAATTATAATTGAAATTGTATAAAGAGTTCTTTTCTTCTCTAAATCTTGGTTTTGGTGAGACGGTAGATTTTTTATAAAGTTGCAGTATATTCTTTAAATGAAAAACTGTCTCACAAAGGCTGGAGTTTCTCGCTCCAGCCTTTTTTTCTACGTTTCGCACATACCTCGGCTTATCCGCAGTTAATCGAACCGGCATATCGTCTTGCTGCCGGCTCAAATTTGCCTTGATAGCGATTTAGCTTTCTGGTAAAATAAGCAAGGCCGTGAATACAAGAAAAGAGTAATATTATGCACAAGCCAAAGGGATTTACCCTGATAGAACTTTTAGTGGTAATCGCCATTATTGCCTTATTGATGGCGATATTGATGCCCGCACTCGCACGAGTGAGGAATCAGGCGAGGACGGTTACCTGTCAGGCATTACTGAGACAATGGGGCGTTATCTGGTCGATGTACTGTGATGACAACAACGGCTATTTCAGTGTAGGTCAGGTTCGTGGCTCTGGGTGGCATCGGGGAGAATGGATTATTTGTTTGCGGTCTTTGTACCGGACAAAGACAAAGATTCTCAAATGCCCGAGGGCTGTTAAACGCCTGCCTAACGGACAAGAATACGGTGGTCCGCTTAACACCTACTTTATGCCGTTTGGTGGAAGCGGCAGCACAGGAGGCGGCGAAGAACCCAGCTACGGAGGGAATAACTGGATTTATCATCCACCTGCGAACGTCCGGAATATTCAGAATCGTCCCACCGAATGGAATTGGAGGACACCTAATGCCAAAGGTGCAGCCAATGCGCCGGTGCTGGGAGATGCAATGTGGAGGGGAGGCGGACCATACGAAAATGGCACACGCGGCGATCCCCCCGCATTTGATGGTCAGTGGAGCGGCTATAACAGAGAAATGATGCATTTCGTCATCAACCGACACGATGGTTTTGTAAACCACGTTTTTATGGATTGGTCTGTCAGAAAGGTAGGACTTAAGGAGTCGTGGAAACTCAAATGGCACAAAGAGTACAACATAAACGGCTACTGGACAGCAGCCGGTGGTGTCCAGCCCAGTGATTGGCCGCAGTGGATGAGAAGTTTCAAAGAATACTAAGGACTGGTAACGAAACCTAATTTATTTACAAGTCCTTAGCAGATAGGCAGCGAGAACAAAGGCAAAGGTACCATTATGAACAGGCAAAAAGGATTTGCCCTGTTAGAAATTAACGTTACCAATCGCCGAAGCGGAAGTTTTCTAACGGGATTTACACTGATAGAACTTTTAGTGGTAATCGCCATTATTGCGCTATTGATGGCGATACTGATGCCGGCTCTGCAGCGGGTTAAGGAACAGGCAAGGACAGCTTCTTGCCTGGCAAACCTGCACCAGTGGGGCCTTGCCGTTTCGATGTACACAGGCCAGCACGACGGGCGGATGTTCGCAGCCTTTCACGGCGCCGGCACTAAGAACAGTGACGTCTGGGGCAACGCCCTGCGCCCGTACTACACTGAGCCGGACCTGCGCCTCTGCCCAACAGCCACAATACCTTATGACGAGCGTGGCTCCTCACCCACATTTGGAGCATATCGCAGGTCTCGCCTGCAACGTGGAGATGACCACGGGCTCGGAAGCTATGGATTCAGTACCTGGGCCGGTAATGCTCCGCCGGGAAAGGATGCACATTACCAATATGAGACTAAATATCAGTGGAGAAATGTTAATGTGAAAAGCGCAGGTTACATACCGGTATTGGTGGATGCCCAGTGGGTTGACGGCTGGGCAATGGCCATTGACGAGCCTCCGGAATATGATGGGGAACCCTGGAACGCACAAGGTGGCCATATAGGTGGTATAAGGCGTTTCTGCATCAACCGGCACAACGCATTTATAAACGGTCTTTTTATGGATTTTTCTGCCAGAAAAATAGGGCTTAAAGAGTTGTGGGAGCTAAAGTGGCATCGAAACTGGACACAGGAGAGAGCCGACGCCGGAACGCCGGTATGGCCAAATTGGATGAGAAATTTCAAAGACTACGACTGAAAAATAGCCACTGAACATAAGCGGTTGAAAAAAATCCTGATTTTGCCGAATATCAAAATTGCATGAAATGAAATTGTAAAGGAAAGGGCGAAGTTGTGAACAAGCGAAGAGGCTTCACCTTAATAGAGCTGCTGGTGGTAATTGCCATTATTGCATTACTGATGGCGATATTGATGCCGGCTCTGCAGCGCGTCAGGAAACAGGCGAGGACCGTTGCTTGTTTGGTCAAGCTTAGGCAGTGGGCTATTTACTTCTCGATGTATGCCGATGACTACGACGGTTATTTTATGGAAGGGTGGAAAGGTCGTTCGGGTTCTGATGATGATAATCGCTGGGTAAGAGCGATGGGGGCCTACTACAAGTGGGACAGCGACTTTACCTGCTGCCCGGAGGCCACACAACCCTGGTTTACTGAGAACGGCACTCCTACGGGTCTGCGAGGAACGTTCCGCGGCTCGACCTCTGCCTGGGGCTACTATGGGCCGGGTACTGCCCACCAGCGGATTGGGTGGTTAAAACCTATGCGCGGCAGCTATGGGATAAATGGCTGGTGTAATAATAAGCTGCCGGAACAGAATCCTGGCGGGACAAATCACTGGAGGACTCCCAATGTTAGAGGGGCCGGTTATGTCCCGCTGTTTTTGGGGGCCCAGCGATATAATTTCTGGCCACAGCACACAGACCCACCTCCGGATTTTGATGGCCAGGTATGGGAGGGAAACACGAACATATCCCGGGTCTGTCTCAACCGGCACAACGGGTTTGTGAACAGCATTTTTTTGGATTTCTCTGCCAGGAAGATAGGACTTAAGGAGTTGTGGACACTCAAGTGGCACAGGAAATACAACACGGCAGGCCCCTGGACCCTCGCCGGCGGCGCACGACCGAGCGACTGGCCACAATGGTTGAGACCGTTCAAAGACTACTAAGAAAATCACCACTGCACAAGACGTCAGATTAACGATTTTAGTGTTGAAAAAAAATAAGACTTAATGTATAATACCATTCTTGGCAGAATAGTGCCTATATTAGCGCAGGAATACAGAATTAACGAAGCGCAAAGCTGTTTTTACGCATCTTAACGGGTAAACAGAGGCATTACTATGAACAGAAAAAAAGGGTTTACACTAATAGAACTTTTAGTGGTAATCGCTATCATTGCCTTACTGATGTCGATTTTGATGCCGGCTCTGCAGCGGGTAAAGAAGCAGGCCAGGAGCGTTGCGTGCATAAGCAAGCTCAGGCAGTGGGGCCTGTACTTTGCGATGTATGCCGAAGAAAATGACGGCCGATTCATGGCGGGCTTTAGGGCACAGCCTGTTGCCAACCGGTGGGTCTATGCACTTGGCAATTACTACAAGTGGGATGATGAATTCACTTGCTGCCCAAACGCAACGAAACCGTGGGTGGATGAATTCGGGGTAGACTCGGGTGCCGAAGGAATGTATCTTGGCGTGACCATGGCCTGGGGCTACATAAACCAGAGTCACTGGGCCAAGCAGATGAAGGGAAGTTACGGAATCAACGGCTGGGTTGTTGACCCCCAGCCAGGCCGGGAACCTCATCCCGAGCGGGGGACTCTGAACTACTTCTGGCGTGGGCCGAATGCGGCCGGGGCCGCGTTCGTGCCTTTGTTCCTGGAGGCCCAGCGCTATAACGGCGTGCCGTTACACACAGACAGGCCGCCCAGCTATAGCGGAGAGCCGTGGAACGACGAAGCGCAGATGGGGCGGTTTTGCCTCAACCGGCACGACGGGTTCGCAGGTTGTCTGTTCTTAGACTTTTCAGCGCGGAAAGTGGGGCTAAAAGAGATCTGGACCCTCAAATGGCATAAAGAGTACAACGAATCCGGCCCCTGGACCCTCGCCGGCGGCGTCCAGTCGAGCGATTGGCCCGAATGGATGAAGCCGCTTAAAGATTATTAAAAAATAACGACCTTGACGAACGATAAAATACAATTGCAAAAGTAAGCTAACAAAAAGGCAGTGAGGAGTATTATTATGGACGAGCGAAAAGGCCTCGAACCACGTAGCGACGTACTTCGCAGAGTAGGATTTACACTAATAGAGCTTCTGGTCGTAATCGCCATCATCGCGCTTCTGATGGCAATCCTGATGCCTGCACTAAGTCGGGTTAAACAACAGGCAAGAACTGTCGTCTGTTTGGCAAACCTGAATCAATGGGGCCTTATGTATGCGATGTACACGGGCGATAACAACGGCTATTTCTTTACCGGAGAATTGAATGGCTCACGCAGCGGTATGGGTTCCGGTGAATTCTGGCGAGAAACCATGAGACCCTACACCAAGGATTTCAGTGACAAGATGTGGCTTTGCCCACAGGCCAAAAAACCACGCTCACAGGGGGGTATCCCGCAAGGCACATGGTCATTTGTAGCATGGGAAACCGGCAACGATATAGGCAGCTACGGTCTGAATGGCTGGATATTAAATATCAAGGCGTCCATAAACTCCGGCAACAGGAACAACGGCTGGGGCCGGACACCGGCCGATTGGCACTGGGGTACTTCCGAGACCAAAAGTGCAAATAATGTCCCGGTCTTTACAGGTAGTTGGTGGGT
>JADFJC010000168.1 GCA_022566315.1 Planctomycetota bacterium
GGGTCATCACCGCCAGTAGGTAAACTTGTGTCTATAATATCAGTAAAAGCCATTAGTTATCCTCTTACAATTCTTGGTTCGTGAACGGTCGCATCCACATTTTACACTCTTACTTTTTGAGGTTGTACGTTTCTGTTCAATGCCGATTTTCTTAGTTCATTTTGAAAAATTTGTCCCCACAAGGCTAAAGCATTTACCCGTCCCAACTTTGCCGCCAACCAGAAAGTGGCCCCGGCGAACATTGTATTTTCAAATTCGGTCTCAAACTCTATATTGTCGGCGTCTTTGGCGTGATTTTTATGATACTCAATGAGCGTGGTATATGCCCCGTCCGCCGGACGCCATAAATAGAACTTCTTATCGAACTCGCTATACCATTTGGTTGTGCCGTTGGAGCTGTTATTGCCTATGAGCTCCCTGTACTCCTTATGACCGCCGGGTAATTTGACCAGAGGTTCTTTCTCGTCGCTGGAAGAGTCTATTAAAGTTATGTTTATAACATCACGAAATCCTGTCGGGTAATTGAGGGTGGTCCCGCCGGATACAAGGGATTGAGTAGTATCGGAACCGACCAGCAAGGCCCGGTTACTCATATCGGTCAGGGTCTTTATGATTGCCCTGTCAAGTTGTGTACCGCTCAATGCAGTTTGGAGATTGTCGTTGACGTCTGCTATGATGTCAGCCTTGACTATAACCGTCATAAATAACTCCGAAAAGGGGTGGGCCGAAACCCACCCCTTAAATTACTTCAGCTACTGTTACTGTAATCCGCACTCCCAACTTTGAAGATAAACCAACTCAGCAGGGGTCCCACTTTGTAGAAAAAAGAGGAACGGGACAACAACATCACCCGGATCAAATGTATACGTCTGTGTCGAACTCGGGGGCGAACCGTTAATTGTGTAAGTTACAACACCGCCGGATGTGACAAAAATCCCAAATGTTACCGCTGTAGTATCGGCCCAATCGTCATTCGTATCGTCTGAAGCTGCGCCACCGCTGTTAATGCCGGACTCGATGAAAATATTACCGACATTCAATTGCAGCATCGCATAATCCGTATAAGAATTTACGGCCGCGTTAAAAGCCTCTACCTTACGGAACCCCACGCACAAATCATCAGTGCCGGCAACGGTGCTTACATAAATCTTGACTTTCAGGTAGAAAGCGTCTGTATTTGCCGTAAATGCCTGCCTTGACCCGCCCGTAGCGGCTTTGCCCAGGATGTTCGGGGTAATCTCTATGCCGTCATCACTGGTATTGTCCATCGAAATATCGAAACCGCCCGCTCTCATTTGAGGGCCAAGTTCGGTTTGCGTGCCTAAGATGTGGTAGATAAACGAGGCCGATGGAAACACCATCACATTTTCATCACCTGTCGTACCGGTACAGGCACCGCCCCAAACTGGAGTACCGTTTGCACCCCATTTGCCGAAAAACGGTTCATCCTCAAACTGGCAGTATGTCGTCTCGAAGTCAACGGGGCCTTTAATCTGGAGATTATTGTCGCCATCTTCATCATAGCTCATACTGATTTCGGCGGAGTCGCCGAAATTAAGGAAGTCGTCATCGTTGAACGTAACGTCAACCCCGTCATAGACACGAGTATCGCCGGTAGTAGTAATCTCCGCACCGGAAGTTTCGGCATACCAGATGATCGGAATATCACGGCCGTCCTCTCCGTACGTGATCGTGCCGGTATCGAGGATCACTTGCTCAAATTGCAAAACATTACTGACGTTGGAGCTTATCTTGAGGTCCCCATCTAAAGTACCCGCACCGGTTCCGAAACGTAATTCCATATCATCACTGTAGGACCGAAAATCACCAGTGTAATCAGTGAAAATTGTGCCCGCAGTCTCATAGAAGTAGGTTATATCGAAACCGTTGGTTGTTCCACCAATATCCCAGGGCTCGCTGGCTCGTATAGTTGTGAGAGTAAAATCTGTCCCATCGTGCTTGAAGACAACATCCCCATCAGCGGTTGTAGCACCGCCGATACCGAGTTCGGCATTGTCGAGAAAGTGTAACGTATCACTGCTGTTGTCCCACTCGACATTATAGGCATTCCCAGTAAGAGTCACGTCCGTACTGAATATCTGTGCGGAGGCGTGCGTGAGGGCACCTGTGGCGGTTGTCGTACCTCCTGAGTGTACTATGACCCAATCGTTACCATTCCCAATCGAAAGAACAGCATTGTCATTAAATTCAAGCCGGTTGTCGGAGGCGTCCCACATCAAGTCGTAGCCCGGCGTATCGCCCCACCAGAGCATATCAGACACTACTCCGGTTGTACCAATCCAAATTGCGGAATTGTTGGCGATTGGCGTGAACGTCAATCTGTTGGCCGTAGCCCCGGCGTTGACTATAAAATCATCGTCTGAGCCGTAACTAACACTCTCGCCGTCCTCGTAATCCGCCGAACTGATATTGGTCAGGTATGACGGAAAATACAACCTGCCTTCTGAGCTTGTTCGGAGCCGGTGCCCGGCGTTTGTGGCGATATTCGTTCCGTCTCTGATTCTGAAATTGTATCCATCGGGCCCGTACCAGCTTATTAAACCATCTACCAAAGTCGTATTGTCCGAAGTGGTCGTCATAGGGATCGTGATAGTGTTCTGTCTGCCTCGGTCTGAATAAATTACGGCGTCGGTAGTAGTGCCCGGCACATAGATGTAGACCGATGTAATTGACGTAACTTTTCGACCAGTCTCATCGACAATCTGGACCTCGTGATACGAATTCTGTGCCAATGCTGTATTACACAGCAGGGCAAGTACTAAAATGATTGTTAATTTCTTAAACATTTTGTCACTTCCTTTCTGCTTTTAAGCATCGACAATAACTTCGGTATCGAGGCAGTAGATGGCCTCGGTCGAACCCGGAGTGCTTGTCCCATGTGCGTTGAAAATCGTCGAGCCGACACCGTACATCATGTCAACCTTGACTTTAGGCTTGTTATTATCTACGAAGTCCTCGGACCAGCCCGGCTTTTGGGCCCAGCCGAAAACCATGGCCTGAGCACCCATGAACAGTGCCCTTGCCACCGTCCTGCCGGTTGCCAAAGGATCGGTTGTGGCCGTCCTGCCTGCGTTGAGCAGGAAACCTTCTGAAAGCGTTGTGCCGCCCGCACCGGTCCGCCGGCCAACCCGGTCATACTCGAAAATCAGCATCCCGTCCCAGTAGAACTCGGCACCCGTAAATATCGGGTTCAAATTACCCCTGACCTGGGCCGCCGATACCATTGCGCGGTAGCCGTTGTTCCCTGTCTCCGCCTTAATGGCCTTGATTTGGAGCGGGTCCATCAGAACTATCATTATCTTGGCCAAAACAGGACCCCGGAACTTGCCCGACCTTATATCATCAGGGTTGGCCCCGGACAGGTTGCGAATAATCACCGGCCGGAATTTTGGTCTTGCCGCGATACACCGGCGCTTAATCGACTCCATAATCACCGTACCGGCAAGATTATTCGCCTTTGTACCTCCGGTCAGAAGTAAATCGGTAGCATAACTTACACCACTGTTACCAAGTGCGCCCGCCGCATCCTGGCCGCCGTAATAGATACGGTCGGAAGTTGGGTAAGATTCGGTGATGGTCTGGATGTCCGCCCCGGAAGAGTTCTCGTTGTAACCGCCGTAGGCAGCTACCGCAATATCGTTCTCAAGGGCCTCTGCTATCCATTCTCCCAAATCTTCCTTACCATCTTCTCGAATGTCCGTTGCTGTCAATTGTTCAGACATTTTCCCGGCTGAAACGTAGGAATGTGCCCGCTCGTGAACTGCAAGAGACATGTTCCGCCTTCTTATGCGTTCTTCGTTGCCGGTCGTATTGCCGTCGTCACCGACACCTGTACCACTCATAGGGTCGCGGCCCTCAAATATGATTGTCCCGCCCTTTGCGGTGAGAAGTTTGGTGTTCACGTGGATAAGACTATTCTTGTCCTTACCCATCATCTGGGTAAAGAACATGTTCTGCAAACCGTAAACAAATACGGCCTGAGACCAAATAGTCTGAGCACGTGGGTCTGCAAATGCAAAACTTGTATCCACAAAATACATACGCCCCATTAAAGGCATAAACCCCAACATAGGCGCAAACTTATTGTGGAACGCTTGTCTCTCTAAGGCACGGTCTATCGTACCTTGCTTAGAGAAATCAAATATCCAATTCATTTCATGCTCCTTAATTAGGAGCAAATCTTCTACAGTTGTGCCGCCGCGATGGTCTGCGGGTCAGCCTGGATATCCTTAAGTATCTCCTGCTGAGTAGGCACTACTGCTTCCGATTCGCTCGTGTTAGTTTCGGGAGCAGTGTCGGTTGAAGAATCGGATTTTGGCACATTCTTCTCTGCGGCGGCCCGGCATTCTTCGTAATACATTTCGCCGAACCCTTCGCCGGTGGCCGCTATATCGAGGATCTCACCAGCCGAAAGCAAGCCATCGCCCGCAGCTATTACCGCTTGCCAGTCCGCGTGCGCGGCCTTTGCCTTATTCGCCGAGGCCACTTGAACAACCCCAAGCTCTTGTTTCCTGTTGGCCACCGCTGTTTGTTCGGCCGCCTTCAAGTCATACGCTTGCTGCTCGCGGATAAGTGCAGGTGATACAGTCATGTCCGCTTCGGCAATACCATCGGCCGCCTGCCGCTCGACTTCTAAATCAAGCGGCGACTTTACTGCAGGGACTGCCTTCTGCCTTATAGCAGCCAATTCACCTTCGGCCCTTGCCTGGGCCACCTCTGCCTGCTGGGCACGCTGCCGTAAAGCAGTATGCTCATGCAGAGGCACCTTGGGCTCAGTTACCGGCTCATCGGCCGCAGTGGCATCCAACGCTTCCTGTGCCAAATCTTCTTCCTTAACTTCACTGCTCTGTTCATTTTCCGTCATTGTAAAACTCCTTTTTCCCGGCCGAGTGAGCCGTACAAGTCCTGTAACCCACAGTAGGGGGCGGTTTTTACCGAAACCGCCAAAAACGTCCTCCCCTTAGGGAGTTCCTGCATTTACCCGTGCAATTCGGGTCCGGCCTTGCCACTGTGCCGTACAGCTAAATTGTCATTCCTTTTTTACTGTCAGCGATTTCCTGCTTCAGAAATGCCCTGGCCGCCTTCAACATAGGTTTATCCCGCCTTATACGGGCAAAGTCCTTTAGAGTATCGGCGGCGCTGCTTATGGCCCAATCACGGTCATCGCCTTTGAGTTGTGATAATGGTTTCTCTGCCATTTCTTACTCCAATAAAAAAACCCTCACAAATCCCGTATGGGACCTATGAGGGTCAGCTTGTCTGCTTTGATACCTCGATTAGTTATTTAGTTTTTATCAGGACGCCACTTATCGTCCGTTCTCACACCTTTCAATTGCCCCTGACTATAATCAAACGTAACCGAACCATTGGACTTCGGGTACATAGTAGCAATTTCCTTGCCTAACTCATTCAACCGTAATCTGCGTTCCTGTTCAGTCATCTTCTGGTTCGTTTGGGATAAACAGTTCAAATCCAATTAAGCCCTCAGATAATAGATGGTTTTTGTTTAATCTCGGAATCTTAGGCTTTGTTGGTTCGTTTGGCTCTTCGTATTCTATACGTACATCATTAGCATCGCCGAATTTGAACTCTATTAAATCTGTTGCCTCGGCTTCATCCTTAGCAGCAAAACAAAATGCCACAACTATAAAAGAGTACGCACAGCATATCACAGCCAAAACCACTACAACAATCAGAATTTCAAGAGCTTTCGTTCTCACTACACATCCTTTCTCGGTATCAACTGGGAATAACGTGTAATCTCGGCCGAACTCGGCTGCCTTGCCGCCCGGCCCTCATTCATCATAGGTCCTACCCGGGCGATAAAAGCCTTCTCCTCTTCGTTCAATGGTGTCTGTGCCGCTGCCGCCACCTTATCGGCTTCTTCCTTGATTTTTTTCCTGTTGGCAGCGTCAACTTTGGCCTTGCGGGCCTTATCGGCCTCAGTTTCGATTTCTACTTTTGATTTTGCCCCGAGTTTTTCTTCGGTCTTTGCCATGATAATCTCCTTAATTGAGTCCCTTGAATACCTTTTTATCCGGTACGACTATTGTTTTTTTAGGTAGCTTGATCTCCGGTGCCTTGAGAGTAACTGTCTGGTTCTCGGCATCGAACGAAAGCGAAGTGCGGTTGTTCGATTTTAGTTTCTCGAACTTCTTTAGGTCCTCTACCTTTACCGTCAAGGTCGCATCCATAGACAAAGGCGGGTCCCTCTGTGGGCATTCGAGACATTTACACCCTCTGCGCAAGAGTAATATCAAGTACGCCTCTACCCATTCGGGTTTCGGTGTTAGAATTCCTTTCCGCCTTCTGTTTTTTATGGGTTTAATCATTTCGTTGCAGCCTCCCGATCAAGTGTCGGGGTTAGCTTCATTTGTTGTCCTCTGTCTGCTTGATAATTTCCCTGATC
>JADFJC010000059.1 GCA_022566315.1 Planctomycetota bacterium
ATAATAGGCAAAAGTTGTACAAATATGGTTTAAGCAAGTGGTAAGTGTATTGGAGAAGAACCTCATGTTCTGCAAGTTTCAGCATGTTACGTTGTTATGCTGGTTGCTCGGCATTGCTGTTGTCCTTGGTTTTGTATGTGCGTGCAGTCCTCAGCACCACAAAGCCGATGCCGATGAAGAGGTTTATAAGATTATCGACGACAAGTGGCAGGATGACTTCGGCCAAAAAACCAATTATACCGTCAGTGATTATAATGACCCGGCATCACCAAATGACGTTGAACTTGCAGAAATGATACCAGAGTCAGGTGTTATAAATCTCCAACAGGCAGTTGAAATTGCGACAAAATTTAATCGGAATTACCAGACTCAAAAAGAATCTCTTTACATTTCGGCACTTGATTTAACAGATGAACGGTATAAATACGCATTAAAGTGGTTTGGGACTATAGACGGCACTTACACAGACAATAAGAGTAATGGAGATGATGTAAGCCTTGAAACATCGGGAGGCGTTAACAAGGCACAACTGTTTCTCGATGGAGTGATAATCAATACTGGTATTGCGATTGATTGGGTGCGTTTTCTTACCGGCGACCCAAGCACTACATTAGGTTCGATTTTAAGCGGCGATGTAACCGTGCCTTTGCTGGGTAGTGGTGCCGGCAAAGACGCCCAAGAGAGTTTGACTCAGGCCGAGCGGGATGTTTTATATCGGATTCGTACATTCAACCGATATCGTAAGACGTTTGTAGTCAGCATTATAAGTGATTACTATCGTGTCTTGCGGCAAAAGGACTCAGTAAGCATCGCCGAAGCAAGCTATAAAAGACTGATTGAATCAACAAAGCAACTGAAAATGGAGGTTAAAGTTGGTCAAAGGGCACCATCCGAAGCGGATGAGGCCATGCAGAAATTACTGAGTGCAGAAAACAGTCTCGTTACGACCCAACAAAGATATGAACAGGGCCTTGACAGATTCAAAATAAGGTTGTCTTTACCAACCGATGCCAACATCATATTAGACCAGAATGAGCTAACAGCGCTGGAAGAAATTGGCGTAAGCCAGCCTGAATATACAGATGCTGAAGCAATTGAAATGGCATTGGCCCGGCGCCTGGACCTGGCTAACACAAGAGACGCGATTGAAGATGCGGCACGCAAACTTGAATTAGCTGCTGAGGGGCTTGGTGTGCAACTTGACCTGATTGGCAGTTCTGATGTAAGTTCAGCAAATAGGACCGGTTTCGACAGGTTACAGTTTCAAAAGGGGACCTACAGTCTTGGTCTTGCAGCCGATTTGCCGTTTGACCGAAAGACTGAACGCAATGATTATCGAAAGAAGCTGATAACACTGGAACAGCGACAGCGCGGATATGATGATGAATCTGATAATGTCAAATTGGACGTGCGCCAGGCTTATCGTGACCTGACTGAGACCGCAGAAAGTTACCGGATTCAAAAGATCGGACTGGAATTGGCCGAAAGGCGCGTCGATGAGCAGAAGTTGCTGTTAGAATACGGACGAGGTACGATGCGACTTCTACTGGAGACGGAGGATGACTTGGTAAGTGCTCAAAATGATGTAACGAGTGCTTTGGTCGATCACACAATTGCCAAAATGAGCTTCTTTAGGGATGTTGGTATTCTACAAGTCAAACCGGATGGTATGTGGGAGCAAAGAACACAATGAAAAATTACAATGACAAACAAAATCAAAACGCATCGGAAAATCAACGCCAGCGTATCAGGAAACGCATAAAGCGTCGGTGGTTGATAACGCTCCTTATTGTAGTGGCCGTGCTGGTCACGGGATTAGTGGCGGCAGCGATAAAAAGAGATGGAGGCATAGACACTTCGAGTGGGGGGACTTTCACAGTGCGCCGTGATAATTTGACCATCACCGTTACCGAAGGCGGCAGTATCAGGGCCCATAAATCAGTAGAATACAAATGTAAGGTCAGAAGAGGATATAGGGAATCGGGGGGAGATTTAACAATACTCACTGTCGTCCCTGCGGGCACCTATGTAACTCAAGAGGACGTAGATAACGGCAAGGTACTTGTTCAATTGGATTCTTCGTCTTTTGAAGAGCGATTGATACAAGAGAAGATGGAGCTTGCCGGTGACCAGGAAAACGTTACCTCAGCAATAGAGGCGCGTGGCATTCAGACAATACAAAATGAAAGCGATATCGCAGAGGCTCAATTGAAAGTAAGGTTTGCCCTATTGGACCTTCAGAAATATCTGGGTGCAGATATAGCAAACAGGCTGATTGAGGATGTAAACGAAGTTTTAAGCATTAAGCAAATCGCCGTAAGCAATGTGAGCGACATGACAATTAAGGGTGAAAATGGAATCATTAACCTGATGAGTAGTAACTTATACATGACCAACGATAAGCCAACTAATGACGTTAACGAGACATTCAGACTGACCGAAATCATAGCACCATTTCTTGAGGAGGTAAGGACTGACCCGAATTTGTTAGATGGGTCGGCTGCCGGGGAGGATTTGAAAAGATTGAAAGATAACATTGTCTCGGCCGAGGGTAGCTTAAGAAATGCAATGGACACATTGGCCGGGACTATAAAACTTCACGATGCAAATTACGTTTCCGACCTTGACCTTCTAAGAGACAGGTTGAATGTGACAAATCGTAGGTTTGCAAAGGAAAGTGCCGAGGTGTCTCTGGCCTTGTTTAAAAAATACGATTTTCCGAAAAATGCCGAGCAATCTCTGAGTGACTACGTTGAGGCCGGTCGCCAACTGCAGCGGGTTTTTGCCCAGTGCCGTTCAAGGCTGGCCCAGGCCCAGGTGAAACTCAGTACGGCCGTAGAACAGCTTTTTTGGCAAGAAAAGAGGGTCAAAGAAATAAATCAGAATATCGAGTACTGTACAATTAAAGCACAGGCTCCGGGTCTGGTAGTATATGGTACCGGCGGCAGCAGCGACTACTATAGGTCCATGCGATATAGAGGCGGAGGATCGAGCAGTGGAATTATTGCTGAAGGCGAAGTCGTTTCCGAAGGTCAGACGATTTTATCAATGCCTGATACTGCGATAATGATTGCTGAAATCGGCGTTCACGAGACCGAGGTTGATAAGGTAAGAAGGGCTCAGCCTGCAACTATAGTTATGGATGCATTCCCCGATAAAGTATTGGAGGGCGAAGTGCTTGAGGTAGCGCCACTGCCGGACCAGCAGCGTGGCTTTATGAATCCCGACCTAAAGGTTTACAAAGCGCTGGTTAGAATAGACGGTACCCATGATTTTCTTAAAAGTCGGATGTCGTGCAAGGTGCAAATTCTCGTCAATCAGTTAGAGGACGCTATAATTGTGCCTATTCAGGTGGTGTCAAATCGCGCCGGCAGAAAAGTCTGTTACGTTATGACCTCGCAGAGTTATCAAGAACGTGTAGTGCGAACGGGGCTCTTTAATGATACGTTTGTAGAGATTATTGAAGGTTTAGAGGAAGGCGAGGAGGTGATGCTCAATCCTCCGCTTTTCAGTGAATTGGGCAGTCCAGACTCATTCCAACAGCAACAACCATTGCCAAAGAGGAGAACAAGGCCGGGTGTAACTGATGTGAATGATACGGAAACTCAAGGCCAGCCCCAAGAGAGGAGGGCCGGACGGTCTGTGGACGGGCAAAGCACGCGCAGGGGCAGACCAGCGGAGGGTGGAGAAAGAGCGCAGGGTGGCAGGCAGTTTCAGCTAACAGATGAAATGATTAATCGGATAATGGAGCGTTTGGCACAGTCCGACCCGGAAAAAGCCAAAGAACTGGAAAAGTTGCGTAAAAGTGACCCGGAAAAGTTCAAAACGCAGCTTATGCAGAGTATGCAGAGTATGCGTAATAGAATGAGACAAGGCGGAAGTGGTATGGGGCAAAGACAAGGCGATGCAGGAAGTGGACAAAACCGTTGATTTAAAAAGTGATACTCCGATATTAGCGATGAAGCAGTTGTGTAAGAATTACTACCTTGGCACAGTGGAGCTGCGGGTCTTACGCGATATCGACCTGACCATCGCGAGTGGTGAATACGTGGCCATTATGGGGCCCAGCGGCTCAGGTAAATCCACGCTGCTCAATATGATTGGATGTTTGGACCATCCCACGAGCGGAGACTACTTTCTTGGGGGCCAGAATGTTTCCGAACTCGACGATGACCAGCTATCCCTAATACGCGGTGCCCGTATTGGTTTCATATTTCAGTCATTTAACTTGATTAACCAGCTCAATGTCATAGAGAATATAGAGGTTCCGATGTACTACCAGGGCTTTTCCGAGGAGGAAAGTGCAGAACGCGCCAGGGAATTAGCCGCAATGGTAGGGCTTGGGGACAGGCTCGGGCATCGGCCTTCAGAACTAAGTGGCGGTCAGCAGCAGCGAGTGGCAATTGCAAGGTCATTAGCGAACGACCCGCTGATTATTCTCGCTGATGAGCCGACGGGCAATCTTGATTCCGAGAGCGGTGCCGAGATTTTGGGCATTCTTAACCGTTTGCACGAAGAGGGCAAAACCCTGATTGCCGTTACGCACGATGAAGGCATCGCTTCAGGCGCTGAAAGAGTCATACACCTCTTTGACGGGCGCATAAAAAGTCAGGAATATAATAGGCGGTAAAGACGTTATGTTTTTTTTTCGTTTCAAACGCACATTTAAGTTGGGTACAAAAAGCCTGTGGATGCACAAGCTGCGTTCGATTCTGACAATGTTAGGTATTATCTTCGGCGTATCCTCAGTTATCGCTATGCTGGCGATAGGTGAAGGGGCCAGTCGGGAAGCACAGGAAAAGATTGCCCAGCTTGGCAGCACCAATATTATTATAAAAACAGTGGACCCTCCTGAAGACCAAACAGCCGGTGGTCAACAGCAAACCCTGAAAGAATATGGTCTGACCTATGCCGACGCCGAGCGTTTCCGCAATGGCATACCAGACGTCCAGGTAATAGTGCCGAATCGCCGTTTCTCCCACCAAGCACAATATCGCACTCGCAGGATAGCCGTAGAAGTAATCGGTACTGTGCCGTGGTATCCCGAGATATCAAATGTCCGGGTAAAATACGGGCGATTTCTCAGCAGCACAGATATGCACTACAAACGTGGCATTTGTGCTGTTGATGAAAAGTTGGTAAGAGAACTATTTGCCTTTGATGCTCCGTTAGGCCAGGATGTTAAAATAGCCAGTGATTACTATCGAGTAGTGGGTATTGTTACTGAACAGACCAGTGTCCAAGCGGCAAATAATTTTAAGGATGAGAATACCTCAGGAGCAAAGAAGGCCGGTGCGAACTTAGGCCGCATCTATATTCCTCTGAATACGGTTCGGAACCGTTTCGGTGAGATGTCGCTGCAAATTAGCGCGGGCAGTCGCAATATAGAAAAAGTTGAACTCCAGGAGATAATTGTAAAAGTCCGCAATATAGACCAGGTGATGGGGACGCGCCAGAGCGTACAGAGGCTTATGGGTCGATTCCACAAGAAAAATGACTATGAAATAACCGTTCCCCTGGAGCTGATGAGGCAGGCGAAGGAATTTCAGCGCATTTTCACTATCGTTCTCGGGTCAATCGCTGCGATTTCACTTTTGGTTGGCGGTATTGGAATTATGAATATTATGTTAGCCACCGTGAGTGAACGGACGCGAGAGATAGGTATTCGCCGGGCCCTCGGCGCCAAGAAGCGAGATATTATCTTTCAATTCCTCTCAGAAACGTTAATTCTCACGTTGTCCGGAGGTATCCTCGGAATTATTTTAGGGTCTATAGTACCATTTCTTGTAACCCATTTTGGGCACATGCGCACGGTGATTACGACCAGCTCATTGGTGATGGCCTTTGGAATCAGTGCAGCGGTGGGGATAATATTCGGTTTGTATCCGGCCTATCGTGCGGCCAATATGGACCCAATTGAATCGCTGCGGCATGAATAAGCCTTTGTAGGGGCAACCCCGATGTATCGGGCCTCTTCGTTGGCCAGATTCTTCGGCTTCGCCTCAGAATGACAAAGGACGAAGGGTTATTCGGACAGGCTCTTATACTATATGTCTAATGAGTAACTGCACCGGCAGCAAGCGGGGCCATAGAACTGTTGTCGAGCTGCCTTTGTGAATCCAACAGATCCTCTGGCGCCAGTTGAGCATCCCCCAGTTGACTACGAACTTTCCGGACCCACGAGACCATACCCTTAACAACCCTGGAGTCATAATCATATCCGGATGAATCGACCAGAATTTCGATTGCTTCGGTTAGAGGCCGTGCATTATGGTAAGGACGATTTGAAGTAAGGGCGTCGAATGTATCAGCTACAGCCATAATGCGGGCACCAAGTGGTATTACAGTGTTAGATATGCCGTCTGGATAGCCTTGGCCGTTCCATTTTTCGTGATGGTGTCGAACGATAGCTATCTCCTGTTCCAGGAAGGTCATTTTCTCCAGGATGCGGACGGCTATTAGTGGATGCTGCTCAATGACGCTGCGCTCGCGGGGTGTCAGCTTACCTGGTTTTGATAAAATTGCATCGGGTATCCCAATCTTACCGATGTCGTGAATCATTGCGGCACGACGAATAACATCTATTTGTTTCGGAGTAATTTTCATCGTCTTGGCTATGCCGACGGCGTAGTGCATTACGTTTTCTGAATGCTTCTTTGTATAAGCGTCTTTCGCTTCGAGTGCCTGAACTAATCCCCAGATACTTTGAATAAAGACCTTCTCCGCCTGCTCTGACAAGCCGTCAATGCGTCTTTGCAGCTTTGTAATTTTTTTGGTCTCGATGTCGTTATCGCTCAGAACCTTTGACATAGTTTCGTCCCAGATCTTAACACAGTTTCGTCCGGAACTTTTGGCTTCATATAGAGCCAGGTCAGCTCTGCGCATAACCTCCCTGGAAGAATCAGTCTCGATGCGTGAGTCGGGAGATAAACTTTGTGCTATCCCACAGCTAATTGTCATCGGCAGGTTTTCAACGACCTTTATTTCCTGAATCTTGCATCGAATCCTTTCTAATAATGTAATAGCATCTTTTGCTTTGGTTTCCGGCATTATTATGACAAATTCGTCGCCGCCATAACGTGTGAGTATATCCATTGCTCTTTTCTGGTTTTTCATACAGTTGGCAAGTTTTCTGAGAGCATCATCGCCGGCGGCATGGCCCAATACGTCGTTGATTGTTTTGAAGTTGTCGAGGTCTATGATTGCAATGGAGAATTGACGTTTGTAGCGTTTTGCGCGGGCGCACTCGGCTTGAAGTTTATCCTCAAGAAGCTTCCTTGAGCCTACTGCCGTCAGGGCGTCGGTCAGAGAAGTCAGCCTTGCCTCTTGATACAACTTTGCATTGGTCAGATGAGAGTTCAGGATCTCTCTTGTTAATTTCGCCTTATAGGATGTTAGTTCTCTATTTGTGGCGACCGAATCAGCCAAGCAGCACATACACAAATAGCTGTCCCCACAGGATTCTCGATGCTGGATGCTCAATACTGGATGTCGCCGACGCTCCAAAGCTTCGGTGACGGAGCGATCGATGCTGGATGCTTCTCCGTTTCCACGGGGACAAGCTTGCCCCTGCGAAAGCAGGGGAGTATCGAGGGTCGGACATCGCGCATCAAGGTGAAGCGGGATAACCAGGCGTGGTGATTGGGCTCCGAGCTTTTCGCAAACATGCGGAATGTTGTCATAGTGAAATTCATCTCCGTCAGAAAAAATCTGTATATCTTTGAGCTGCTCGAGGGACTCTTTGGGACAGGAGCAATTATTGTAGCTGACCAGTGTGGGGACTTTGGTTGTCGTGCTACGGCAGGCTTCGCCCTGACGAGTAGAGCTGTCTCGGCGAATAAAAAGTACACATTTCTCGGCGCCGAAGAGTTTGGGGACCTCACGGGCAACTATGTCGGCGACTTCATTTAAGTCGATGCTTTTCAGGCAGGTCGAGAGCATTGTGACTTCTTCGGCTACTGCTCGGTCCTCAAGAAGCTGTCTTGCCATAAGGTCACGGGTCGAGAGTATTCCGACTACAACTCCGCCATCGATGATTGGTAAATGGCGAATCTGATTAGCGGTCATAATTTCTCGGACTTTGCTGCTCGGAGTATTGGGAGAGCAGGAGATAACCTGGGTCGTCATAATCTCGGCTATAGTGGTCCTCTCAATGTCCATCGAGGAGGCAACCACCCGGTTGACAATATCCCGCTCTGTCACGACGCCTATAAATTCTCCGTTGTCATTATTTACGATAAGACAACTGACTTTATTAGTGAACATTTTGACCGCGGCTGCTTTAATAGTGGCATTATGGCTGATAGTTATAATCTCTGCGGGTCGTTCAACGATTCCGTGCATTTGTTGGTTATTGGGATGATTCATTATTAGGCTAATTATCGGCATTAATCATTTGTTACTTCTAAGATTTTTGTGGCCAACAGAGAAATAAAGTTCATAGAAACTATTGACAATAGAAAATAATCAATAGAAAATAGTCAACAGCCAATTGGTTTTTCGTTTTTTAGCTTCCTGGGGATAAGCGTTGAGTGAGAAAAGCAAATTATCACCTATAGGTACAGCCGCAAAAAAAGCTGGCATTTCTCGGCAATCTCTGCAATATTACCTTATGGTCGGGCTGCTTGAGCCGACAGAAGTTACGCCGACCGGCAGACGGATGTTTGATGAAAAGCGTATTGAGCGAATTAAACTGATAAAAAAACTTAACGACAGCGGCTATCCTTTGCGTGCCATAAGGGAGTTGTTTCTGGAAGGCCGCAGTGATTTGAAAGGGACTGAACAGTGAGTGACTATGAGACCACCCAAAAAAAACGCAATATGATTGTGGGCGTTTTTGTGATAGTAGGTATATGTGCGCTTGTATGGCTGGTATTTAAGTTCGGTGATTTGCCAACTGCTGTTACAAAGATGGGTTCTTTTGAGGTTTACGTTCAGTTCCCGACAGCACCAGGGGTGCAGAAGGATACGCCTGTGCGCTTTTGTGGCTATCAAATCGGCCGTGTAACAGAGGTTATGGCACCTAATAGACGAAAGGATCTGGTGACCGGCTTAAAATATTATCAAACAGTGGTTGTTCTCAGTATTGGTAAAAGTTATGTTAATATCCCTTCCAATGTTGAGATAAAACTGATGACGCGGGGGTTGGGCAGTAGTTATATCGAACTTAAGCAAACTCCTGGGAAGCCTTTGGAACCACTTGACCCGAACCGACCTGGGACAAAATTTTTGATGGACAAAATATTGCTGCAAGGCTCGACCGGTATAACAAGTGAGTTCTTTCCGGAAGAGAGCCAGAAAAAACTGGATGAATTGGTTGATGGCATCATAGCTCTTATTGCTAACGCCAACGATATCATCGGCAGCCCTGACAACAAAGAAAATCTCCAGAAAATTTTGGCTAATATGACTGAGGCGTCAGAACAGGCTAAAGAGACGATGCAGGAATTCCGGAAATTCGCCGTTGCAGGAACAACAACTTTGAAAAGTGCTGATGCCAAAGCAGAAGAGCTCGTTGTTGCGATGGTCGATACGAGTGAAGAAGTAAGTAAGGCGGCAGCACAACTGCGGCTAATCTTGGAGAAAATAAACAGCGGCCAAGGTAGTGCTGCCAGGTTCATCAACGATGGACGATTTTACGAAAATCTGCTTGAGAATACGCAGCAAATACAACTGCTGTTGGAAGAGTTAAAGTCTTTCGTAGCACAAGCTCGCGACAAAGGCGTACCTATCAAGTTAAAGTGAAACTGATGTTGTATCTCGTATTTTGCTCTACCTTACGGGATTAGTTGACTTTTTTATTCTCCGTATATTCTCTTTCTGTCACGTGGTGTTATGGAGCTTTTCTTTTCTGGGAACCGGCCCATGTCAGAAGTGTCTTCTATCCACTTTTCCAGGGTCCTCCGCATTTTTTTTAACGTCCGTTGATGTTTCGGCGAGGCCGCAAGGTTGTGAATCTCGTATGGGTCGGTCCGGATGTCGTAGAGTTCCTCATCCGGTTTTCGCGGCGCCATAAACAGGGCCTGGGCAGGTGTAAGCTTACCTTCAGCATGAAGCTCCTTCATAAGGTTCAACATCGGGTAGGAGCGTTCTTTGTAGGCGTTTGTCTGTGTATAAGGTCGCTCGGGCATAAAGTTGCGGATATATTTGTATTGCTTTGTCCGGACACAGCGGATACGGTCGATGGTCTCATCGCAGCGGTCGCGGGCGGCAATGATATAGTCTCGTTTGTTTACGGGTTTCCAGGTGCCCTTTAGGCCCCATGTATCAGGTGCAAGAAAGACCTTTCCTTCTATATGCTTTGGTGGCTTGACGCCGGCAATTTTCAGCACCGTCGCCGAGATGTCGATTGCACTGACGAAGTTGTGGCAGAGCTGCCCGGCTTTTAGTTTGGCGGGCCAGCGAATAATCAACGGGATATGGATGCCGCCGTCGTAAAGCCACTGCTTGCCGCGGACGTGGCAGCGGCCGTGGTCGCCTATGAAAATGACTACGGTATTGTTCGCCAGGTCCTCATCATCGAGGCGTTTTAGAATTTTGCCGACATACTGGTCCATCATTTGGATAGAGTTCAGGTATGTGGCCCAGTCTTCGCGTGCGATGGGGTGGTCGGGGTAGTAGGGCGGCAGCTTGACCTTGTCCGGGTCAACCGGGTTATCGAGCTTTTTGTCCAGGCCCTTCCATTGTTTGCCGCGGTGCGTCATACTGATTGATAGCTGCGCGAAGAACGGCTGGCCGGGCTTGCGCTGGTTCCAGTCACTGCCGTCAAAGGCATTACTGAACTTGAAGTTAAAATCCGTCTTGCCTGAGCCGCGGACACCGGGGGCCGCCGTCTTGACGTTGGCTGTGAAGTATCCTGCCTGGCGGAAATACTCGGTTATCAGCCGGACCGGTTCGGGCAGCGTGTAGCCATCGTCGCGATGACTGCGGTGATTGTGGGCGCCTATGGAGGTCTGGTACATTCCCGTAATCATTGCCGAGCGGCTGGCGGAACATACCGGGGCGGTAGTAAATGCGTTGCTAAAGCGAATACCCTGAGTAGCCAGCTTATCCAGGTTCGGAGTTTGTACTGCGGCTGTGCCATAGCAGCTCAGGTCAGGGCTGATGTCCTCGGACAAAATCCACAGGATGTTGGGCCGAGTGCTCTTACCAGCAGCCTGCCCAGAGACGTTCGTACATCCCGGCAGTGTTAGAGAGACAGCGCTCATACCAATAGCTTTTAGAAAATTGCGTCGATTCATAATGTAATCTCCTCAATTGGCCACTCACCTTAGTTTTTTCTGTTTTTGCTTTTTTGCGAGCTGGCACCCGGTTCGTAGTCTGGATTTGGTCTGGGAAGTTTGGCGCGGGAAATCTTCAGCCATCTGGTCAATTTAGCATTGAGTCGCCTGACTTTTGCCGGCAGTACCTCTGAGAGGTCGTTGCTTTCAGACAAATCTCCCTTTAGGTTATACAACTCAAAAGTTTTGCCCTCATATCTTTTGATAAGTTTCCAGTTGCCTTCTCGAATGATACTGTAAGGCACAATGCTCCCGCGATAGTGGGGGAAGTGCCAGAAGATCGCATGACGGTTGAGCTTTTGAATGCCGTTGGATTTTAGATGGTCAAGAAGCGAGACACCGTCGATGTCACGGTCGGGCGGCAGCGGAACACCGGCAGCCTGGCAAATGGTCGGGAAGTAATCGACACTGGTTACCGGTTCATGACTGACTGTGCCGGGTTTTATGACCTTCGGCCAACGTACGAGCAAAGGCTCACGGATACCACCCTCGTAAGGGTGGCCCTTGCCGGCACGCAGGGGGGCGTTGTTCGTTACACCCATAAGGCCGCCGTTGTCACTGGTGAAGAAAATAATAGTTCTTTCTGCCAGGTTAAGCTCGTCGAGCGCCGAACAAATCCTGCCCACGGCGTCGTCCACGCTTTCAATCATCGCTGCGTATTTCGGATTCTTCTGATTTGTGGGCGTTTTCGCCTTGTACTTTGAGACCAGGTCGGCTTTAGCCTGGATAGGTGTATGGACGGCATAGTGGGCCATATAGAGGAAAAACGGTTTATCTTTATGCCGGCGGATAAATTTAACCGCTTCATCTGCTTCACGGTCGGTAAGGTATTCGCCTTTGCGACGAGGACTCAGAGTTGGTATTGGTCCCTGGCCCTTTCGGGAATACGGGTCGAAATAGTTAGGTGGCTGGCCGAAGTCGCAGCCGCCGACGTTGAAATCGAAACCCTGCCTGTCCGGGTACCAGTCGTCAGCACCTAAGTGCCATTTTCCGATGTGGCACGAAGTATATCCTGCCGATTTGAGTGCCTCGGCAATGGTAATTTCTTCAAGCTCCATCCACAGCGCGTTGGGCGGGCACAGCAGTTTCTTGTTTTTGCCGCCGACGTATTCAGTTGGGTTCTTTTTGTCTGCGGGAATTTCGCCTCCCTGGAAGCGGGCGCGAATCCAGTCGGTAACGCCGAGGCGAGCCGGATAGCGTCCTGTCATCACAGCCGCACGGGTCGGCGAGCAGACCGCACAGGCGGCATAAGCATCAGTGAACCGCATACCCTCGGCGGCAAGCCTGTCGATATTCGGCGTTTCGTAGAACTTGCTGCCGTAACAGCCGGTGTCTATCCAGCCTAAGTCGTCAACTAAAATGAAAACGAAGTTGGGTTTTTTATCCGTCGCCTCGTTTGCCAAGAGCGTTGTAACATTCTTTGAGCCTTGAATAGCAAAAGCCGCAGCTCCCAAACCTATGGTCTTCAGGAAATGGCGGCGGGTGTAATCATATTTGCTCATCTTAATCTCTCCTTGTTAATAACAAGACTTTTGCCTAACCTCAATTTTGCAAAACTTCAGTTAATAACTACCGCCACTGACCACTACCGTTTGATTGATATGTGGTGCGGCGGCAGGGAAAGTAATCTGCCGACCGTCGGTTGAGCTTGCCTTCACATAGTACTCCAGGTCGGTTTTAATCCGGTTAGCGGGAATCTTGACAGAATACACTCCGCGTGCGATATGTGTGAGAGCAATATTATTGAACTTGCCTTTGCCCATTGGTCGGAAGTACAGCGCTGCATCTTTGGGCTGGTTCCTGGCCAGGATGATTACCTTGAGCTTTAAGTCCTCACCGGCGCTCAGGCTGGTGCGCACCGTCGGCACAATTATTCGCAGCGGGCCATCGTATCGATTCGAAGGCATTGCATCAGTCGGCAGGCCTTCGCCTAAGATTTTAGCGAGCTGCTGGCCAGGTTCGGTAAGCAACATCGGCATAATGTGCTGCTGCCAGTTGGTTACATTGCCCATCGCACCGTTCGTGGTAACAGTCGCCAGCAGGTACCGATGCACCTCGGCGACCTGAGCGACTAACTTCTTCCTGAGCGGAAGGGCAAGTTCCCGGGCCAATCGTTTGCGAGCATCGGGCTGTTTTTCGTCTTTGACTTTCTTCATCGCTGCGTTGAACTTTGCCCAGGTGCAGTTGACCTGTCCGATCGCCCGCAGATAACGGAAGTTGTTCAGCCAGTAATCGAACCGCTCCAGATTGCCCTGTCCTTTGACCTGCGGGCGCAGTTTGGCCATTCTCTCGACGAATGTGTATTCTTTGCTTACCTGTTCCCACGGTCTTTTGTCCGGGTTGATGCCTCCGGGGCCTCTGACCCAGGTCGAAGGACGCGGCAGGTTAGAGGTTCGCTGGCCTCTGTCTGTTGCCGATGGTTCTCCATCGAGACTCGCGAATAACTTAGCGATTGGTTGAAACACTTCGTGCCCAAATTGTGTCAACGCCCAGTCGGCATAGAAATCATCCACCGGCAGGTCACGAGGTTTGCTGTCGGAAGCCGAAGCCGGCAGGTCGGCCTGATAGTCTTTGTAAGCCGGCCCGCCACAGTTATTTTTCCTTGTAATGCTCTTGCCATGCACAACAAAGGCAGCGATGCACGGAAACTCTACTACCTTCACAAAGTCGATGCTCAACAGGCCGTCAGCTACCTTCACATCCTCGAATGTGTAATCCAGTGCCCTGTTCCTGCCGACCTCAGCGAAGATGTCCAGCTTGTCGATGACTGTTTTGGTTTGTAGCTTGACACCGAAGACTCGCTTGCCAACGGCGTTGTAGTGAGGTTCGCAGAACTTGAGTGTTACGGTATAAGAACCGTTTGGGACCTTCAGCCGATATGCTTTTACGTCCCAGATGACCGTTTGGTAAAGCGGGTCCTCTTGAGTATCGGCTATGGGATTATTTGGGAACTGAGCGACGTTGCCGCCTTGCCGAGCTTCTGAGAGTTTCGGTTCCGGTGGTTTGATTTTCTTACCGAAGTCCGGGTTCCATTTTTTCTGTTCCCAGGCGGCGTGAGCTAATGCAGAGACATTCGGTCCGAGGATACGTGTGCGCCAGTGGATGCCCATCAGGCCCGTGCATCCGTAAGCGAGTGCGTCGGCTGCGTCTCGCCGCATTCGACCGGCCCAAAGTTGCGGTATAATCAGCGCCGGGTCGTCTTCCATCCACGGAATGGCCCACTGCGGTCGTCCCTCGACACTGGCGAAGCCAGGCTCGACCGGTGCAAACCCGACATTGCGATTGATACAGCTTACAGGCATTTCCTTAGGCAGGACATTATCGAACAAAGCTCTATCCTTTGGCGGTCCCAGGACCCAGCCGCAGGTAGCTAACGTAAACGGCGGCTTGACCTTTTTGGCTGCCGCAATCGCAGCGCGAAAATCGGCTAACGTTGCTTCAATCTGTTCATCCTTTGGGTTTCCCCACGTCCAGCCTTCGGGCGTCCAGAACCAGTAATAGTCTAATGGATACGCTTTGGTAATTCGCTGGAACATACCCTCGTAAACTTCCTGCACAACAGCCGGGTCGGACGGGTTCTTGCCCTTGCTTTTGATACGCTCTTTTACGGCATCAGGTATGATAAGCGGTATTTCCGTTCCCACACAGGTTTTAACGCCGAGAGCTTGAGCATATTCAAAGGCCTCTTTGAGCGTCTCGCCCATGCGATTAAACAGTTCGTTGGATTTTTCCTTAGAAAGTTTCGGCCAGGGGTTCATGCCGCGCATATAGTCCGGGCCGTAGTCGTCGCGTTCAAACATCTGCGCCGCACCGAAAGTGTAATCGCCCGTTTTTGCCGGCTGATAGCCCCAGGAACCGGTGGTGTTGGGCGTTGCGAAATGCCTTGACGGGTAGCTGAACTTCACCGTTCCGTCCTTGTTGAAGTCACCGGGCATGCCAATCCAGACCGTCGGCTCCGGCCCCACTCCACCCTGAGGATATGTATGTAATCCGAAGAAATTCATACGCATCTTGGGTAGTTGCCCAATGATGGCTTTGTAGTCATCGGTATTCCACCAGTCCGGCCCTTCGGGGAAATCGTGAAATGGCTGAATTCCCCGCAGGTTGAATAATGGCTTGCCTTTTTCATCAAGTTTGGGCATCTTCAAAGCGATTTGTTTATCTGGAATTGTGTCGCCATGCATATAAAAACGCACGCCCAAATGTTCTGCGAATCGGTAAGCGGCATAAAGCGTTCCGATAGAGTCACCGCCGGTAATCAGCACAGCCGGTCGTTTCTTGAAAGTTATCGTCTTAAGCAGATATTGCTGAGGTTCCAGCGAACCCACTAATGACGCCAGCTTTGCATTTTTATTTATCAGGGTTTTAATAGCGGGACGGTCCTTTTGCCCGACGACAATTAGAGCGGTTTTCGAAGGTAGTTTGTTTTTGCTTTGGACGATTGGGAGTAGCTTGCCGGTCCGCAAATACAGATAACGGCGAATCTCTTTTGCCGCTAAACGTTCTGCTGTTGTCGCATCCGATGGGCTAACAATGGTTACATCATCCGCCACAGTTGAAACATCAGCTTCGAATATCTGACAGCTAATTGAAATTAAGGGCAGAGTAAGCAGTGCCAGAATCAAAAGACTCGTGCTTCGTAGCTTTCGCGAATTCATTTTTCGTCCCGAGAAAATTGGGACTGCGAAGAACGAAATAGTACAAGTGCCTTTTTTCATTTTAGTAAATTCCTTGTGACTAAGCTTCTTTTCTAATAGCTATGCCACAAGTAGAATACCAAATTCATCTAAAAATTCAATCTTTCCGGCTGCTTCTCGAAGATTTTCGCCGAAATCCGAAAACTCACGCTTGACATCTGTCCACAGTATGCTGTATCGTGCTAATCATTAACAATGGTTTCCGCAAAAAAGGTTCGATGAATGACAAACTGGCTTCATCCGGTGACAGGTTAAGAAATACAAGTCATTTTCAAGCAAGGAGAAACAGATATGGGAGATAAGGGCAAAAGAGATAAAGGCAAAAAGGAACACCAGAAAAAGGCCAAGCTTAATCCTAAAGAAAAACGAAAATTGAAAAGAGAAAAGAAGGATAAATAATTGCCCAATTTCGCACCAATGCTACTGCGAGAGCACGAAGTTGGCCAAATCCGTAATTTCCTTATCAGACAAGTTGGACGTCCGTCCATGTTCATCGTCAGGATTGTACTTTGTGAGGACTTCCTTAATAGTAACAGCCCGACCATCATACAGATATGGTGCGGTCCGCCAGACTTCGACCAAAGTCGGCGTATCAAACTCAAGGTCTTTATCCAATCCATCGCCTATACCCAAATTGTATTGCCGCAGGTCCGTATGCAGTACTCCCTTATGACAGGAAGCGCAGCGTGCTTTGCTAAATATCTTTCGCCCTCGTCTGGCTGAGGCGTTTAGTCTGCCGTTGATTAGATAAGGACTCGCAACCGGTCTGAGCGATTTGAGATACTCATCTATTGCAACAGCTTCCTGTTCCGGACGTACCGCAAACAGGATATGCCTGATCCCGGCGCGCACGGCCATCTCGGCGTTTCGGCGCACACCTGTAAACATCGCCGGCGGGGTCCTGTGAGAGAACAGGAGACTTTTTGTGTTTTTAGGATTGCCTATACCATCGTTAAGCAGGTCCCAGTTCAGGGCATCGACCCTGGCACCGCCCGGATGACAGCTTGAACAGCTATGCCAGTTCTGAAAGCACAGCGATGCATCGTGGAAGAGCATTTCTCCTCTGCGCCTTATAGACATTTTGGGAGTTGATCCGAGTGCTAAAGCAGTAGTTTTGGTCCCCGTCGTTTTATTTATATCAACTAACGTTAGGCTGTCTGTAAAATATTCCGCGACATAAACATTGGAACCAACAATTGCAAGTGCACGAGGGCCTTTGCCGCAAAGCTTGATACGCTGCTGAATCCCGTAAAGAAAACTCAGTTCGTTTGGAATGTTTGATGAAGGTGTTGAACTTGAACCATAACTTCCGTAGTTACCCTGTCCTATTGTGCGATTCTGAGCGTTTCTTTGGTCAGCGTGATATTTCCTGATTTTGTCCATCATGGCAGATGCATCTATTATGTTCAATTCATCGGTTCCGGCGTGGGTTACACAGATATATTTGCCGTCGCTTGTGCAACCAACAGCCCACGGATTGGCGGCGCCATTGTCCACATCATCTAAAAGGACAGTATCAATTAACCGTTTGTTCTGGACATCGATAATACTGAGCGCATTGGTATTTATCCATCCCCGCTCCAACTGCGTGGTTGGTACTGTATAGCGGGCGAGGATATGCGTGGCATAGGCATATCGGCCATCGGGCGAGATACAGATTCCCTGCAATGCTGTGGTGCCGTTGGGAAGCTCGATGGTGGTTACTACCTTATTGGTCTCAGTATTAATGACTGAAACCGTCGCTGCGATGGGGCCGATGTTGGCTGTTCCGGTGGGCAGATGATTAGCCACGAACAGAAACCTGCCGTTCGGGCCCAGTGCCGCCGCGACCGGCTCACGCTGGACTGGTATCCGGGTTATCTGCTTGCGTGAGGCCAGGTCTATGACCGAGACGTTATTATTAAAGCGGTTGCACACGTACAGGATTTTGCCGTTTGAACTTAGCACTGGTGCCATAGGAGTATGACCGGTAGGCAAGGTATGGTAGGTTTTTCCGGTTTGCGGATTGATTACCTGGACTCGTCCTTTGGGCGATGTGCAGGTAACATACAGGCGTGACCTGTCGGCCGATAGTGCAAGTCCACTGGGCTTACCTGGGAGCGAATACGTCCTGGTTACCTTACCGGAGGCGATATCGAAGACCGCCACTTGTTTGGCCGTGGTCTGAGCGATGTAGAGTTTCCCAGCCTGCTTGTCCGCCACCAAAGCCGAGGGTGATAGGTAATCCCGTCCTGACACATTGGCATTCGTTGTCAGATACAACATCATAACTATCACAGTGATACCTGGGGGCAACTTTGTTTTTTTCTTGCTCATTCTTAATCCTCTGTAATTTCTACCATTTGATTCTACTATCATCCAGCGCAGTAACGTCTATGTCAAAGACATTATTAATCATGATTGCCGCTTGAGGGTGGCTTATACCACAGCGACCGCCAATATGCGCGGTCGGTCGCATAAACATCTATTGCGGCGTCCACGACAATATCCTTCGGCAAAATTCCGTATCTTTTCATTTCACGAACGTATGCAGGCCGTGGTCGAAAGTCAGGCATATCAAATCGCTTAATCTCGTCGAGGTGTTTCTTGCCGGCCGCGCAGAGAGCCAGGATTTTTTGGTAGTCCGGGTCGTTAGTGTCAGCGAAGACGGTTACAGGCTCGTCCGGCTTGGCATCTTTGTCTCTGTGCTCACATAAGCCATAGCCCCCGGCTTGCTTCGACAGCGGCGCCAGCAGAATCAGGGATTTCTCCGGCCGCGTCAGATTGAACACTAAATGTCGTGGCACATAGCCTGGTCGGGCATCCCATGGTGGAATATTGCGATTGTCCGAAAGTGCCAGCGGCAATGGTAACGACTTGTCGTGACACTGTACACAGCGCTGTCGAATAGCTTCGGCAGCAGCGATCGTACTGGGCCACTGGTGGTCGGATTGGTCCTGTTTGTTCTCAGCGTACCCACCTATCATACCACAACCTAATGCCGCATACGTGCCTGGATAAGGCGCCCCGGACTCAATCCAGTAACGAATCATATCCAGTTCCTGGCGCGTGGCCTTGACGGAGTAATGATTGCCGTCGAACTTCTTCATCAGCGGACTGACGCTACTGCCGATAGACCTCGGTGCCAGATTACTCTTTGGTTGATTGCGCCCGTCAACAAACTGGCGTCGCATAGTCAGCGTGTAGTAGCTGTGAGAATAAAACGGACCGCGGTCGCCGCTGAGTATAACACCGCCGGCCCGCGGACCGTCCTGACTAATCGCTTCGTATCCGTGGCAGCTAAGACAATACTTATCGAGGAGCGGCTGGATATCCCGCGGAAAGTCAAATATGTCAGGGATACCTGCAATCGGTGTGATTTTATCAGGCGGGCGACTCAAGGCCTGAAGCGCGCTTTGGCCTTTGGTAACGGGAGTCTGAGTCCGCCGTTCATGGCAGCCGACACAACTGGTCGTCTCGCCCGGCATAACCGTAAGAAAGCTCTGCATTCTTTTAACAGAGTTGTTGTTCTCATCCAGCGCTACGAAAAACAGGCTTCGCAACGCCGGCAATTCCATATAAGCCGAGCCGTCCGGCTCAACTGGTACTGTCCCGAGAATCCGCTCCAGGGTAAATGTCCCCCCATAGCTCAGTGGTTCCATACCACCGGTATAATGTATCGGCATAGGCAGCGTTTCCAGAACGAGCAGTTTTTTGATTTCGCCTCGCTTGACGCTCTGCATCTTTCTGCCGTTGTAAACATCTGTCAGAACCAGCCGACCGGTTGACTGTTGCTGGTCTACTCGCGATGGGATTACTCGTTCCCGTGGTCTCAGCAGGAGGGGCCGCGGTTCATGGCACTGCACACCGGCCTTGACGAGTTCCGCGGGCAGCCGATAGATTTCGTGCGTTTGCCCCTGACCGTTCATTAACAGGAGCCGGGTGCCCTGAGCTACAAGGAAACAATCTTCCGAAAACGGGTAAGGGTCGCGGTAATTATTTGTTTTACTGACGGGTTGAGCGGATGCAATTTCATCCGGCCCGGCTTTGGGCGTAACAATAGTAATTTGTCCATCGTGCTCTTTGCGACCGTGCCCGGGGGAAAACACCGCCACTACTTTTTCTGTTCCAGGGATGGGCTTGGCATCAATCATTACGGTGCCGGGGTGCATATTCCCGTAATAGATCATCTGCCCTGTCCCATCAGGATTGGTCGTCCAGAGGTGGTGATAGTGCACCTGGCTGCGGTCCACATATTCCCACCGCTGATACAGTACCCGGCCGTCCGGCAGCGGCCAGGGAGTATTCTCGTGCTCACTATTGCTGGATATTGGGCGGATGTTATTTCCGTTAGCGTCGCAACGATACAGCACAGCGACCTGGGTCAGCCAGCAGTTTACCCAGCGATTACAGCGATTGGAGCAGAATACGATAGTGTCGTCCGGCAAGTAGGTAGGTTCAATATCATTATACTGACCATCGGTAAGCTGCTTCAGATCGCTTCCATCAACACTGATTTCGTAGAGATGGAAGTTTTCCGAGCCGCCCTTACGATAGGAAAATATTATCTTTCTGCCGTCGTAGTGTACCTGCGGGTCGCGGACTGTGCCTTGCGGGTCGTCCAGCAATACAGTAAGCTGGCCGGTTCTGATGTTCAGTTTGCACAATCGGCCCATCGCCCGATACGCCTTTCGCTCTGCGCTGTCTGCATAATATCCGAAATTAGCATACCAGTGTCCGTCGTAGTTCAACTGGCGACAGGCAAAAATGATTTCATCGACTTCCGCCATCGGCCCGGTGAGAAAGTATTCGAGCAATTTCAACCCACCCGAGGGTGATTCTTTTTGGGGCTGGCCATTCGCAGATGGAACGAGGACGCCGGCAAATATACCGCACACGACTGTAAGATAAATGATCATAGCTTGTCGTTGTCTTGCCACAGCTTTACCTCCTGCACATCTTACAAATAACACAAAAACCAACATTATGGACACGCTGCATGCACTATTATACGTGGACCTGTTGCCGTAAGCAACCCCAAAATATCTCGTGATAACGCAGTTCTTCAGCGTTTCGGTGGGCAAAGAGTGTTTTTGTCTCGACTTGGCGCTGGATATTTTTTTAAAAAAAGCTTGAAATTAGGCGATGATTTCTGGTATTATTATATAATAAGCTCAGCCGTGTGGTTGAGTGAACGTTATAAGCAGACACAGCATAAAATGCTTTTTCGGGAGGCAACAATATGAAAAAGCGAAACGCTTTCACCTTAATTGAACTACTGGTTGTAATTGCTATTATAGCACTGCTGATGGCAATTCTGATGCCTTCTCTAAGGGCAGCGAGGGACCAGGCAAGGAAAACCGTTTGCAACGTACATATTGGAGGATTAGGACTCGCCCTGAGAATGTACGTGGACGACTATGATGGAAAGACGCATGATGCGCCTAATAACGGTCTTTGGGATAATGCACACGAAAATGAATCAGTGGTAAGGAAATATGGACCAAATGAGTCTTTGGCCTACTGGGGAATTGCATACTTTCCATACGCCGAGAACAAAAAAATCTTTTCCTGTCCCGCCGTAGAACGAGTCGATGATTGGCCGGAATGGGGGGCACCTTGGGGACTCCCGTCGCAGCAGTACTTCAAGTATTGCTCGTACGGTCTCAACAATTACATCACAGACAAGAAAATTGACCTTGAATTCAAACGTCATAGCGAGATTATTGCTTTTCAGGACCACATAGAGCAAAGGCTGGACAGCATTAATTCTGACATGTTCTGCATCGGTCCCAACGTCAACATCAATCTGACACAGTGGCGCAATGGTGGAACACTTGGTGATTTTCCGTATGCAGTCCAGGAGTGTTTTCGCCACCGCGGCGTATCAATGACCTGCTGGTTGGACGGCCATGTGTCGGGGATTGCTGAAACCACCGGCGAAGACGTTCCTCGCAAATGGTACACAGGCAAGTCCGGGCAATAGGCCGAATCAGTCTTCTCGAACTTACGGGTAGATGAAACAAACCTTTATTGGGAATATAGATTACCTTTCTCCATCCTTGCTGACACCGCCAGCCAAAACTTGTCTGACGGCAGTCAAGAATGGAAGATAATTTATTTACAAGTCTTTAACTACGCCCGAGAGGACTCGAACCTCTGACCTTCGGTTTAGGAAACCGATGCTCTATCCTGCTGAGCTACGGGCGCAAGGTCTTCTCTTGGTATTTGAAAGTCTCCTTAACTTTACATTTAATAAGCCGATATTACAAGAAGATTAAAAGGTAAGCAAAGCCGTACCACCCCGCTTATTTGTCGATATGGTCTGTCAATATATTAAGAGCCTATCCTGATAACCACTCGTCGGCCATGAGACCGAGCGAGTCGATTGTGGACAAGGAAGGCGAAATAGGCAATGTCCAGCATTGTCGATGCAGCCTGACGCAGGCCACGACCGACGCAGCCGGTCGAAGCCAGAGAGTTATCAGGATAGGCTCTAAGCTTGATGTCTATTTTGTAGGGATTCAATCTGCCCAAATACAGCTTGGCCAATCTATATTTCCTCAGGTAAGCCAGGCAATCCAACAGATGTGCCGTGCCCTTACGGACATTTTCCCGCCCAAACAATACCTCATACATACTAAAACAGAGCCGCGACCGTAAGGGAGCGGTAACCGCCCGCAACCAAACAGAGCCGCGACCGTAAAGGAGCGGTATTGTACCCACAAATTTACTTAAGCAGGCGTTTAGCTTTGTTTGCATCATCGCTGGAGTCAAAGGCCAAGTGAAAGATGGCACGGTTGCCGATAGCGGCCCCGGAAAGACCTCGAAGGTTGATACCCGCATCGGCCAATCGCTTCGTTAGCTCAGCACCAAAGCCGGGCTTGTTGCCCGTGGCCACCCGGATTCCGTGCAGCGATTTGGTTTTCTCGAAACCGGCTTTTCTTGCAGCCCTTATTTGCCTCGGACCCTTAATAGGTGTAACGAACACCACACATTTTCCGGGTTTTACACGACGGGCAATGGCAAATTCAAGGTCAACATCTGCCTGGGCAAGAGCTTTAAGTTTCTCAGCTAACGTACCCGGCCGGTCCTTAATACTCGCAGCCCACACATCAACACGACTAACATCAACTCTCATAATTCTTCTCCCAAATTCATTTACGTCTTTATTTCTTCGGTTAGCCCCCAAGCCTGTACTGGGGGTTTTCTTTTCCCCAAATTTATCGCGAGCTTCGTGCTATTCACTAATCACTATTTAATTCCACGGCTTTTGTCAATACCTCTGTTCACAAAGATCGCACCAAGTTACAACCAAGGCAGAAAGCACCCCAAGATTAAAACCCCTGAACAAATCAAAGCTCCAAGATGCTTTATGGCCTCGTCCTGAATTTCCTTTGCACTCTTCATAACTCTATACGATGATACTTCACTGCTATACGAAATAGAATCTGTGTGTCAACGCTACAGTTGTTCCATCACATCTCGTAATTGAGAGTAATGTTCGAATATTTTAGGAAGTGTTTTTATTAAAAGGCAAATAATCAAAGCTGTAATTACACTAACAAAAAATGTAACTATAATCTTTGTAGTCTTTTTATAACCTGGGTGAAACCATATGAACGGCAGGGCAAACGGACCTACGAACAGAAAGGCAATTACAATATTAGCAGTGCTGAAATACCATTTCGTTTTTGACTTGCGCGATTTATCAAGAAACTCTCCACAGTACCGACACTTGATAGCTTCTGCCTGAATCTGCTCGGCGCAAAAGGGACATTTCTTCATCCTGGCTGTCTCTTCTGCGGGTTGTTTGTTTTGCCCCTGTTTCGACTGTTCTGCGCAACTATGTGTAATTAATTCTGCTTCCATAGTATTAGTTATCGGTTCTTTAGCAGGGTTTCTTTAGAACCATAGAGTTGAGCTTGCCCCACTATTTGAATCTTGTGCCCTTATGCGCTCGGTCATTCCGAGTGGAGCCGAAGGCGCAGTCGAGAAATCTGGATTACATGCGATTAAAATCTTATCTTTGGTAGCTGTCTCTGTCGTATGCCCAATGGGCCTGCCCTGGGGTTTTTTTCCATTATATTTAGAAAATATGGAACGACCGGCCCCGTGATTGTAAACGTCGTCATCGGCACGATACTGAAAATCCGCCGAAGAAGTACGGGACGCAATCTTCAACGCGGCAATCCTTGTCACCGCAAGCCGTTAGCGGGGATCCATCCCATAGTCAATTACCATTCACCAATTATCAATATCGACATAGGTATGCCCTCGCGGGCTTTCCCTGTCACACCACCGGGCATACGGGTCCGTACCACGGCGGTTCGGCTGGTTAAGCTGTTCCCTGTTTTGCCAATAACAAAACAGGTAATGCCGGGTC